>JAQUWX010000056.1 GCA_028692635.1 Alphaproteobacteria bacterium
AGATTTTGTTAAGGAGACGCTCGCCAGCATGGGTTGCACTCCCGGTCAGACCGTATCGATTGACGCAAGCGGCAATCCAAAGTGCAAGTAATCACAGCAACAATGGACATAACATGATGAATATAAAAAACTTCGCTGGTTTTGTGTTCGCCATGTGTTTGGCGGCGATTTTTTCTCCAGCTGCATCTTTTGCTGAAACCGTAGTTTCCCCCCGCAGAACTGCTCTGCCGGTGAGGTGAGGGTTATGGCTTGGCAGCAGGACGCCCCAAACACTCAATGCATAAGAGGGCAGGATCTATTCAGGCTCGCTTTTACTAACCTTGGATGCACAGAAAATCAGGTTATCTCTGTAAATAGCAGTGGCGCTATGGTGTGTAAATCTGCCGGCGGCGCGGAAAATGGCGGATTTATTGGAAGATTTTACACGGCCAGCGGTTATCACGCTTTTCAAAGCGGCAATGTCAGTCGTGGATGGGGCACCTGCGATTATGGAAATTTTTTGAAGAACGTAACCACAGGGCAATACTCAATATGCGATTATTTTTACAGCAGCAATCAGCAACAGAATGCCTGTGAAAAAGAGCGCGGTTGTAAGATTACTTATCATCAAGGAGATGGCTACTGGACCTGCCCGCCGGATCTCTGGCATTGTGGGGCGGATCAAACTTGTCCGCCGGACACTCCCAATGGAGATTTTATTTGGGGAACTGTTTGGCCTTATCCCTGGCCGACTAATAATACTGAAAATGTTTATTTTAGATGTCAGGGAATTGATATGAATACCGGAAACGCAGCCACTTTTTACTTAAAAGGTGGAATAAATTATATGAGCGGCTGTTTTGCTCCGAATCCTCAAACGGGCAAATGCTCTTGTCCTACAGGAACCTCTCCTGTGTTTGTTTCTACGAGTCCTGTAGGCGGTATGGCGCAAGGTTCTTGCGGATCGTGGATGGAAGGAGATCATGTCGAAAACTATACATGCCAATAGGGGTTTTCTTAACCTTTACGGGGGCGCGTAGTTTTTTCTGCTTTCGCTGCGAGGATACTGTAGTAAAGTCCGCGCATTGATGTGATTCCAAGGCAGATATGACAAAAGCTATAACAAAAACCCGTGTTAAGTCCGAACCCGCCCAGCCTGTTTTAGACAAGAAACTGTCCGAAGCTTTGTCTGAGCGCTATTTGTCGTATGCGCTTTCTACTATTATGTCCCGGTCGTTGCCCGACGCTCGGGACGGATTGAAGCCGGTTCATCGTCGGTTGCTTTTCGCTATGCGTGAGTTGAAGCTGGATCCCAACTTGCCGCCCAAAAAATCAGCGCGAGTTGTTGGCGATGTCATAGGTAAGTTCCATCCGCACGGCGATACTGCGGTTTATGATGCTTTGGTTCGTTTGGCTCAGGATTTCAGCCAGCGCTACCCGCTTATCGAAGGGCAAGGTAATTTCGGAAATATCGACGGGGATAGCGCCGCTGCTATGCGTTATACCGAAGCGCGTATGACAGAGGTTGCGCGACTGTTGCTCGATGGCATTGACGAAGATGCTGTGCCTTTCCGCGCCACTTATGACAACAGCGGGATAGAACCTACTGTTCTTCCGGCTGCGTTTCCTAATTTATTAGCCAATGGTTCTGCCGGTATTGCCGTTGGCATGGCTACTTCTATTCCCCCTCATAATGTAAGCGAGTTGTGCGATGCCATGCATCACATGATCGCCCATCCCAATGTCACCATCGATAAACTGGTAGGGTTTATTCCCGGACCGGATTTTCCTACCGGTGGAGTGTTGGTTGAGAGCAGGGCGTCTATTGCGGAATCCTATCGCACAGGACATGGTTCTTTCCGTCTGCGCGCAAAATGGGAAAAAGAAGATTTAAAGCAAGGTATGTGGCAAATTGTCGTTACGGAAGTCCCGTACCAGGTTCAGAAATCCCGTTTGATTGAGAAAATTGCGGAATTGCTGTCGGTTAAAAAACTGCCGCTTCTTGACGATATTCGAGACGAGTCCGCTGACGATGTGCGGCTTATTCTTGTGCCTAAGAACCGCAATGTCGATCCGGCGGTTTTGATGGAGTCTCTTTTCCGGCAGTCTGAACTTGAAATTAAATTTTCGCTTAACCTCAATGTGCTCGATAAAGAAGGAACGCCTCAGGTTTTGGACTTGCGGTCCGTTTTGCAGATGTACCTCGATCATAGGCAGGATGTGCTTGTGCGTTGCTCGAGCTACCGGCTGGCGCAAATTGAGGCTCGGTTGGAAACTTTGGCCGGATATCTTATTGCGTATCTGAATCTCGACAAGGTTATCAAAATAATTCGCACTCAAGATGAGCCTAAGCCGATTTTGATGAAGACTTTCGGGCTTACCGATAATCAGGCTGAGGCCATATTGAATATGCGGTTAAGGTCTTTGCGCAAGCTTGAGGAAATGCAGATAAAAGGCGAGCAAAAAGAGCTTGCTGGTAAACAAGCCGAATTGAAAAAGCTGCTTAAGAACGAAGATGTGCGCTGGCAGGCCATAGATAAAGAGATCGGCGAGCTTAAACAGAAATTCGGCAAATCGACGAAATTAGGCGCTCGCCGTACTGAGATAGCCGAAGCTCCGGTCATCATAGACGTTCCCATGGAGGCTGTTATCGAGCGCGAGAACGTTACGATCGTTCTTTCGGATAAAGGGTGGGTGCGCGCTATGCGCGGTCATGGCCTCTCTAAGGATTCAATTAAATATAAGGAAGGGGACGAAGAAAAATTTGTCCTCGAGGCCGAGACTACGGATAAAATACTGCTTTTTGCTGGCAATGGTAGATTTTACACCCTTGGCGCTGATAAGCTTCCGGGAGGGCGGGGGCTTGGAGAGCCAGTTCGGCTTATGATCGATCTCCCGAACGATGCCGACATAGTGGGCATGATTAAATATCAGCCAAATCAGAAATTCATAGTCGCTTCAAGCGACGGTCACGGATTTATAGTCAAGGTCGAAGATGTCCTTGCTCAAACTAAAAACGGCAAACAGGTGTTGAATGTAAGCGGTAAGGCAAAAGCGCTCGTTCTTGCTCTTGCGGGCGGCAATCATATTGCCGTTATCGGAACTAACCGTAAATTGCTTCTGTTTCCGGCTTCGCAATTGCCGGAGATGACGAGAGGGCGCGGAGTTATCCTGCAAAAATACAAGGATGGCACTCTGTCTGACATCAAGAGCTTTAACCTGAAAGATGGCCTGACATGGCGTTCAGGTGAGCGCGAACGCACGGAGGCCGACATCAGGGCTTGGCTGGGGGAACGCGCTCAGGCTGGTAGACTCCCTCCTAACGGCTTCGCAAAGAGCAATAGGTTTTGACGGGATTATTTCTTTTTTCCACGTCTTCCATTCATCGTAACCACGGCCCATGGTGTAGTTGTTTCTTGTTTTCAACATCATTTCCGCTGCGGTTTTCATATCTCCGATTATGCCAACATCTGTTTTTATATAAACCATGTGTCCGTCATTGGAATCCAAGTGGATTGTGCGAACGCTTGCGGCGGTATTGTTGAGACTTTCAGCTCCGAAGTTTATTATCAGGTCCGCTCGTTTCAGAGGAATGTCGGTGGTATTCGTGCCGATATATCCTATCCACAAGTCTTTAATATCTTTGGGCGGAGCGTAATTTCTTACGGCTGACACAACGGGAATGCTGGCCATTTTGGCAAATTCCAAAAAGTAGCCCATAGCGTCAGGACCTGCTTTTACAATGTTTTCCCCGATGCATATAAGCGGCCTGTCGGACGAGGCTATATGCGAGATTGCCTCGTCAAAGAGTTTTTGGATTCTGTTTTGCTTTCTTTGGTCTTCATCGCTCATCTTGTTTGCCTTTCCTTTGGGTCCGTTTTGGCAATAAAAAAGGCCCCCGAAGGAGCCTGTGCGCGTTGGTCGGTCGTGCGATCTCTAAGATCGCCCCGTTTCCAACGCTCCTGGTACTAGAAGTATATTCTTACGCATTTTCACGCCTTTTATTTGAACAAGCGCTGACTCTAACAAAACTTTTTGCGCAAAGTCAAGCATTTTCGGGCTTTTCGTGCGGTTTCTTCTTTTCTCTCTGGCTTTCGGATTTTAACTGTCCGCAGGCGGCCATAATATCTCGGCCTCTTGGAGTGCGAACGGGGCTGGCATAACCGGCAGCGTTTACGAAATCTCCGAACTTTTGAATCGTCTCTTCGTCCGAGCACTCAAACGGCGATCCCGGCCATGGATTGTATGGCAGAAGATTGATTTTAGAGTGTATTCCAGACAGCAATCTCACGAGCGCACGAGCGTCGGCCATAGAGTCATTGACTCCTTTAAGCATGACATACTCAAACGTAATGCGGCGAGCGTTGCTTAATCCCGGGTATTCCTTGCATGCTTTTATAAGCTCTTTGATGGGGTACATCTTGTTGATGGGCATTATCTTGCTGCGCAATTCATCCGTGACTGCATGCAGGCTTATGGCGAGATTGACTCCAAGCTCCTCGCCGCAACGCTTTATCATGGGTACTACGCCTGCGGTTGATAGAGTAATCCGGCGCTTGCCGATGGCGATGCCCTCGCTGTCCATTATGATTTTAAGAGCTTTTGCAACATTGTCATAATTATAAAGCGGCTCTCCCATGCCCATCACGACGATGTTGGATAGCAATCTTTGCTCTTTGGTCGATGGCCACTCATTAAGCTCGTCACGCACTTGCATGACCTGCATGACTATCTCGCTGGCGTCAAGATTGCGGACCAGGCGTTGAGTTCCCGTGTGGCAGAACCGACAGGAATTTGTGCATCCGACTTGGCTGGACACGCACAAAGCTCCTCTATCTTCCTCGGGAATATGCACGCATTCAATTTCCTGGCCGTCGAACATCTTCATCAGCCACTTGCTGGTGCCGTCGGAGGATTTCTGCGCGGCTGACACGGTGGGGCGGCCTATGAAAAAGTGCTGGCCTATTTTTTCGCGGACTGGCTTTGACAGATTGCTCATCTTCGAGAAATCTTTTACGCCGTGGCAATATACCCATGACCAGATTTGCTTTGCGCGGAAAGGCTCGATATCAAGAGCTTTTAGAGCCTCTTTTATCTCAGCCATATCCATGCCGACAAAATTGCGTTTGCCGTCGATAAGTGTGGGCGCTGGCGCAAAACGCGCAGCGTGACCTTCTATGCTTGCTTTGCTCATATTTATTTATCGCGTTTTCTTTGCGGTATTTGGCGCAACTGCTTTCGCCGGAGTTTTTATCGCGGTGGCAGGTTTTGCCGTAGAGGCGGGTTTTGCCTTCGCAGGCTTTGGCGCAACTACAGGTTTTTCCGCTTCTACGGGCAATCCACAGGATTTACTGATAGCTCTGTATGCCTGCGCTGCTCCTTTTATATTGATTTTATCGTTGATGATGTCTCCTCGGGCAGACTCGCCGCTCATCGTTATGCTCAGGCCGCCTTTTATTGCAGCAGCGAGGGCATGATCTGTCGCGGCGTCGCGTGACCATGCGGTGTCATTCTGGGTGAACAGGCTGAACTCTTTCTTGCCAATTATAATTTTAGCTTCGCTAGCGGCTTTGAATTTTATTCCTGCCGAGTAGCTCACCACGTCTTTGCTGCCCTCTGCCGGGCGGTGAGTAACCATTATAACTACATCGCCGCGCTTGGACGGTTTAGCCTGGCTCTTCTTGGCTGTTTTAGGCACAACAATCGGAGGAGCTTTGCTGGTCAAAGACATATAGCATACAGGCTGTTCGTTCTCGGTTGCCATAAAGGCTTTCCAGGGTCCGAATGAGCCAAGAGTTTGCGGTGCCGAGGCGTTAGCCAGGGACGGTATGATGCTGATAGTCATAATCAGCGATAGCAAAAGCGAAACATTTTTCATGACGCAGGAATATAAGGCATATTTTGCCTATATGGAAGACTTCAAACCGAGTTATTTCTTATTGCTGCTCGTATTGAGAAGATTTGCCGAAACCGCTCCATTTATAAGCGGAGTCAAAATCGGAGACAGAGATTTAAGCATCTGAGCCGAAAGAGCGCTGGTGAATTTGTATTTGGCGGCTTCCTCTCCAGCGACGTGCGCGGTTATGGTTCCGAACCATTTGTCCCCGATAAAGAACACCAGACTGCCGGTACGGTTAACAACTCGTGAAGATATCAATCTCCCGCCAGCTCCGAATTCGTCAAAGCGGTGATCTCCGGTTCCGGTTTTGCCTCCTACGGCAAGAGGTTTGCCTGCTATGTCGATATAGGCTCCGGACAGGCGGCGAGCCGTTCCGTTTTCGACCACATCCATCATTCCTGCGCGAACTACTTTTGCGATAGCAGGATCAAGCACCTGTTCCCCGTCCTTGCCGTTTGGCTTGAGGATGGTTTCATATGGAGTGTTCGCTGCAAAATGCAGTTTTTCAAAACGTATCATCGGCTGTCTTACGCCGTTGTTCAGCAGAATTCCCGCAAGCTCCGCCAAAGCTCCTGGACGGTCAGCTGAGCTTCCGATAGCCGTCGCATAACTTGGCACGAGTTTTTCGAACGGATAGCCAAGTCGCGCCCACCGTTTCTGTATTCTCGCAAAAGCGTCCATTTCCAGCAGAATGCGAATGCGCGTGTCCTGCGCTCCCTTTTTGCTGGGGCGCAGGAGCCAGGCATAGCTATCTATGCGTATAGGTTTGCTGACTGCCAGAATGGCGCTACGAGATGCTTTGGGATTGGCTTGAAGATACGCTACCAGCCATAGCTCAAGCGGATTGATGCCGGATATATATCCTCGATCGGACAAACTGTAGCGCGATGCCGGATATTCCTTGAACAGTTTGCGAAGGCGAGCGTCGTCCAGCTCGGTCTTCATGTTATCGCGCATGTATGCGACATACTCGGCATAACTAGCTTGAGGTTTTATAGAGCTGAACAATATAGTGCGGGATGTCGCTCCCTTATGAGCGCGGCTGGATATTCTCTCCATTACTTCATCGGGAGAAAGACCCTCATAATCGTTAATATAGCGATTCAAGAAAGTGCTTCCCTCGCGGTCGGCAAAGCGCTCAAGATATTCTTTTCTGGCCGGATTATCGGGATCTCCGATAAGCTCCTGCTTGGTTTGGGCGCCCTGCGATATAGAATAATTCACTATATCGCGCATTATTCTTATGAAAACCAGATTTACAGAATGTCTCAAGGCTTCGCGAACATCCATTATGCGACTATCTTCTTCTTTCTCGAAGTTGCCGAAAGTATGGGCTCCTCCGCCGGTGAAGAATACTTCATGAGGGCTGGCTGAATACTTTCTGTCCATTGCCGCTTCCAACATTTCGGGCAATGTGGCATCGGGATTGTCTGTAAGCCACGAGGTTGCCCATGAAGTTAGAGCATCGGGAGCTTCCTCGGTTATATCCTGCAAGTCTTCGGCAGATAGTCCGGCATAGCGGCGGTGAAGCTCGCCTATGATCTCAAGATATGTAACGAGAGTTCGTAATTTGGCGGTCGAGCCAAGATCCAGTTTTACTCCCTCGTTCATATCAAAGGGGCCGTCGATATTGTCGGCCTGTATTCTTAAACGGTTCCCTTTTTCTCCACGCTCGTAAAGAACCACGCTCCATTTTATCTTCGCAGGATCGTTGTCGGGATTAAGTAGGCGGAATCCATAAAGGCCGATTGATTTGATGAATTCCCTATCCCCCATTTTCTTCAGGAAATCGGCAACTTTCTGTTGAGCCGCCTGATCCATGGTGCTGTCGGCGGTCAGGTCTATGCGATCAAGCTCATAAAGGTTCTTGATGCCCAGCATCATCAAAAGATGGTTGCGCAGAGCGTTGGCAGCTTTCTGGTCGAGATAGGGAGGCTGTACAATAGGTGGGGGATCAGGAAGAAATTTTAATCGAGCTACTTTTGTAGCATCCCGTAGTTGTGAGGAAATCACATTTTCCCGGGCCAATTTATCTAACATGCTGTCCGTAAGCTCATCTAAAGCGTCGCGGTTCGTAAGAAGGTAATATGTAGGCCGTCGTTGAGCCAGAATAAGCCCAAGAGCTTCCCGGTATATGGTTGCTTTCGTGCGCAGGGAATCTATATCGCTTTCCGGCAGATTGAGCGCCGCTGTGGCTTCAGTCAGATCGCGTCCGAACCATGCCCAAAGACCGTCGCCTATGCTGTTCACTTCGCCAAATCCCTGCCGAGCGCTCAAGGGAGTGCTGTTCAGATAATCCAGCACAATGTGCTCGCGCATGGATCTTGTATCCGGGCCGTTAAGATATGCCTGAATGCTTGCGGAAACTATTTGTCTCAACTTATCTTTCACTCCGCTGGTTTGGCCTCCGGGAGAATAGCGGAATTTTTCAATCTGGGTCGCAAGCGTGCTGCCGCCGCCTGCATTAAATCCCGGAGCGATGCCTTGAACAAGCTGGCCTATGGCGGCATAGAAAAATCTATCCCATTCGATAACCGGATTGCGCGTCACAGGTCCAGGCTTTAGCAGCTCGCGATTTTCTATGAACAGAAGGGTATCGACGAGTAAATCCGGAATAGAGCGGAAGTCGCTGAATACCCGCGATGGATAAGAGGCGCTGTAAAGAGACGATCTTGATCGATCATATAAGCTGAACCCGGTGGCGGTTTTGGCGCGATAAACCGGATATAGTCCAAAATCCACCAATTGCTGATATCTGCTCGAAGCGCGCATTTGCTCCGATATTGTATAGCTTTCGGCTTCAAGCGCTTTGGCAAAGAACGGAATGTAACTGTATCCCAGCCGTTGATTATAAGGGCCGATTGTGGGGATATATAAATCCGGGTTGGGGCCTTTCTGCATTTCAAACCGGATTTCGTTCGCCATGTTTGAAAAAACCTGCGACTGCACTTCGGAAGTGTGCAGCTCGGTTTGTATTTGGCGTCCGACCGTGGCTACGCAAAGCAAAACGATGGCGAGAAGCGCAAATGCGCTGGCGCGAGGAATGCGCATGCGATACGGCTTTTTTTGCGGCTTTGCGCTTAAGCGATAAGTTCGGACCGGGGTTCTGTTCGTGCGCGACATATTACCGCATCAGCAGATTGCGAATGAATGCGGCAAGGTCGGAACGCTTTACCTCGTGCTGCGCGTTGCGGTCCATGTCTTTGACTTGCGCTACGCCGGTTGCTTTCTCAGTTTCTCCGATAATAACGACCGCAGGGATTCCTGCTTTGTTGGCGTACTTTAGCTGCTTGTCCAATTTTGCCGGTTCAAGATAGTTATCGACATTGAAGCCCGCTTCCCTAAGCTCGGAGCCAAGAGTCAGATACTCTTCGCGCAAGTTTGGATCCATGCTGGTTATCAGGACCTGAACTTTATTCGGAACTTTTGGCAAAAGACCGGCGGCTTTTAGTTGGTCGAATAATCTGGTCGCGCCGATGGATATGCCTACTCCCGGAAGTTTGGATTTTGTATAGAAGCTGGCCAGATTTTCATACCGACCGCCAGAGCAAACGCTGCCAAACTCCGGGTGATCGTCGATGAAAGTCTCATAGACGGTGCCGGTGTAATAATCGAGGCCGCGAGTGATCGATAGATTTAATCTGGCTCTTTCTTCCGGCACCCCAAGCGCAAGGAGAGAATCCGCCATAAGAGATATTTCGGCCAACCCCTCTAAAAAGGTCGGGTTTTCGATATTCTGCTTCTTTAAAACAGAGATTATTTCCGATTTGCTTCCTTTAAGCTGCACTAATTCCAGCAGTCTCGCCGCATTTTCGGCGGATAGGCCAAGAGCGACGATGGACTCGCGCACTTTGGCCGCGCCTATCTTGTCCAACTTATCTATTTCGCGCAGGGTGAGTTTTTGTTGCTCAGCGTCCGTCGCTCCGTATGAATTAAGCAGTCCGAGTAAGAGTTTTCGGTTGCTGAAATGTATCGTAAAGCCCTTTATCCCCAAGGTCGTGAAAATCCTGACGATGATGGCGGGCAGTTCTGCGTCGAAGGCGGGATCAAGCTTGTCTTTTCCGATGATGTCTATGTCGCACTGATAAAACTCACGGAAACGTCCGCGCTGCGCTCGCTCGCCGCGATATACGCGCTGCATTTGATAGCGTCGGAATGGAAATGCGAGATCGCGCTCATGCTCTGCCACATATCGGGCCAGAGGAACGGTAAGGTCAAAGCGCAAAGCCAGCTCTGCCTCATGGCCTTGCTGTATGGCTCCGGTCGATTGGACAAAATATACCTGCTTTTCGGTTTCCCCTCCCGACTTGGTGAGGAGAACGTCTTTAATCTCAAAGACGGGGGTTTCTACCGGCACAAACCCGAAACTTTCATACCCGCGCCTTATTACGTCCAGCATGTACTGAAACTGTATTTGTTCGCGGGGGAGCAACTCAAGGGTGCCGGAGGCGGTGCGAGGTTGAATCAATGTCATTATAGCCA
>JAQUWX010000009.1 GCA_028692635.1 Alphaproteobacteria bacterium
TATGCGTAGGGGCTTTTGTCGGCGCTCATGGAGTGCGCGGACAGGCGCGTCTGCGCAGTTTTACGGAAAACCCGGAAGATGTTTTTTCTTACTCTCCGTTGACGAATGAAAGCGGCGACAAAGTTTTCGCTTTGAAGCGCATCGGCGTCATGAAGGATTGTTTCATGGTGTCGGTTGCCGGAGTTTCGGATCGAGATGTCGCTGCGGCTCTTAAGGGGACACGGCTTTATGTCGATCGGGATGCTTTGCCGAAAACTAAGGATGGCGAGTATTACGAGGCTGATCTTGTCGGACTTGAGGCTGTCGATCTGAACGGTGAGACAAAAGGAAAAGTCTTAGGCGTTCATGATTATGGCGCGGGATCGTTTCTTGAAATTAAGCCAGTTGTTGGGGCCAGTTACATGCTGCCTTTTAACGACAGGTTTGTTCCGAAAATCGATATCGCGGCTGGCGTCGTTACGGTGGATGTTCCCGAGGGCTGGCCTGGCGAGGCAAAGGAAAAATAGCGATGGCGTGGAGGGTTAACGTATTAACCTTGTTCCCTGAGATGTTTCCTGGTCCTCTGGGGATGAGTCTTGCGGGAAAAGCTCTTAATGACGGGCTGTGGCGGTTGGAAACGCTGGACATTCGCTCGGTGGCCAGCGATAAGCACCGCTCGGTGGACGATACTCCATACGGCGGAGGGGCAGGAATGGTGCTTCGCCCCGATGTTGTAGATGCTGCTATTAACTGCTCGGTGGCTAGGTTCGGCGAGGTTGCCAGGAAGGTTTTTCTTTCTCCCAGGGGAAAGAGGCTGGATCAGGCAATGGCTAGCAAATTTGTTGCGGATGGCTCGGTTATGCTGGTGTGTGGCCGTTATGAGGGCCTGGATCAGCGCGTAATAGATGCTCAGCGCCTCGAGGAAGTGAGTTTGGGCGATTTCGTGCTGTCGGGCGGCGAGGTTGCCGCTATGGCTCTGATCGACGCCTGCGTAAGGTTGCTGCCGGGGGTCATGGGTAACGCCGCTACGGTGGATGAGGAGAGTTTTTCGGCAGGATTGCTTGAGTATCCGCAATATACTCGGCCTCCTGAGTGGAACGGAAGAGATGTGCCAGAGGTTCTTATCTCGGGTAATCATGAGAAAATTAAGGCTTGGAGACAGGCAGAAGCAGAAAAAATTACCCGCAGCCAAAGGCCGGACTTGTGGGAAATATATCAATGTACTAGAACACGGACCTGAATTAAGGAGAATTAAAATGAACTTGTTACAAAAATTCGAACAAAAGCAACTCGAGAAGATGAACGTTACCCGTCCCGATTTCGCTCCTGGCGATACCGTGCGCATCAACGTGAAGGTTGTTGAAGGCACTCGCGAGCGTATTCAGGCTTATGAGGGCGTTTGCATCGCTCGTAAGAATGCCGGAATTAATTCGTCGTTCACCGTCCGTAAGATCAGCTATGGCGAAGGGGTCGAACGTTTGTTCCCGCTTCATAGCCCTCGCGTCGCATCTATCGATGTCGTTCGTCACGGCGCTGTTCGTCGCTCTAAACTTTATTATCTGCGCGGCTTGCGTGGGAAGTCGGCTCGTATCGCTGAGCGTAACGACTATGTCGCTCCTGCGGAGAAAAAGGAAGCTGCGGCTCAATAACGGCTTTGGCTAAAAAAACAAAACGGGCAGTCTTTCGGGACTGCCCGTTTTTTGTTGCCTGAAACAATCACTCTTTTCTGGTGAGCATGTTTAGGGCTTCGCGCCAGCGCATCGCTTTGGTTAGTTGCAGTAACAGCGCGTAGGCAAAGCCGGATGAGCCGATTATCAGCATAAGCCCCAATATCCTGCTCCATACGTTGCCGGGGGCAAAGCGTTCTTCGAACATGTTTACCGTGGCTATTACGACGACGCCCATGCCGGCGGCGCTTAATAGCATGCGCTTGGCGCGGAACCAGAATTGCTCGTCGCCTATGTGGCCGCGCTCTTTGCGGATGTATATGAAAAGGACTATGGCGTTCGTCCAGGTCGCTATGCTGTTCGCAAGAGCTATTCCGATGTGCTGTAACGGGAAAAGCAGGGCTATTGCGAATACTACGTTCACGACCATTGCCAGTATGGCAATCTTGACCGGAGTTCTTGTGTCCTGACGGGCGAAAAAGTCGGCGCTTAAAACTTTCACTAAAAGAAAGGCCGGGACTCCAAGCGCGTAAGCCATTAGCGCTTTGGCCGTTTCAACCGAATCCACGTGGCTGAATTCTCCGTGTTCGAAAAGCGTTTGGATTATAGGCTGCGCGGCGAATATCAATCCCACGGTGGCGGGAAGGCCCAGCATCAGGCAGAATTCAATGGAACGGCTCATGTAATGGCGGATCATGCGCTCGTTGCCGGTCGCGACATAGCGTGACAATAGCGGCAGAAGCGTGGTTGCTACTGCAATTCCGACGATGCCAAGCGGTAGCTGGTTCAATCTGTCGGCGTAGAACAGGAATGAGACTGCGCCAGTCGGCAATGTCGAGGCCAGCACTGTAGAGATAAACAGGTTTATTTGCGTGGCTCCGGCGCCTATTGCTCCCGGTCCTACCTGCTTGAACAGGAGGCAGGCTCGCTTGCCAAATTTAGGGAGGATTAGGGGTATCGACGCTCCTGCTTTGCGGCAGCTCCATGATAGCCACAGCATCTGGACGACTCCCGATAACGTCATCGCCCATGAAAGAGTTTTGCCAACTTCAAGATCCAGCCATTTAGATAAAACAAGCGCGGATATCATTATGATGTTCAGCGCGATCGGAGTTGCCGCCGCCGGACCGAAAATTCCTCGTGCGTTTAGCACTCCGCCTTGCAGGGCTGTTACGGATATTAAAACCAGATAGGGGAAGGTTATGCGTCCGAACTCTACCGCAAACGCGTATTTTTCAGGATCGTCGTGAAAGCCGGGGGCCAGCACTCGGATGGCAAGCGGCATGAAAATTATGACCAAAATCGAAAACGGGATAAGGATAAGCAGCAAAAGAGCCAGGGCTTCAGCCGCAAACGTTTGCGCCGCATTGTGGCCGTTCTTTTCTTCCTCGGCGCTGTATAGCGGGACAAACGCCGCCGAAAACGCCCCTTCGGCAAAGAGACTGCGAAATAAATTCGGGAGACGCTGCGCTACAAAATATGCGTCAGCTATCGGACCGGCGCCGAGCAGCATTGCTGTCAACGTGTCGCGTATGAACCCGCCTATGCGGCTTACAATCGTCAGGCCACTTACGGTGAAGAGAGATCGCGCAAAAGTCATATGCTAATATAGCGCATAAAACACGCATGCTGCCAGTGACAAACACAGCGCCGGAGCAAACGGAAACTCTTTATCTCCGCCTTTTAATTGCCAGATAACGCCTATGGCCGCGCCGCTTACCCCAGCCGTTACGAAAAACCATGGGATGAGTTCTATCGGTAGCCACAACCCCGCCGCTGCAAAAAACTTTACGTCGCCCATTCCCAGCATATCGCGGCCTCGGAGCTTGCTGTATCCCACAGCCAGAAGTATGCCAAAGAGCAATAATCCTGCGCTGTTTATGAGCGCCATGAACAGATCTCCGTCGCCTGTCATGATCCAGATCAGGCCAAGCGCTGCCAGCATTCCGTTCAGAGTGTCCGGGATTATGCCAAAAGCCAGGTCTATGCTGGCAATGGCTGGGAGCAGCCCTATGCCCAGGCAAAGCGGAATGATCGATACGTCCCATCCGGTTAACGCGACTACTGTCATTCCCATGAGAAATCCGATGAACTCAGTCAGCGGTAATAGCCACAGGCCCTTGCGATCGCCGCAGGGGCAGGGAAGTGCGCGGGCGTTCTTTCTTAGCAGCCAGCCGAAGAATGGGAATGCTTCATGCCACTCTAAGGGACGCATGCAGAATAGGCACTGCGGCATCATGCTCTCTCCGGGAAGGCGCTCCGCGGAGCGGGTTCCAAAATGGCAGGCCAGGCCAGCGCTGGCTAAGCCGAGCGCTCCGCCAGCGAGATATTCCAAGATCAGATATAAAATATTTTCATAGTCCATGGCAAAAACACTTCGGCTCGAATAGGGTGCGCCCTATTCGAGCCGAGATTTGCGAAAAGCGCAATAGCGGTTTTTTAAAGGGTAAGCGCTTTGTGAGTCGGCTTTCCTGCTTTTTGCGTAGGAACGATAGGGGTAGGCTCGTCATTTTTAGAGCCTTGCTGCATAGCAGCCTTGATTACCTCTATAGATTCCAAAGCGGGGTTTCCAAAATCTTTTATAAGACTTTTCAGAATCTCCTCTGAATGGTGCTTTAAAATATCAGGATTAAGCATGCCCTTGTTTAATCCAAGGCGGGAAGCGGTTTGCATCGCGTTATTGACCAAAAGGTCATAGTCGTTCATCGCGTTATTCATCGTCAGCCTCCAACGTAGCGATTATAGCTCTGGCACGTTTTATGTGCATCGGCTCTTCATCGGTGTTCGCAATCAGTTTGTTCTCGTCCGCTTCGGAAAAGAAAGCGTCGTATATCTCCCGCAGCTCTCTTAATTTAGGAGCGGCTTCGGTTTTTGTTTCCGTGGGGAGATGCTCAAGCTCGGCTTCCATTTTCTCGAGCTGCTTATAAAGGTGCTTTTTCATTTCAGCGTGCACAGAGCGCTCTATCTGCAAATCTTCGTAGTCTTTGTCGATTTCTTTGATGGTGGATTTTATCACCGGCCAATGATCGCCCTCGTCGCCCATTTCATGCCCGGCAACCAAAAGCGCGTTGCGGACCAAGCCAACCATTCTGGCTTCGAAATCTGCGGCTTCTTCCTGTTTTCTCTGGGCGTTCATGTCATCCACCTTGGTAATTGCGATCTCTTTATCGCATGACCAATGAATAGCAGATGTATGCTTAAACAAGCCTTAAAATCCCGGCTTTTTCCCTGTATTTCCGCGCCTTTAGACAATATTTCCCATGCAAGTATTTTTTTGATGCATGCAAACAATAAAACTTTAGATAAATCTTTTGGGATTGCGCGGTTTGAGGAGGGGGCTAATGTATAACGCGCTGTTCGGAGACGCCGTAGATTTGCTTTTCGCTGTTTTCTAGTCTGGTGGAGACGGCTCCTAGATCGTGCCTCATTTGTAAATGAGACTCGGCTAGTTTGAGTAAATTCTGTTCGTAAACTTGCTGCTGTCTTTTCAGCATATCTATTTCTGCGCTTAATCTTTTCGTCGCTTCTATTTGGACCCCTACTGACTCGCTGAGGACTCGCGAGGTGGCGTTGCGGAATTTCTTTAGCCACAGCAATCCCGCCGCCATAAACGCGACCGACATCACAAAAGACAATGTTGCGAGAACCAGCATAAGATCGTACATGAATCCCCTCTCTTTATTAGGGCTACCTTCTTAAATCCTGCAATATCGTCAGATTCGCTTTTCCGCCGTTAAGTCTGGCGCGGTAAATCTGGAAGTTTTCCATTATGCGCTGAACGTAGTTGCGAGTCTCGTATATTGGGATGATCTCCAGCCAGTCTATCGGGTCGGTTTTTGTATCTCTCGGATCTCCGAACAGGTTGATCCATTCCCTTACTCGACCCGGACCCGCATTGTATGCCGCAAGAGCAAGTATATACGATCCGTCAAACCGATTTATTTGCTCTTGTATGAAGTAGGTTCCCAACAGCACGTTGTAATCCGGGTCGTTCAGGCGCTGCGCTTTGAACGGCACTCCCACTTTGCGGGCGACGTCTTTCGCGGTGCGCGGTAGCATTTGCATCAATCCTCGCGCTCCGGCCGGGCTGAGCGCATCGGCGTTGAATAAGCTCTCCTGCCTTATCAAAGAGTGAGTAAATGCCGGATCAGGCGGCGACGGAATGTGCATGCTTAAAATCGGATAGGCGTTCGACGCCATTATCATGTTCTTTTGATTGGCGGCTTTCGCGGCTGTTATCGCCCAGTCCGGGCGCTTCAGGCGGTAGGCAAGCTCCGTTAGAAGCACAAACTCTACTCGCTGGTCGGCGGATTCCGTGGCGGCTTTGAAGAATATTCTGGCTCTATCGGTGGCGCCAATGCGGTAGAGGCGCTCAATCGCTTGCGTAAGATCCCGTCTCATAAATTCGTTTAGGACTTTTCGCGGAATCGCCGGTTCCGGCGAAGCGACGATGGTAGGTTTCGCGTAGAGCCTTGTTGCGGCCAATTGTCCGTAAAAAGTGGTGTTTAGTGCCGCTGCGTTTTCATACGATTGTTCGGCTTCGCGTTTGTCTCCAAGAACTTCCATCGTGCGGCCCAGCCAATATGAACCACGCGCACGCGATATCGGAGATGTCGCGCTTTGCAATATGTTGTCAAAGTGGGTGCGCGCCAGATCCGGGCGATTTAGAAATTTTAGCGCAAGCCAGCCTGCTATGAACTCAGCGTCCACAAAATCGGAGCCTGCTATCAGCCCGTTATCTGCCGCAAGGCGATAGGATAATTTGAAATCTTTGCGCTCCATTGCGCGGCGGATCATGATGTTGCGTTCGTCCCACCATTTGTCAGGCCGTATCAACTGCGCCGGAGCGTTCGAGAGTATTTCTATGGCGCTTTCGTCGAGATTGTTCTTTCTTCTCCACTTTAAGCGCTCAAACAAAAGGCCGGGGTCGTTCTGCCAGTGATCGGGGACTTTGGACACTAAAGACTCGGCGTTGCTGAGTTGGTTGGATAGCCCAAGCCTTGCTTCCGCTAGCGCTTTGACGCCGCTATCGACAAATTTGTACATCTGTCTCGCGTCGGTTATTTCGTTCTCCCACAACAATCTATCAAGGCGGGCATGGTGATCTTTTAAGCTTAATATATGGCTGAAACGACCATGAAATACCGTTAGCTCATCGTTCGAAAAGTCTCTCTCGATCCAGCGCGCTCGCACAAGGCTGTAGGCTTTTTGCGCATTCCCCGCAGCTTCAAGCGCGTCTGTATAACGATAAAAGCCTATCAGCGTTACAGGCGCGTATGCGTTGAACCAGTTGATTACCTGCTCATTAGTGTAGGATTGCGGAATCTTTTGCTCCGCTATCATGAGTATGCCTTTGATGCAGGGCCAATCAGGATGCGTGGTTATGAATTCCGCCATCTCATGAAAGCTAAAGTTGTTCCCCGGCTGGGCCATGGCATAGCTTTTTATGACTTTGTTAAGCACTGGGTCGCGGCCATGCGCCGCTATATCAAGCGCTTGTTCCACTCGACCTGCTTCTATGGCGGACAGCGCTCTTCTGTAGTTCTGCGCGTCGGGGGATGCGGCGCTCGCCTCAACAGGCGGCAGAGCAAGCGTGGCGGTAATTAATAAAACAGGCAAAATATGGTAAAAACTTTTCATGATGTCGTTTTTGAGCCTATGTCATTGATTGGAAGAAAGCCGTTAGGGCATTTGGGATGACATGCTATTTGATTTATGCAAGACAATGATCCACCATGTCAACCGCGCAAGCCTTATTAATTTTACGTATTCGTTTAACTATGTGTCATGACTGATAAAAAAAATGCAGATCGTTTGAAGGCTCAGCGCTATGTCGCTATGAATCGTCGCGCTCGTCACGACTATTTCATAACCGATACTATAGAAGCTGGAATCATGCTCTCTGGGACCGAGGTTAAGTCTCTTCGGCTCGGGCAGGCCAGTATTCAGGAAGCTTTCGCGAGCGCTAAAAACGACGATATGGTTCTTTTGAACGCCTACATACCGGAGTACCAGCAGGCCGGCGCTCATTTGCAGCACGAGACTCACCGTGCGAGAAAACTACTCCTTCATGCGCGAGAGATAAAAAGACTCGTCGGGCTTATCAAGCGCGAGGGGGTAACGCTGGTTCCTTTGGGAATTTATTTCAACAAACGCGGCATAGCCAAGGTTGAACTGGCTGTAGCAAAAGGCAAACGTCAGATCGATAAGCGCGAAGCTATCAAGGCCAGAGATTGGGACCGGGATAAGGCCAGAATTTTGCGGAACAATAACAGATAGTTTTTTTTGCTGCTTAGCGTGCGTCCGCTTTTGCAATAAAGTTTGTTCCTTTATTGAGGATGTTTAAATATTCGTGGTAAGCAAAAACCTTGTTTCTTTCCTTGCCCGTAATTTCTTTGATAATCCCGAGCGATGAGAGCGTGGCAAGCGATCGCAGTACAGTTTGCAACGAAATATTGCAAGCATTCTTGATTTTTGTGGTGTTCGCCACAGGGTGTTTTTGAAAATAGCTGTGAATGGCAAGAACGGTCGTTGTTGATTTGCCGGACTCTTCTATTGCGGTCCTGTCTTTATTAAAGCGCGACAATATGTCATGCGCGGTTTCCGTCGCTTGATTTGCCGTTTCTGAAACTCCAGTCAGGAAAAATTTAATCCACGATTCCCAATCGCCAGTTTCGCGCACAGATTGCAAAAGATCGTAATATGTCTGTCGGTTAGCTTTTAGATAAAGGCTTAGATAAAGCAATGGCTCTTTCAGAATTCCTTCGACGCACAGTATGAATGTTATCAATAAACGGCCCAAACGACCGTTGCCATCCAGAAAGGGATGGATGGTTTCAAACTGAACGTGCGCTAGCGCGGCTCTAATTAAGGACGGCAGTATAACTTTATCGTCATGGAGAAATTTTTCGAAAGCGTCGAGAGCTTCCATCAAGCGCTCTGGTGGAGGCGGGACAAAACGAGCATTGCCAGGGCGTGAGCCTCCTATCCAATTTTGCGATGTGCGAAACTCACCGGGCATTTTGTGCCCTCCACGCGCATTGTTCATAAGCTTGGCATGTATTTCGCGCAAAAGACGCAAGGATAAAGGAAGCTCTTTTAGTCGTTCTAGCCCGTAGTCCATCGCCGCAACGTAATTAGAGACTTCGGTTACGTCATCTATTGGCGTGCTGGGAACCTCATCCGTTTCAAACAAGAGTAAATCTGACAATGAAGATTGAGTCCCCTCAATTTGAGACGACAGAACGGCTTCCTTGCGCACATACATGTACAGAAAAAGCGAAGGGTCAGGTATAAGCATGCTCATGCCATCCAGACGGCCAAGAGCTGTATTAGCCTTATCGAGTAGAGGATAGAGTTCGTCCATTGCAAGCGGAGGATTGGGGGGGAGTTTTTGAGGCATATAGGCGCTGTAAGTTTCCTCGCCTGCGGGTATGCCTTTTACATATTGACCTATTCTATTTCTATTTTGTGATTTCATGGTGTTTACCCCAAGCCCAACTTCCAAAAACACCCATTTTTGGAAGTTGGGTAAATATAACTTACATCGATGGAACTTACAAGAAAATAACTTCCAAAAACCCATTAATATGGAAGTTACTGTTTTGGGATAACAGTCCTAAAACGATAATTGTGAATAATATCAAGCCACTTTTTGGTTTGTGGCGGCGGTGTGGATGTAAACTCTGTCGGGGCGGTTGCCTAGGTGAGTCATAATTTCGTAATCTATCATCCCGGATTTTGAGGCCAGTTTTTCTACGTAATTTTCGTAGGTTATCAAATCCGCCATGACGCCCTCTTGCACGACGCTCTCCGGGATGTCGGTTACATCGCAGCAGATTAGGTCCATGGATACTCTTCCCGTTATCGGCGCGGCATAAGTTTTGTCGCCGGAAGAAAAATAAACTTCTCCGCAATTGGAAAGTAAGGTCGGCATGCCGTCGGTGTATCCGATTGCAAGAGTGGCTATGCGGCTTGGTCGTAGCGCCTGCCATGCCGCTAAATATCCTACAATCTCACCAACGGAGATGTTTGCTGTCTGTATAACTGGCGCGGATAACTTGAATACTGGGGCGGTGCTGCCGGCGGCGGTTTGTATTCCGTACATGGCGCGACCTACGCGAATTACGTCTTGCTGGAATTCCTTGCCCAGATATAGCGCGTACGATGCTGCAAGGCTTGTGGGCACGTTAGGAAAAAGCTTTTTTATTTCTTTGAATCTGGTCAACTGTTCCCGATTCTTCGGGTGGTCCGGGGTGTTCGCGCATGCAAGGTGGCTCATCAGTAACGAGAGATTCAATTTTCCCGCCGCCCAATTTTCAACTGCAAACGGAATATCGCCGCTTCTTAAAGCAAGTCGGTTCATGCCGGTTTCAACGTGGAGCGCTGCTGGTTCCGCTTGTCTTCCCGTTGTGGCGTTCAGCCAGAATCGCAGTTGAGAAAGCGAATTAATGACCGGGCGCAATCTTAGAGAGAATATGTCATCTATGCTATCGCTTCCGGGGCCCATAAGCGCATATATGATGGCGTTCGGAGCTTGTTTGCGTAAAACCGTAGCCTCAGATGCGTGTGCTACCCAAAAGGTTCTGCAACCAGCCTCTAGCAGCGCGGGGGCTACATCGGTCAGGCCAAAGCCATAGCTGTTTGATTTTACGACAGCAGAAACTTCAGAAAAAGGAGCGCTTTCCGCCAGTTTCAGAAAATTGTCCCGTATTCTATCGAGATTAATCTCCAGCCGCGGGCGTGTTGGCACATACAAATCGGGCATGGCGCGACCTTTGGGCTTACGCGACTTCCTGCATGGCTTCTTGCGAGGCCACTAGATTCTGTGTCACGTCTTTAATGCTTGGTTGCGGAGCGGCGCCGGGAATGTTGACGTCTTTCTGCATCACGGGAGCGTTCGGATCGCGAGCGCGGGCTATGTGTTGAGTAAGGTCCTGTAGCTCGATGAAGTTATCGGCCTGACGACGCAGTTCATCCGCGATCATTGGAGGATTCGAGCGCATCGTGCTTACGATGCTGACCCTTACGCCTTTGCGCTGGACGGCTTCGACGAGGCGGCGGAAGTCTCCGTCCCCAGAGAAAATCATGATGTGATCGACGTGGTCGCACATCTCCATCACGTCAATCGCAAGCTCAATGTCCATGTTGCCCTTGACCTTGCGGCGGCCAAAAGCGTCTGAAAATTCCTTGGTAGGCTTCGTTACCATCGCGTAGCCGTTGTAATCCAACCAATCAACCAGTGGACGGATGGGAGAATACTCCTCATTCTCGACCAATGCGGTGTAGTAAAAGGCGCGTACAAGGCGGCCTCTTCCAGCAAAAAGCTCAAGTAACCGCTTGTAATCTATGTCAAATCCCAGGCCGCGGGCGGCGGCGTAAAGGTTGGCGCCATCGATGAACATCGCCATGCGTTCTTCTTTATAAAAAATCATTTTTCCCTCTTATCGTTCAAAAGCCATGTTAACCATATAATTTTTTACTGCACAAGGCAGACAAATATCGGCAGACTTTCC
The DNA here is from genome assembly GCA_028692635.1 of Alphaproteobacteria bacterium. Taxonomy (GTDB): domain Bacteria; phylum Pseudomonadota; class Alphaproteobacteria; order UBA9219; family UBA9219; genus JAQUWX01. The sequence continues at coordinate 11,162 of JAQUWX010000009.1, forward strand.
CGTTGTATTCGGAAGATGTGGTAAACCAAAAGGTAATAAAAGGTAACCAAATCTTAAAGAAAAACCGGGGGTTATGCCAAAAATTTCTCCGCTATTAAGTAAGCTTTTAAATGTTTTCACCTATCTTATCGGGTAATATACACCATCAGCGCTTTACATGCATCTGTTAAAAAAGTTAGGATAGGAGGTTCTTCACATACAAGGATAGGTCCCGGTTTTCCCGTAAGGCGATCTTTGGTCCAGTGAGGAAAAAATTTGAATTAGGAAGGAGCCTCGTTCTGCCGCTCGTTCAAAAGCGACAAGGCGCAGGTATTGTAATCAGAGTTTAAAAAAGGACTACGAATATGGCGCGTGTAACAGTCGAAGATTGCGTAATGCAAGTTCCCAACCGGTTCGAGCTGGTTATGTTGGCGGCGCATCGCGCTCGCGCTCTGGCCTCCGGCGCCGAGCTTAAGGTCGATCGCGATCGCGACAAAAATCCCGTCGTAGCCTTGCGCGAAATCGCCGAGCTTAAAGTCGATCTCGGTTCTTTGAATGAGACCCTCATCAAGGGACTTCAAAAACGTATAGAGCCGGATCAACCGGAAGAAGAAGTCGCCGAGCTTATGGCTGGCGAACAGCAGAATTGGGTCAACGTCGATATGGGTGAAGATGCCGACGAGGCCGATGACGAAGATGTTGATAGTGAAGATGGGGAGGCTGAAGTTACCGATGTCGATGTTGTTGACAGCGGTATCAGTTTTGAAGATGAGGATGTCAAGGACTAGACATAAGACCGCCTCTTTAAATAGAGAGCGAGGTTAATATGGAGGGGGCTGCTCCTAGAAAAATGCAGCCTACCCCAGCCACTTCGGCTGTGTTCTCTGCTGCGGGCAAAGAAACCCTCCAATCCACCGGCGCCGTTTCCGGCATTTCTCCAAAACTCGATGAAGTAGCTCAGATCTTTAAGGCGACCAAAGAATCGTCGCGGGTAGGATTTAGATTTTCGTCCGGGTATATCGCCAAGAAAGCGGGCGGATATGAGCCTTACATAAGAGAGGCTTTCGAGCTTCTGGAAGAAAACAAAGAAGTCTTGACCAATTATTATCGGGAAAAAATCGGATATAGCGGCGACGATATAATAGGCGATTATTATAATCCTCTCGCGACTATGGTCGCTGGGATGGGGCTGGATAAGGGAGATGCAGATGGCGTTCGTAAAAAAGCCAGGCATTTCTACACGGTCAGGGAAATAACTTCCAGAAATGCAGATAAAAACAAAAAAGACCAAAGCGTCTCCGTTCTCTCTTCCGTTCTAAGCGATCTTATGCTTGTGGGGGCGATGACTACGGAAGATGTAAAGGAAAAATTCGGCAGCAATGTAGCCCATCGGACCAGGCAGATAAGCTCTATAACTCAAGTTCCGATCACCATGAGGCCGTATGATAAGAATGGTCGTTGGTTGAAAAGGGATTATAAGTTCAATCTCATCCAACACGATCTTGGACAGGATATCATTCATTCGTCCGACAATCAGGCCGTTGTCTGGTTTGTGAAAATGGTGTCGTCGCTGCAACAGGCTCGCGTCATGAATAAGGATCAGGAAAAAGATCCTAGGTTCTTTTCCGAGAGTGTGCGCCTTGAGACTAATTCAAAAAGGATAATGCGGGCGCTTCACATAAAAGGCATGTATTTACCTGTAGCCAGGGAAATGGGTTCGCCTTTTTATGAGGAGATGCAGGACCTCCTGGTTAAGATAATCGATCCTTGCGCATACCGCGCCATCAAAAACAAACTGGCTTCTTTGGGGGCGACAGTAGGTCTCGATGGGGAGATGCGCCCAAGCAATATTATGGGAAAGATAAAAAACAACATAAATAAACTGCTGTCCAACTATGGATTCAAATACAGAATAGAGGGGCGCGTTAAATCCGTTTTCTCGATATGGCAGAAGATGATGGATAAGCAGAACGCGAATAAATCGCAGGTGAGGGTTACTTTGGGTTCAGCTCAGAATCTGTCTGTTTTTAACAAAAAATTTAATAAAGGCGTGCGCGACGCCTTTGCTTTGCGGGCGATCATAGACGATCCAGATGAAAATTCGTGCAAGGTCATGTATGACAGGCTTGCGGAAGATGTCAGCGCAGACAAAAAGAGCGGTATATCCTTCATCAAGGGACGTCATAAAAACTATTTGGGAGATAATAAGAAAGATACTGGATACAAGGCTATACATGACTGCATGCATATTAATGGAAGATGCGTTGAGCTTCAGGTCGTGACAGAGAATATGCACGATGACAATAGCAGCGGCATTACCAGACATGCCGCTCATAAAGGGGAAAACAATAAACTGGATTCCACAATAACGGTGCACAAAACCTGGAGCGCTCCCAGCACGCACGATCCTAATGAACATGCGGAGATAATGGACGGAGTGCTGTGTAATATGTTCGCTCTGCTTCAAGGGCAAAAAGTTGTTCACCTGCCTAAGGCTTACGATGTTGTATATGTTTGCGGCAACGATGAACGGTCGGGCATATTGTGCAGAGTTCCTAATAATACCAAGGCAAAAGATTTGTTAAAATATGTGAAATATCGTGATTTGATAAATGATGACGGCAGTTTCAAAGATTTAAACAAAATTCTTTATGTGAACGATGTCGTCGTTAATGGAAAATCTTATGCGGAAGAAGATACAGAAAATGTTACGCTGAAAAATGGAGACAGTTTCAGGATTGTGTATGCGCAACCTCCGGTAAAATATGCTCTTCGTTCTGTAAGCGCGCAGCCCGGATCGAGCGCAAAAACAAGCGCGAGCGTGGCTTGTGGCCCTTAGGCCCGGTTTGGCTTGTTGTTATCTAATTATTTATAAATTCTGTATCATAAGCACTGTAGCCGTATCCCCGGATTTATATTATTCTTGCCGCAATGCCAGAAACTCAGGTTCTGCCTCAGACTAAGCCCAGACTTATGCGCCAGTATGAACTGGTCGAGAGAGTGCGGGCTTACGATCCTACGGCTGATGAGGATTTGCTTAACCGCGCTTATGTCTTTTCCATGCAGGCTCATGGGGCGCAGGTAAGAGCTTCCGGCGATCCGTACTTCTCTCATCCTTTGGAGGTCGCTGGAATCCTGACCAGTATGAAGATGGATGCGACTACCATCGCTACGGCGCTGCTTCACGATACGGTCGAGGATACTCTCGCTACGTTGGACGATATTGAAAAGCTGTTCGGGCCGGAGGTCGTTCGGCTTGTCGATGGCGTCACCAAATTATCTCGCATAGAGTTTCAGAACGATCAGGCCAAGCAGGCGGAAAATTTCCGTAAGTTAGTGCTGGCTATGTCCGAGGATATTCGCGTTCTGCTTATAAAGCTGGCGGATCGTCTTCATAATATGCGCACTTTGCATTATCTGAAGGACCCGGAAAAACGCAGAAGGATCGCTCGCGAGACTATGGATATATATGCTCCTCTGGCGGAGCGTATCGGTATCGAGAAAATGCAGGACGAGTTGCAGGATCTCGCGTTCTCTGAGCTTAATCCTGACGCAAGATCGAGCATTATGACGCGGCTTGGCTATTTGCGTAGCGAAGGCGGCGGATTGGCTTCTAAGATACAGGAGGAGCTGCGCAAGGTGCTGTCTCAATCCGGCATAAATGCCGAGGTCGAGGGGCGCGAGAAAAATCCGTACTCTATTTGGCGCAAGATGAAGCGCAAGAATATCGCGTTCGAGCAATTGTCCGACATAATGGCTTTCAGGGTGACGGTTGACAATGTCGGCCAGTGTTATCAGGTGCTTGGCATTCTTCACAGTAATTATCCAGTCGTTCCCGGGCGATTTAAGGATTACATTTCCACTCCCAAGCCCAATCAATACCAAAGTTTACACACCGGAATAATAGGGCCGGAAAATCAGCGTATCGAGATTCAGATCAGAACCCATGAAATGCATGAGGTCGCAGAATTGGGCGTGGCTGCTCACTGGGCTTATAAGCAGGACGATCATCGCGCAGACGGATCTCAGTATCGGTGGTTGAGAGAGCTTCTCGATATCGTCGAGCACGCTCAAAGGCCGGAGGAATTTCTGGAACAGACTAAGCTTGAGTTGTTTCAGGATCAGGTTTTCTGTTTCTCTCCGAAAGGCGATTTGATCGCTTTGCCTCGTGGGGCTACTCCTGTCGATTTTGCTTATGCGGTGCACAGCCTTGTCGGGGACTCGTGCGTCGGCTCTAAGGTGAATGGGCGCATGGTTCCTTTGCGTACAGAGCTGCACAATGGCGATCAGGTCGAGATCGTTACTCAGAAGGGCGGCACTCCTTCTCCGGCTTGGGAGCGGTTCGTTGTAAGCGGCAAGGCCAGGGCCAGGATTCGCCGTTTCGTGCGCACTCAGCAGCGTACCGAATATATTATACTTGGTCGCGCTATGCTTGAGAAGCTTTGCAAACAGGAGGGTATAGACTTCGGCGAAAAACCGTTCGAGGCCGTTGCGAAGAATTTTCAAGCGGCTTCGGTCGATGATCTTTTTGCCAATGTCGGCGCTTCGCTTCAACCGTCGCGGGATGTTTTTCATGCGGCGTTCCCTCAGCATAAATACAAGGTGCAGGAAAAAACTATCGCGGTGACTGAGCCGGGGATGAATATTCCAAAACCGCAGGCTCGGACTACGACGGCTCCTTTGACGCTTAAGGGGTTGATACCGGGAATGGCTGTTCATTTCGCTCGTTGCTGCCATCCGCTGCCCGGAGACGCCATTGTGGGCATAGTCGCTACCGGAAGGGGCGTTACTGTTCATACTCGCGATTGCGAGACGTTGGAGAGCTTTCGTGACGCTCCGGAGCGCTGGATAGATGTCGGATGGGGCGACGGTTACGGCAAAGAAAGCTCTATGGTTGGGCGGCTTACCGTCATTCTGAATAATCAGCCTAACAGTTTGGGCGCGTTGACGACTATTATAGGAAAAGGAAACGGAAATATTATCAATCTTAAGATAACCAACCGCTCTACGGACTTTTTCGATATTCTTGTCGATGTCGAGGTTAAGGATGTTCCTCATCTTATGAATATTGTGGCGGCTCTTAGAGCTAGCGCTGCTATAAATTCAGTTGAGCGCACAAAGGGACGGTAAGTCTATTTCTGTTTCGTCTCGCAATAGAAGCTGGAGCGGCCTCCTTGGGTTATTCTTTTTATTCCTCCGGTTTTTATAACGTTGCAGGTGCATGTTTTGCACTTTTTGCCTTCGCAGCCATATACGGCAAAATGATTTTGAAACGAGCCGGTAGTGCCGTCCGATCGCACGTAATCTCGTAGGCTTGAGCCTCCGGCTTTAATGGCGGATTGAAGCACTTTGCGTATGGACTTGACCAGGCAGGCAAGTTCTTTCGGCGAGCATTTTCTCGCTTCTCGTTTTGGGCTTATCCTTGCGTAGAACAGGGCTTCGCAGACATATATGTTGCCAAGGCCAGCTATGATGCTTTGATCTAAAAGCGCGGATTTGATGCTGGTTTTTTTGTTTTTAAGCAGCTCTGTCAAGGCGGGCGCTGTGAATTCGGGAGACAGAGGTTCTATCCCTAAAGATTTTAGCAATGAATTTTCATCGTGAACGATATCGCAAAGCCCAAAGCGGCGGGGATCGTTGAAAATCAGCGCTGGAGAATTTTTGCCGGAAAAATTGAAGACCAGATGATCGTGCTTGTTCGGGGAATATTCGCGCTTTTGGCGCAGCACCAGTTTTCCCGACATTCCAAGATGGAAGATAATAGTTTCATTGCCGCTGAGACTCATGAGTATGTATTTTGCTCGGCGGGTTATCGATATTATTTTGCGTCCTTCTGCGCGAGTTTTAAGATCTGGGGGAAACGGTTTGCGCAGGCCCTTTGCTCGTTTTTCAACGCTGGATATTCGTAAGCCCGTTAGGGCTTTGGCAAGGCCTCTGCTGATGGTTTCGACTTCGGGCAGTTCTGGCATTTGATTTGTCTTTCCGGGGCGCGTGTATTATCTTTCGAGCATGGCTAAAAAAGAACAAGCAAACAATCCCGATAATCCAGAGGCTGAGTGGTTCGGGTATGATCGTGTTTCTCCCGAGGATAAAACCGACCGGGTGCGCGGAGTCTTCGATTCGGTCGCCAGTCGATACGATGTTATGAACGATCTTATGTCTTTGGGGCTGCATCGGGCGTGGAAAGCCAAATTTGTTAGTCGGCTCCGTCCTAGAGCCGGACAGAAAATTTTGGATGTCGCCGGGGGAACCGGGGATATCTCTATGCGCTGCGCTCTGAAGACTAAGGGGATGGCTGATATTACGGTTTGCGATATTAACCCTAATATGCTGGCCGTCGGGCGCGACAGGGCTGTCGATAGGGGCTGGTTGCCGGAGCAGATAAAATGGGTTACCGGGAATGCTGAGGCTCTGCCGTTTCCCAGTCGTAGTTTCGATACGGTTTGTATCGCTTTTGGGCTTAGGAATGTTACTCGTATAGATGTGGCTCTGGCGGAGTTTGCTCGCGTTTTAAAGCCGGGGGGGCGCTTCTTTTGTATGGAATTCAGCCCAGGAATGCCTCAGGGGCTTAAAAATATTTACGATATTTACTCGTTTGCCATCATCCCCATGTTGGGAGAGGCTGTGGCTAAAGACAGGGCGTCATATCAATACCTTGCCGAGAGTATTCGCCAATTTCCTCTTCAGCCCGTTCTGGCTAAACGTATGGAAAAGGCCGGTTTCGAGCATGTTGGCTGGGAGAACCTTATGGGCGGAATCGTGGCTATTCATGAGGGATGGAAATTATAGGATCGCCTCTCCTGAGTGATAGCGCGTCACTTTTATAGCGCTAGCGTGTTTTTCAATTTGGCTTAGGTCATAGGCCGCTTGCATTCTAAGCCATGCTTCCGGCGTTCCTCCAAATGCTTTGGTTAGTCTTACGGCCATTTCCGCTGAAATCCCAGACTTGCAATTGATTATACGAGATAATGTGGGGCGCGTTACGTCCAGGATTATTGCCGCTTTTGTAACGGATAATCCAAGCTCCTCAAGACAAGCGCTTTTTACAATGCGGCCTGGATGTGCTGGGTTTTTCATAACCATTTTGCCCTCCTTTAATGATAATCAATTAATTCCACGTCTCTAATATTGCCATTTTCAAACCGAAAGATGATCCGCCAGTTGGCGCGGACGGTAATGCTCCAGAAATCCTTCATGTCGCCAACCAGTTTATGAAGGTGATACCCGGGCAAATTCACATCTTCGGGCTTTTCTGCAATATTAAGCAAAGAAAGAATGTCCTCCACGCGGCGGACAAGTTTGGGGTGAATTCCGCCGCAATCTGCCTTCTCGTATAGGCGCTTTAGTCCTTTGTGCTTAAAGCTTTCTATCACATTTTACCCCATTTCGTATAGTGTAATGTAACACTATACAATAATCAACAAAAAAACAATTAACCTCAAATAATTGTCAGCAAATGCTTGATTTTCGGGCTTTAAGGGGGTATTCAAGCCCCTCGTTGTGCGCCGGAGCGCTAGACATGCCCGGCCACAGAAGGACCTCTAATCCGGTCCTTTGATTTTGTAACTTCTAACCAAGGATGGAAAATGTCTAAGCTTAAGACCCATAGTGGGTCCAAAAAGCGTTTCCGTATTACCGGAAACGGCGACAAAGTAAAAGCAGGCGCGGCGGGAAAACGCCACGGCATGCGTAAGCGCCCTCAGAAGATGAAGCGCGAAGCCCGTCAAGGCATGATTATGTTCAAGACTGACGGCGATAACGTAATCAAGCATTTTTTGCGTAACGGCTAGAGTCTAGGAGATATATCATGGCACGTGTAAAACGGGGCGTGACGTCCCATGCTCGCCACAAAGCGGTTCTCAAACTTTCTAAGGGATATCGCGGTCGTTCGAGCACTAATTTCCGTATCGCTATCGAAAAGCTGGAAAAAGGATTGCGCTATTCGTACCGCGATCGCAAAAATCGTAAGCGCGATATGCGCTCTTTGTGGATCGTTCGTATTAATGCCGCCGTTCGTGAAGAGGGGCTTACTTATGCTCGCTTCATCAACGCTTTGAAGCGTCTTGGCATAGAATTGGATCGCAAACAGCTTTCCGATCTCGCCATTAACGAACCGGAGTCTTTCAAATCTTTGATCGAAGCTGCGAAGAAGGCTGTGGTTAAGGCTTCTAAGACTGCGTAAACGGCAATACTAATAGTTTTTTATGTTTAAACATGCCCTCGATCGTGTATTTTACGACCGGGGGCTTTCTTTATAGTCCCCAAACTTAAATATGTGGGGCTGCTCTTTTGTGGCGCCCGATTCAAATAGGGACTGGTTTTATGTCTGACCTTGATGCGCTTAAAAAAGAAATTCTTTTGGCCGTGACTGCCGCTAATGACGCTGCCTCGCTTGAGGACGTTCGCGTTTCGGCTTTGGGTAAAAAAGGACGCATAACTGAGAAGATGAAGACTCTCGGCTCTTTGTCTCCGGATGAACGCAAGAGCTTCGGTGCTGCCATCAATGTCGTTAAAGAAGAAATATCGGCTGCTATTGAAAATAGGCGCTCGGCTTTGGCTGAAAGCATTATGACCGCGCAACTTGAAAAAGAGCGCGTCGATGTGACTCTTTCGCCTCGTCCCGGCGCGGAGGGGCGCGTTCATCCTACTTCGCAGACAATCGACGAGGCTATCGCGATCTTCGCCAGTATGGGATTCTCTGTGGCTCGCGGGCCGGATATTGAGACGGACTGGAATAATTTCACCGCTTTGAATATGCCTCCAGATCATCCTGCCAGGCAGATGCAGGATACTTTCTATCTGCCGTCTTCTGGCGATCAACCTACTATTCTTCGCACGCAGACTTCTCCGGTGCAGGTGCGCACCATGATGTCGCAGAAGCCTCCTATTCGCATTATCGCTCCGGGGCGGACTTTCCGCTGCGATTACGATATGACCCATACTCCTATGTTCCATCAGGTCGAAGGACTGGTTATCGATGAGACTACTAATATGGCTCACCTTAAGGGATGTCTGATGGACTTTCTGCGCGCCTTCTTCGGTATTGCGGATTTGCCGGTTCGCTTTCGGCCTTCTCATTTTCCGTTTACCGAACCTAGCGCCGAGGTAGATATCGGATGTTCGCGCAAAAACGGAGAGCTTAAACTAGGTAATTATGGAGACTGGTTGGAGATACTCGGCTGCGGGATGGTTCATCCTAATGTTCTTCGTAATTGCGGCATAGATGCCGATCGCTATCAGGGGTTCGCTTTCGGTATGGGTGTTGAGCGGCTCGCCATGCTGAAGTATGGCATCCCAGATTTGCGCACTTTCTTCGAGGCCGATTTGCGCTGGCTCAAGCATTACGGCTTCGTGCCTCTCGATATTCCGAATCCTGCTTTCGCTTAACATAAAGTGGCTTGATATGAAATTCACTCTCTCATGGCTTAAAAGACATATTGATACTGACGCTTCGCTCGGCGAGATTTGCGATAAGCTTACCGCTATCGGTCTTGAGGTCGAGGGGATCGAAGATCGCAGCGTTGCGCTAAAACCCTTTATCGTCGCGCAGATCGTGTCGGCGGAAAAGCATCCTAATGCCGATAATCTGCAACTGTGCTTGGTCGATACCGGAGCGGAAAAGTTGCAGGTAGTGTGCGGCGCTCCTAACGCTCGCGCGGGGTTGAAGGTTGTGCTGGCTCGTCCCGGCGACGTTATTCCGATAAACGGAGAGGCTTTGAAAAAAGGCGTAATTCGCGGCGAGGAATCTTGCGGCATGATGTGCTCGGCTCAGGAATTGATGCTTGGCGAAGACTCTCACGGAATTATCGAGGTGCCTGCCGATGCTCCTCTCGGTGTAAGCTATGCTTCTTATGCGGGGCTGAACGATCCAGTTATCGAGATAAATCTTACTCCGAATAGAGGGGATTGCGCTGGCGTGCGCGGGGTTGCTCGGGATCTTGTCGCTGCTGGTATGGGTAAGCTTAAGGAGCTTAAGATCGACAGTCCCAAGGGTAAGGAAAAAAGTCGGATAAATGTGAAGTTGGATTTTCCCGCAGATAAAAAGAACGACTGTTCGCTTTTCACGGGAAGACTCGTTCGCAACATAAAGAATGGGCCGTCTCCAGAGTGGATGCAAAAATATCTCCGCGCAATCGGGCTGCGTCCGATTTCTGCGCTTGTCGATATTACTAACTTTATAACTTTTGATTGCGCAAGGCCGATGCATGTTTTCGATGCGGACAAGGTGAGCGGAAATCTTCGCGTGCATTCTTCTGAAGGCGGAGAGACGTTCAATGCGCTGAACGCTAAAGCCTATGCTCTTGAGCCGGGGATGACTGTTATCAGCGACGATCGCGGGATTCTCAGCCTGGCCGGAATTATGGGCGGAGAGGGAAGCGGGTGCGAGCTTGATACCAAAAACGTGTTCATAGAGTCCGCTATGTTCGATGCGGCTCGTACGGCAAAAACTGGACAGGCTTTGCAGATTTCATCCGATGCCCGCTATCGTTTTGAGCGCGGCGTCGATCCTGCTTTTGTCGTTTCAGGTTCGGATCTGGCTTTGCAGCTTGTGCTTGAGTGTTGCTCTACCAAGGACACCGTTGTCAGCGAGATGGTTGTTGTAGGAGAGGCGAAGGTGCCGGAGCGCGCAATTGATTATGATCCCAAGCAATGCTTGCAGCGCATAGGCGTAGATGTCAGCGCGGCTGAGCAGAAAAAAATTCTGACCGATCTTGGGTTTAAGGTAGAAGAGAAAAAACAGAAGTTTGTAATTACTATTCCCTCATGGAGGCCGGATGTATCGGGAATTGCCGATATCACCGAAGAAGTAATTCGCATTAAAGGGTTTGAGTGCATCCCCGCTTTGTCTTTGCCAAATCCTTCGGCGGTCACTTCCTCTGCTGTCAGTCGCGAAGATTCGCGCTCCGGGCAGATAAGGAGAGCGCTTGCGGCACAAGGGTTGATGGAGGCCGTTACCTGGTCGTTTATGTCTCAGCCGTTCGCGGAGTTCTTTGCCGAGATTAATCCGAGTTTGAAGTTGATTAATCCTATCAGCTCGGACCTCGATGTTATGCGTCCTTCGATAATCGGGAATCTTTTGCTTGCGGCAAAAAGAAACGCCGATCGCGGATTCGCAGATGTGGGATTGTTTGAGGTCGGGCCTACTTATCATAACGCGACTCCTGAAGGCCAGGTCATGATGGCGGCTTCGCTGCGGTTGGGGAGCACTTCTCGCCACTGGGCAGACAAAGCTCGGGCGTTCGATGCGTTCGACGCAAAGGCCGATGCTGTGGCGGCTCTTTCGGCTGCCGGCGCTCCGGTTGTTTCATTGCAGGTTACTGCGGATGCTCCTTCCTGGTATCACCCGGGGAGATCGGGGTGCTTGCGTCTCGGTCCTATGGTTCTCGGTTATTTTGGAGAAATCCATCCGCGCCTGATGGCTGCTGCGGATGCTCCGGGGCGCGCTGTGGGGTGTGAGTTGTTTATTTCCGCCATACCTCAACCTCGCTCTTCGGGCTGCGCAAGGCCGCTGCTTAAACTGGAGACTTTGCAACCCGTGTCTCGCGACTTTGCTTTTATCGTTGATGAGAAAATCGTGGCCGAGAAAATTATCAGAGCCGTTAAAGGCGCAGACAAAAATCTTGTGCGCGATGTGACGGTTTTTGACGTTTATTCCGGAGATCGCATAGAGGATGGTAAAAAATCTATCGCGCTTAACGTAATTTTGCAGCCTCAGGACCATACCTTGACTGACGTTGAGATCGAGGGCGTTTCGGCTCTTATCACCGCAGCGGCAAGTAAGCTGGGCGCAATATTGCGCGGATAATTACGGTTTTAATCGGTATTGAGAAGTCCACGGATTAAATGAAAGTGGCTCTAGGGAATTGTTGGCCAAAATCAGGAGTCTCTCTTTCTTTGCTTGCTTGTAGGCCAGGCCGGATATGGGCGCTTGAAATGCGCTCCCATCTACCAGCCTTATCGCTATGTTGACTTCCCTTTGGCAAGGCACGGCTTCCAGTAAAGCCATTAATTCTTCGGCAGTCATGGTTCCTCCTTAGTATGTAAGATGAACGGAAGTCATGACGTTTTCCTCAATGCCACAACATCCAGCCGCACAATAACCCCATGAGCAATCCAGAGATGGCTATAACTGTGAAAGCGACGACTATTGCGCCAGATTCGGCGCGGACATCTTTCTCATATGAGGCTGTTTTTTCAAAAAATGGTGGTTCAACTAATTGGCTCATAAATTGTCCTTTCATTCTTCTGAGGGTTAGTGCACACCCTGAATATAAGTCCGTGTTTTGTGTCGATAGGCCGCATAACTAGGACTCTTAATACGAATTACATACGTCGGCAAGGCTAAATACCGAATATAATTCGGTGGTTAATTTCATTTATCTGAGGATAATTGCGGTTATGAAGGAAAAGAATCTCAAAAAACTGTTTGGATTCAAGGTGCAGCAGTTGCGTCACCTGAAAGGGCTTACCCAGGACGAATTGGCGGAAGCTATCGACCGAAGCGTCGATACCATCAGCAATATCGAAAGAGGGTTCAGTTCTACCAGAATTGAAACAGCTTCTCATTTAGCAAAAGCATTGGGAGTTTCTCTGCCGGAGATGTTTGAGTTCTCAGGCTCTTCGGAAGACAAATCTAAAACTCACAGGAAAGAGGTTGAGCGGCTGATGGCTCTTCTCATGCAATGTCCGGCGCAGCATCTTCCTGTCCTCTCCAGGCTTGTTGAGCAGGCCGTTCAGCTTACTCACGAGTCGGAGTAACTTCCATAGGCGGTTAATGATCTTTTAATGTGGGATCATCACAGTAAGCGCATAAGGCTGATTTTCTCAATGGAGGTTCCATGTTCTCTTTGCGCGCAACTTTCGTGTCGTTGATTGCGGTGGGGCTTTTGTTTCCGGCGTTTGTTTCTTATGCCGCTGTGAGCAATGATGTTAATGAGCAGGTTGTTTCTGGCAGCGTTGTTACCGATCAACATGCCGGACTGCAACTTAAGCATGGTACCAGCAATGTAATTGTGAAAATTATTCCGGGAGAATGCCGCATTCTGTCTAACGGCGGATCAGAGGATTATTTTGTTCCGGCAAAAACGCATGAGGAATGGAACTCGTTTTTGAATCATCTTCCTCCTGGCGTCACCAGCGCTTTATGCCCTGGTGTTTGTGGGGCTGCAAACGGGACCACGGTTTATGCTTTGACGGCGACTGATTTATGCAGCGTTGGAACGGCGTCAAGCGTCGCTGGGGCGGGGCCGTGGAGTTGGACTTGTGGCGGCAATGGCGATGGTTTTTCTCCATCGCCTTTATGCACAGCGTCATTGAGAACAGATGGCGTTTGCGGAGCGGCAAATGGAATTACTGTTGCCGATACGACCGCTTTGACAACGGCAGGTTTATGCAATGTGGGGGCATCGTCGAGCATTGCTGGGGTGGGACCGTGGAGTTGGACGTGTGTCGGTAATGGCGGTACGGTGCCTGCGTGCAGCGCTTCAAAGACGGTGGCTGCAAGTAGCAATAGCGAAGCTTCCTCTGGAACGTCTGGAGCTAGCGGGTGTAATGAGGATGGTTGCTGGGATGGTAATGGCGGATATATCCCTAACAACGCGAGTAATCCTAATTATTTATCGGCTTGGTGCAACTATAATCCAAGCGATGAAAGCTGCGGCGGGAATAACTCTGAGATAGGTTATAGCCCCCCGTAAAAACGGGCGGCTATTTTCTTTTACCTGATTATAGGCACAAAGATTTCAAATTCGCTGTCGGGGGCGTTGTCTTTCCATTTTGCTCCGTAGAGTTCAAAATCCGGAGCGTCGGCGAGATCAACCCCGGACTGGGGTAGCCAGGTTTTCCAGATAAAGTCATTTGTTATTGTAATGTTGGATGTCGGCCCCTTGTGGGTGAACACGGCATATTCTTGCGCGGCAATATGTATCTTTTCCATTCCCTCCGGTACTGGCGCGTTCTCGTTGACGCGAAGCGCTGCCGTATAGTGGAATTTATCCGGCATCGCTTCCTTTTCTTTGGGGGCATAACAAATTCCGTAGCAATCTTCGCCTCGCGTTTGTTCGATCCGATTTTTTTGAGCCAGAAAAGCGTTCCATAAGGCTCCAATCGTATTGGGATTGGCAAGATTGTAGTCTTTCCCCAAACCAATGACGGTAAAAGCTTCCTTGCGTTCAAAGCGTGGCTTCATGGTGATAGATCCTGTTCTTATATGTTGAAGATATTTTTCCGTTATTGCTGATTGCCCTTTAGCGTATGGATTTCCCTTTTGTGCGCGGAAACATCCAGGGGTTTCGCCAAACATGTCTTTGAAGGCTCGGCTAAACGCAGCTTGAGATTCAAATCCTGCATTTTGGGCAATCTCGATAATGCGATTTTGATCTTGCGATAAAGCTTCCGCTGCTTTGGTCAGGCGCCTTCTTCGGATATAGGCGCTGACCGTCATGCCCGTCAGCGCATGAAAGATGCGGAGAAAATGATAGTATGAATAGCAGGCGGCATCGGACGTCTCGCTCGATTGAAAGTCGTCGCCAAGGTGGGCTTCGATGTAATTAATCGATTTCAATACGCGCTGTGTCATTGCTGTCATTTTTCCGTTCTCCGATCTGAACTTAATAGATTTAGCATGACATGTTTTGATTGTTTTTGCGCTTTTGCGTTGAATTACGCGGCTATTTCGGGAAGGTGAACATGGCGACTGTCAATGCAAGCCCGAGAACGACAATGGCTGTGCGGAGTAGGCGCTCATTAACTTTGTGCAGGAGCCTTACCCCGACAAAACCTCCGAGGACCGAGCCAACAATTCCGACGCCAGCTTGCGCCCAGGCTATGTCTTTCGAAAATAAGAAAATGATGACCGCAGACGCGTTCATAATTCCAGCAAGAATGTTCTTTGTCGCTCCGGCTTTGCGTATTGCCATGCCTCCTAACGTCAGGGCTGCAAGCATGAGAAAGCCGATGCCTCCGCCAAAATATCCTCCGTAAATGCTTATCAGAAACTGGCTGAGGATGGATCCGGCTCGGCCCAGGTGATAATGGCTGTGAATTTCATCTGGCTTTTTTCGGAAACTGCCGTACGCAAACACAACCGTTGCAAACAGAATAAGCCATGGAACAAGCTTTGCAAAAAAGGCAGGCGTTGTTAGCAGTAGTAATGAGGCTCCGATGACGCCGCCGATTAGGCTGATTCCGCATAGCTCTTTTAGGGATAGGCTTGGGCTGTCTCCTGCCATTTTTCTACCGGCGTATCCCGTGCTTAGCTGCATGGGAAAGAGGGCGATGGTCGATGTTATGTTCGCAGCCCGCGCATCCAATCCGGTGAGGAGCAATGCCGGAAAGGTGAGAAACGATCCTCCGCCTGCGAGGGCGTTGATGATTCCGGCCGCAAAGGCCGCTGCGAAAAAAATCAGGAAAGAGACAATAATCATGTGTAATCTGTTATAGTATGTTCGATTGGAAATATAGGTGGAATTTTTCTATTCCAGCCAAGGAAATTAAAATGATTGTTTTTGGCATTTGCGGAAGTCCTAGACAGGGCGGCAATTCTGAATGGGCATTGGAACAGCTTTTGAAAGCGTGTGGGGGCTATGGCTGTCAGACAAACAAAATTATGCGATGGATCTTCGCCTAAGGAAAGCGCCGCAATGAAAATTGTGAGTGATTGTGCGATAAGGCGAGCCTTGATTGATAAGGGGGCTGCTATTTAACTTGAGCAAGTTATTGCTGCGATTTATAAAATCATTATAAGTGAGAAAAAGAAGGACTCTTAACGGAACCGGTCCCCCTACGCTCGCTGCGCGAGCTTCGGCGGGACATAAGATTTTCTAAGGCGCGCTTTACGCGCCAAGAAAATCTAATGGTGGACGGAACGGGAAAAAGATCGGACCACGATAACCTTGACTATTTGGCCAGAATTAGAAATCTCCTTGAAAGAAGAGCGGTTCAAGAAGGCTATCCAAAAAGATCGGAGTGCGATCCTATTCGATAAAGGCGAACCTCCACTTCTGTAATATCATAGATCATAAGCCAATCCGGCTCTATATGGCATTCCCACAGCTCAGTATATTCGCCGGATAGTTTATGAGGACGATTCTTGAGTGGTAGCGGCTTATCGTATAACAGAAGATCAATGATTGTCTGCATCTTTCCGATAGCCTTTCCACGCTTGACGGAAAGCTTAAGGTCTTTTTTGAATGTCTTCGAGACAAAAAGCGTTTTCATGATAGCAGGTCGTCAACCATCTGCTTCGACGTTTTATACCGCTTGCCTTTGCCGGTCTTAACTTCCTTGATGGCCTTAAGTGTTGCCTTGTTAGGAATCCGAACATCAAAAGGTAAGCCTTTATTCAGAACCACCTGACTCAAGAATATAGAAATAGCATCCGTCGTTTTCATGCCAAGCGAACGAAAGATCTTCTCTGCGGACGCCTTTAATGCTGGCTCGATTCGAGCATTCACAACTTCTGTTTTCATGGTTGCCGCCTTTTTTAGATGTATGACATTTGTCATACAGCGTAACACAAATCGCCACTCTTTGCAAGCGGCGCATATATTCCTTTTAACTGAAGCAAATCTCGTCGGTTTTTTATAAAAGCGAAAGCTGAATCTCGATGGTTCGCATAAAGAGGGGGACGATACTATACTATTTCTGCTCTTCGACGAAGACTTGACGAGTCTTAAAACGGAATCAAGTCACGCAGGGCATAAGATTTTCTACGCTTCGCTTGCGAAGCGTGAGTCATGGACCTCGACAATACCCTCCGAGCCGTGAAGCGGCGCAATAGCGCAAAACAATAGACAAGGGCATTGAGGTAATCAGGAAAAGTTATAACGGAACCGGTCCCCCTACGCTCGCTGCGCGAGCTTCGGCGGGACATAAGATTTTCTAAGGCGCGCTTTACGCGCCAAGAAAATCTAATGGTGGAGCCAAGGGGGATCGAACCCCTGACCTCAACAATGCCATTGTTGCGCTCTCCCAGCTGAGCTATGGCCCCACACTTTGTAAAGTCGGCGCTAAAATTGCCGATCTTGGGGGGAAAGACAAGCACTAATTATAATAAATTTAGACTATATTTTCTCCCGCTCACAAAAACTTGGGCAAATATACCACAAGGACGTCAGAGTTCGGTGGTTCTCGTTCCGTTTGTATCTAATCATTGGTTAAGGATGGAGTGATTTTGTCCCTTGCTATAATAAGCTCTCCCTGGCTTTTAAATAGCGCCGTTCCGTTGTCAAATAGTCGGAAACGGACGCTTGGTAGGGTGGGATAGCGATATTCTATGCCGGATTTTATTTCTCCGGATTCTAATAATTTTACAACTTTGGCATCCTCAGACGGAACAACCATTAAACTTCTTTTTCCAAATGGAGAAAGAGCAGAGTCCGTACGATTCTCCGTTCCGAACAGGTCGTAAAAGCCGTTGCTAGAATCCAGTTTCTTTTGTTCTTCCGCTCTATCTTTCGCTAGAGAAATATACTCCCCCATGTCTCGTTGGATAACGGAATTTAGCCGGTATTTTTCCGCAAGCTTGACGAATTCTTCCGCCCCAACAGGAGACATTCTTCGGGTGATTTCTCTTCCTACTTCATAAAAATTTGGGCGTTCTCCATTCATAAATTCCGGCTGATGAGCTAAATCGTCAAAATATTTTATGCATGGAGCAATCATTTTTTCTATTGCGATCGAAGCGTTCTCGGACGCAGTTCTTTTGTCCCCAGAAAGTCTATATCCAGCTAATCCTCTGTCGAGCCAGCCTTTCATGTTTTCACCGCAGAGAATTATGTGCGGTTCCAGATGATTGTTTCTATGGGTCTTGTCCGTAAGAATTAAAACATCTCCATGATCGTGACCAAATAGAGAAAAAACTTTTTTGAAGACATGTATGTCCCAGTTCGCTGTGGAGAGCGTGCCTAATGTGCTGCTGCTTAAGTTGCCTTTAATGTCTAAAGAAAATTTTATGTCTCTGTCTATTGCTCCAGACAGGAGGTCGCTGAAAATTTCATTTTGCAGCGGCCTAAGAACTTTCGAGTCGCGAACGTCTTTTTCTATTTTTCTCAGAAGGGCGCTTCCTTGCGCGCTATTTCCGTTTATTTCTGTGTAATCGAGCATGACGGGATCTCTCCTCGAAAAAAACTCTTGTAAAAACCATATTTCTTGATTGATGAAAATGTGCGCGAATGTACGTCTGTTTTGCGGGAAACCATAGAGAAAACATATGGTTAATTGGACCCGTGGATTATGTCTTCCCAGGCTTTAAGGACTGCGGTTTTGAATGTTTCCGGCGTGTAGGACGCCAGCGTTTTTTGGCAGGCTTCGTGGTAAAGCGCCAGCGTTTCCGAGTCTTTGCCGGAAGAGGCCATGTCGATCGCTCGTTTCAGTTGCGACAGGCAAATCGGAAAATCGTCCTCGTCGGCCCAGAAGCCGTTTTCTGGTTTTGCATATTCGCGGCCTCCGACTCCTGTGAAGCCTGCTACTACGCAGCCTGCGGACATGGCTTCAAGAGGGGTCATGCCAAAGCCTTCCAGGCGGCTTAGGGATAAAAATACGGATGACTCTCCTAGTAATCTTGCGGTTTCCATTTCGGTTTTGTCTTTGATTATTTCCCAATCCCAGTCTCTGTATTCCGGGTATAAAAATCTGAACATGTCTCGGATGTATATCGCTTCAAGAGCGCGTTTTCTTGGAATATAGCTTATGCGTTTTTGCTTCGGCATGGGATGAAATACGTTCTTGTCTATGGCGCAGGGAATTACATATGCCTTCAACTCGGGGTGGCGAAGGGTGGCGTGGTCATAGATGGTTTTGCTGCTGCAAAGTATATGTGTGACGCCATATTCCGCGTATCCTGAGGACTCTCCTATTCCTAAGGCTCCGTAAAAATGGTTCTGCGAATAGACGATTTTCTTTTGCGGCCAATTCTTTACCGATGCCAAAAGTTGCGGCTGGTCCTCGGGCAGGATGAAGCATTGGTCGGGGTTAGGGACAAGGTATCCCTGGCCTATTACGGGGACATTCGTGCTGAACCAGGTCGGTCGGCGCCCCTCCTGCTCGAACACTGTTACCTCGTGTCCGGCCTCAATAAGCGACTCAGCCATGCGGTAATAGCACTTTATGCCGCCGTTAATTACGACTGCTGGGGGGCCTATGAAAACTATATTCATTGGAATCCTTAGGATAAAGCGCCTCGGGAAGGGAAAGAGTCGACATACATCATAAAGTAACAGTAAACCTCTTGCCAGAGAGGCTATAGAGTGCCAAAAAGATTGGAGTTTTTCCTCCATGGTCCATTAAGCAGCAGGTAAAATAGTCAATGTTTTCCAATTTGTTAGGTTTATTGTCCGCCGATATGGGCATCGATCTTGGCACGGCTAACACTCTTGTCTATGTCAAGGGGCGCGGCATTGTTCTGAACGAACCTTCGGTTGTCGCTATCGCCAGTTCTCGCGGCAAGCGCCATGTGCTCGCGGTTGGAGATGAGGCCAAGCTTATGCTGGGGCGCACTCCTGGAAATATTCAAGCCATACGTCCTATGCGCGATGGCGTGATCGCGGATTTCGAAGTCGCTGAGGAAATGATCAAGCACTTCATTCGCAAAGTTCATAATCGTCGCAGCTTTACCAATCCACAGATAATCATTTGCATTCCTTCCGGATCTACTGCGGTTGAGCGGCGCGCTATTCAAGAAGCTGCGGAGTCTGCCGGCGCTCGTCGCGTGTTTCTGATTGAAGAGCCTATGGCTGCTGCAATCGGAGCGGGGCTTCCTGTGACCGAGCCTACGGGATCGATGGTTGTCGATATCGGTGGCGGCACTACAGAAGTCGCGGTGCTTTCTCTCGGTGGCATTGTCTATTCGCGCTCGGTGCGCGTCGGCGGAGACAAGTTGGACGAGGCTATCATCAATTATATTCGCCGCTATCATAACCTTCTTATCGGTGAGAGCACTGCCGAGCGCATAAAGAAGGAAATCGGAACCGCTTCTCCTCCCGAGGATGGCGAAGGCCGGACGGCGGAGATCAAGGGACGCGATCTTATGAATGGCGTGCCCAAGGAAATTATAATATCCGAGCGCCAGATCGCGGAGAGCCTTGCCGAACCGGTGAGCGCTATTCTTGAGGCTGTTAAGGTCGCTTTGGAGAATACTGCGCCGGAGCTTGCTGCGGATATCGTTGACAAGGGTATTGTGCTTACCGGTGGTGGCGCTCTTTTGAGAAACCTCGATCTGGTTCTGCGTCATGCAACGGGATTGCCCGTATCGGTTGCAGAAGATCCTCTGTCTTGTGTCGCTCTTGGGACTGGGCGCGCCTTGGAAGAGATGAAAACACTCAAGAATCTGCTCGTAAGCGGATACTAGCCGGCGGGCCGCCGGGGGCGTTAATTGGCGCGGATGTCAGCTGTAGAGCGGATTCTGCTGATTGTGCGCTTCAGCTGTGTTAAGTCCACGCGACAGATAACTCTATAAAATCTATGAGAAAGCTCATGACTCATATGGCCCGCAGACGCGGGCCGCTGGATTCCCGCCGATCCGGGAATGACTCGGGGTTGTGGAGTCGTATGAGATATCTGATGTCCCCCAATTTGGGCTTGAATAACGCGACTTTTCCATGAGGCATGCCTGTGGATGTGGGGTGTTGTCACGGCTTAGAAAGCCGGGTAAAAATTCTTAATAATTTCTTAAAAACAGCTGGTTTTTCAACAGGCATTTGTTAAACTCTCTTCGTCGCAGAAATTGCGGCGTTCGATTTCGTATGACAACTGTTTTTATAACAACTAGATGACGAGCGTGAATTGATGTCTGTTCACCAGCATCATAGCGGCTGGAGCGATGTAGCCGCCATACCATGGCGAGTTGCTGCGCATCGTTTTTCTTTTATATTTTTTCTTGTTCTCGCCGGATGCTTGCTTATCGTTGAAAAAACAAATCCAATAATGGTTGAGGTCGCAAGAGGACACATCGTCGATGGGGTCGCTCCTTTGCTCGATGTCGCCGCTCGGCCTCTTGAATTCGCTGAGCAGTTTTCAAAGCGCATTAGCAGTTATGCTCAACTGCAAGTCGAAAACGAAAAACTTCGTGCGGAGAATTCTCAACTGTCGCGCTGGAAAAATGCGGTCATCGTGCTCGAGCACGAAAATAAAGAGCTGCGGGAGCTGACGCATTTTAACGCTGAACCAAACCTTTCTTATATATCCGCTCGCGTAATCGCCGATGCCGGAGGGCCGTATGTGCGAGCGCTTGTTATAACCGCCGGAGCATCTGACGGAGTGCGCGAGGGCATGGCGGCTATGACCGGAGAGGGACTCGTCGGGCGCGTCGTTGAAGTCGGGGATCGCTCTTCGCGTGTTTTGATGCTGAACGATCTTAATTCCCGCCTGCCGGTTACTGTCGCCGGAAGCGGGGAGCACGCTATTCTTGCCGGGGATAATTCTTCGCAGCTTAGATTGCTTTATCTTCCGCAGGACTCGGTTCTGCAAAACGGGGCGCGGGTTATAACCTCCGGTCACGGCGGTATTTTTCCTCCTAATCTGCCGGTTGGAACTGTCGTCGGCAGCTCTGGCGGCGGGTATAATGTCGTTCCTTTGGCTGCTATGGGCAGAATTTCATATGTAAGTTTGATAGATTTCAGTCTGGCTGGCGGTCCTACAAATAAAATCGCCGCTAAAATTATCGCCGATGGCAAGTCGCGCTGATGTTTGCCTCCGCTATGCAACGGATGGACGGTGTCATAAGGCATTTGCTGCCTGCCATTACTGCTATTTTGTTCGTTCTTCTTGGCGTGGTTCAGTGGCCTCTTCCTTATCTCGGAGCGGTTACTCCTTCGTTGGCTCTTATCGCAGTTTATTATTGGGCGGTTCACAGACCTGATCTTTTTCGGCCAAGCTCGGCTTTTGTCGTCGGACTCCTTTACGATGCGATCAATGGGTATCCCTTCGGAATGTCGGCTCTTATTTTTGTGGCGATACATCAGTTGGCTCTGACTCAACGGCGGTTCTTCGCGGGACATTCTTTCTTTATGATGTGGTCCGGCTTCGTCCTGACAATGTTGTGCGCGATGGTGGCAAACTGGTTGGCGATGACTTTATGGAATTGGGATTTTATGCCTCTGATGCCCATCTTTATTCAGGCGTTATTTACGGTGGTTATTTTCCCCATTCCAGCCTGGATGCTTATAAAAATCCAGCGCGGACTGTTGGGTAATGGCTGATGGCACGCGATTACGACCGCTCCCGTCTCTTTACCCGTCGAGCTATTCTTATAGGCGGCGCTAAGCTTGGGCTGCTGTCTTTGCTGGCGGGACGCATTTATTATCTGCAAATAATTCAGGGCAATAAGTATAAAACTCTGGCCGAGGAGAATAGGATAAACCTGCGTTTGCTTGCTCCTCCGCGTGGGCAGATTCTCGACTCTCATGGCGCTCCGATGGCTATTAATCAGCAGAACTATCGGCTTGTGCTTCTGCCGGAGCAGGTTAGCAATCTGGATCAGCTTCTCGACAACATAAACGGATTGTTGCCTATCGCGGATGTCGATAGAAAGCGCATATTTCGAGAAATACGGAATAACAGCAATTTAAGCGCGGTGATGGTGCACGACAATCTTTCCTGGGATCAGGTCGCGCAGCTTTCATTGAACAGCATCGATATTCCGGGGACAGACATAGAAGTGGGAGAAGTTCGCACTTATCCGTACACTCATGCGACGTCGCATATTCTTGGTTATGTCGGATCGGTGAGCGAAAAGGATATGGAAGAAGATGAGCCGGTTATGTCGGTTCCCGGCTTTAAGATAGGCAAAAGCGGAGTGGAAAAATTTTATGACCGTCCGTTGCGAGGAATGGCTGGGACGGTGCAGCTTGAGGTAAACGCAAGAGGCCGCGTCGTAAGAGAGCTGAATCGTCAGGAGCCAAAGAACGGTTACGATCTCAAGCTTACCATAGACATAGGGTTGCAGCAGTTTACCGCTCAACGCCTTAGCTTTACGGAAAGCGCTGCCGCTGTCGTTGTCGATGTTAATACGGGCGCTGTAAAGGCGCTGGTATCGCACCCGGGCTTCGATCCTAACCTGTTCACATATGGTATCGCTAAGGACGACTGGGATAGTTTGAACGCCGATCCATATACTCCGCTTTTGAATAAAGTGGTGAATGGGGCTTATGCTCCCGGATCTACCTTCAAGCCTATAGTGGCTCTGGCGGCTCTGGACGGAGATATAGTCGATCCCGAATCTACGGTTTTCTGTCCCGGACACTTCGATCTTGGCGAGCATAGATTCCACTGCTGGAAAAAAGGCGGGCACGGAAATGTGAATATGGAGCAGGCGATGATGGCGTCTTGCGACACGTATTTTTATGATCTCGGAAAGCGCGTAGGCATCGATCGCATTCATGCAATGGCGCGAAGATTTGGCATGGGGCAGAAGCTTGGCATAGACATGCCGCAGGAAAGATCCGGGCTTATTCCAAGTCGCGCTTGGAAGCTGGCTACTCGCGGGGGGCTTTGGAGACAGGGAGAAACTCTTGTCGCGGCTATTGGCCAGGGGTACATGCTGACTACGCCCTTGCAGCTTGCGATTATGGCTGCGCGTATTGCTAATGGCGGTAAGGCGGTTGTTCCGAGATTATATATTTCGCCAGATGAAGCGGGGAGCGAATTTCCGTCCATAGGGATAAAGCCCGAGCATATTAAGTTTATAGGCGATGCGATGAGCAATGTCGTTAACAGCACCAGCGGCACTGCATACAGCGCACGCATAGTCGATCCGAAAATGGCAATGGCCGGGAAGACGGGGACTGCCCAAGTGCGCCGCATTACTATGGCTGAGCGCGAGGAGGGCATTGCTACTAACGAAAGCCTGCCGTGGAAGGAGCGCGATCATGCTTTGTTTATCGGATACGCTCCTGTTTCGTCTCCGCGCTATGCTGTGTCCGTTATAATTGAGCATGGCGGCGGCGGTTCACACGTCGCTGGTCCTGTGGCTCGCGATCTGTTGACGGAAGCTCAAAAGCGGTTGGGGGTTTAGACCGTTATCAGTTTGCGGAAGTACAGGTCCTGGATTTTTACAGGGCCGCTGACTTTGTTGACTTCTTTTAGAATGTATTTCTTCATAAAATCCAAGCTGTGGTTCGAGGATATCTCTTCTACCGTGGTGTGGCTGAGGCAGGTTTGGATTCTGTCTATTATTCGGGGGAGATATCCTTCGAGTTTCTCGGCGTCCTTGGATTCAACCGCGATGCTCAACTCCATTTTTACGGCGCCCATTTTGGCTACGACCGACGATATGTTGGTTTTTACTCCGCTTAAATCATAATAGACCGCAGATTCGGACCTACCTGCTAGGGGGTGCCTTTTAAGCTGCTCGGTTCCATATGAAAAAGCCAGGGTTCCCATGGCTGACAATATGGACAGATAAACGAATACAAACGCCATTATGCGTTTATCCGCGAACTGATCTTTCCATTTTATATCAACCCGTTTCATCGTTTTTCCCCATTATTGGGTTTTAGGGTCGTTATTTTTTCCTCAAAATCATTCTCTTTTTGCAAAAACTGTTCTTATTTTGCTGCATGTGCTAATTGTAAGCCCTATGCAGTTAACTTCTTGGTAACTTTCGATAAAATTTGAATTATTGTTGTGGCATTTTTTAAATGGAGCACTAGTATTCATCTCATGGCTAAGCCCTTAATTCTCCTCGCATCTGACCATCGCGGATTTCGTTTGAAGTCCGAGATCTGCGCTTGGTTAAAAGAACGTAACGTTGATTTTCTCGATTTGGGACCAGATGGGGAGGATCGTTGCGATGCTTCCGATTTTGCTCTGCGAGTCATCGGGAAAATCAAAGACGATCCGAAATGCATCGGCGTTCTTATCTGTGGCACCGGGCAGGCTATGGCGATGACTTCTAATCGATTTCAACATATTCGCGCTGCTTTGTGCACAAATACGACTATGGCTCGCCTGGCTAGAGAGCATAACGATGCCAATATTCTGGTGATGGGCGCTCATATAACCGGGCTTGAGGTGGCGCTTGATTGTATGGACGTTTTTCTGAAAACTAAATTTCTCGAGGGGCGTTTCGTTGCGCGTCGGGAAAAGCTGACTGATATGGGCGGACTCTAAAAACGGAGCGATAATATGGCTGAATGCGCGGCGCATGGCAGAAGAAAACCGGAACAACAAGCGTTCTTTACCGATTCAGTCAAAGATAGCGATCCCGAGCTTTATAAATCATTGTCAGGCGAATTGGATCGTCAGCAAAATCAGATCGAGTTAATCGCTTCGGAAAATATCGTTTCTCGCGCTGTGTTGGAGGCTCAAGGCTCTGTTCTTACCAACAAGTACGCCGAAGGATATCCCGGCAGGCGCTATTATGGCGGATGTGAGCAGGTCGATATCGCGGAAAATCTGGCTATCGAACGCGCATGTAAATTGTTCAACTGCTCGTTCGCTAACGTACAGCCTAATTCCGGTTCGCAGGCCAATCAGGCGGTGTTTCTCGCGCTGCTTCAGCCCGGAGATACTTTTATGGGCATGTCGCTTGCGGCCGGAGGACATTTGACTCATGGCGCTTCCGTGAATATGTCCGGTAAGTGGTTCAAGTCGATAGGCTATGGCGTCAGCAAGGACGATCATAGAATCGATATGAAAGAAGTCGCCCGGTTGGCTCATGAAAACAAGCCTAAGATGATTATCGCGGGCGGATCGGCTTATCCTCGTTTTATAGATTTTGCCGCGTTCCGTAAGATCGCAGATGAGGTCGGCGCTTATTTTATGGTCGATATGGCTCATTTCGCCGGGTTGGTGGCTGGGGGCGTTTTTCCAAGTCCTTTGCCGCATGCTCATGTGGTGACTACTACTACTCATAAGACTCTGCGTGGGCCTCGCGGGGGGATGATACTTACCAACGATGCGGATATCGGAAAGAAGATAAATTCCGCCATATTCCCCGGATTGCAGGGCGGACCTTTGATGCATGTTATTGCCGCAAAAGCCGTCATGTTGGGTGAGGCGTTGCGGCCCGGATTCAAAGTTTATGCAAAAAATATAGTCGATAACGCTAACGCTTTGGCGAACACTCTGATTGCGCGTGGGTTCGATATAATCTCCGGCGGGACGGACAGCCATTTGCTGCTGGTCGATTTGCGGTCAAAAAATCTGAACGGCAAGGCTTGTGAGAAAAGTTTGGAGCGCGCCGCCATTACCTGCAATAAAAACGGGATTCCTTTCGATCCTCTGCCGCCCGCCGTTACTTCTGGAATTCGTTTGGGGACTCCTGCGGCTACTACTCGCGGGTTCGGCATCGCAGAGTTCACCGCCGTCGGCGAGATGATCGCCGAGGTTCTGGAAGGGCTTAGAAAATGTAATTCGGAAGATAATTCTATCGCAGAGCAGATCGTTAAAAAACGCGCTCTGGAATTATGCCAACGTTTTCCAATCTATTGAGGAGCAAAATATATGCGCTGCCCATTTTGTGGACATGACGATACTCAGGTTAAAGACAGTCGCCCTAGCGAGGATAACTCGTCTATCAGGCGAAGGCGTTTTTGTCCCAACTGCGCCGCTCGCTTTACGACTTTCGAGAGAGTGCAGCTGCGCGAGCTTACAGTTCTTAAATCAGATGGCTCCAAGCAACCGTTCGATCGCGATAAACTTACGCGCTCTATGAATATTGCTCTTCGTAAGCGCCCCATAGACGAGGAAAAGCTGGAGCAGGTCATCAACAGTCTGGTGCGTCAGCTTGAGACTCTGGGGGACAACGAAGTTTCCACCAAGAAGATTGGCGAGCTTGTGATGGAGACTCTTTATACGGTCGATCATGTGGCTTATGTGCGTTACGCTTCCGTGTACAAGGATTTCCGTTCGCCCGCCGATTTCAACGAGTTTGTCGATACGTTGAAGCAGGAAATGCCGTAACCGATGTTCACAGGCATTATTCAATCAAGAGGCACCGTTTCCTCTGTGGAGAACGAAGGGGATAGGCTTTTTGCCATATCGACCAGGATGTCCATGTCCGATGTTTTAATCGGCGCGTCCATTGCTTGCAGCGGAGTTTGTCTTACGGTCATCAAAAAAATTAAAGGCGGTTTTATGGTTCAGGCGTCTATGGAGACGCTTGAGACAACTACGGCCTGTAAATGGCGAGTGGGGACAAAGCTTAATCTGGAGCGAGCGTTGCGTCTCGGGGACGAGATTGGCGGGCATCTGGTTTTGGGCCATGTAGATGGCGTGGCGCGGGTTATCTCGAAAATCGACGATAATGAGAGCGTAAGATATGCGTTTGAATTTCCGCAGGAGTTTTCACGGTTTCTCGCTCCTAAGGGATCGATAACTATCGATGGTGTGTCTCTTACTATAAACTCCGCTTCGGAAGTGCGGGCAGAGGTGAATGTAATTCCTCATACTCAGAGAGAGACTACTCTTGGCTGTCTTATTGCCGGAGATAGCGTGAATTTCGAAGTGGATATGATGGCGCGGTATATCGACAGGATTATTAGCGATGGAGCGCGCAAACAATGATGGTCGCCGGGGATAGAAGCGGGATTTCCTCTGCGGAGGAAATAATCGAAGAGGCTCGCAAGGGTCATATGTTCATTCTGTCTGACGATGAGAACAGAGAGAACGAGGGCGATCTGATTATTCCCGCTGAGTTTGCTTCGTCGGAGGCCGTTAATTTTATGGCTCGGTTCGGGCGGGGCCTCATTTGTCTCGCGCTTGAGAAGAGTCGTGTGGACAGGCTCGGGTTGTCTTTGATGTCTTCTTCTCACGGCGCTCGCCATCAGACCGCTTTTACGGTTTCGATCGAGGCTCGCGAGGGAGTTACTACCGGAATTTCCGCTGCGGATAGGGCGCGCACTATAAAGGTCGCCATTTCTTCGGATTGCGGGCCGCAGGATATTACTTCTCCCGGACATATTTTTCCGCTGGTAGCTCGCGATGGCGGAGTTTTGGTTCGCGCCGGACATACGGAAGCTGCGGTGGATATATCTCGTATGGCGGGGCTTATACCTGCCGGGGTGATATGCGAAATAATGAACGAAGACGGGTCGATGGCTCGTATGCCCGATCTTTTGAAATTCGCGCAAGCTCATGGGATTAAAGTCGGGACGGTCGCCGATCTTATAGAATATCGCCGCAGAAGAGAGACTATTGTCGAACGTCGCCGGACTCTCGATATTAAAAGCTCATATGGCGGAGAATTTATCGCTCACGTTTATGTGAACAAGATGGACGGGGCCGAGCATGTCGCTTTGGTTAAAGGAAATATTTCCGGTAACGGTAACTCCCCGGTTATGGTCAGGATGCACTCGCTTAACGTTTTTGAAGACGTTCTCGGCGATATATCCAATGGGCATAAGCGCTCTGAGATTGGGGCGGCTATGTCCATGATCTCAAAGGCCGGGCGGGGCGTCGTCGTTATGTTGAGCGACGATCCGCTTCCTGCCGCTCAAGGCTATGCGCCGGGAGAGGATCAGATTCGTTCGGAGCTTAAGGATTATGGCGTCGGCGCTCAGATTCTGCTTGATCTGGGGGTGCGGGATATGGCCCTTATCTCTAATTCCAGGCGGATAATCGTGGGTTTGGAAGGGTATGGACTGCGCGTTGTGGAACAGCTCGATATAGGATAATATGTGCCACTAATCCTTTCAGGGCAAAAATGCTCGGAATTAAACTACAGTAGGTTATGCCATGAAGAAAAAAGTTTCTCCGTCCGATATCAAATTTAAGGACGCTCCCCACATAATGATCGTGGAAGGGCGCTTCTACGATGATATCGCAGATTTGCAGCTTAAGGGCGCTAAGGCCGTTCTCGATCGCGTCGGCGCAAGCTATGTCGTGCACACAGTTCCGGGGGCTTTCGAAATTCCTCCCGCGATTATGTACGCTGTGCGCTCGCTGAATTTTGACGCTGTGCGTCGTCGCTTCGATGGGTATATCGCTCTTGGATGCGTTATACAGGGGCAGACTAAGCATGCGGATATCATCGCTCATGAAAGCGCTCGCGGACTTCAGGATCTTTCTTTGACTCATGCTCTGGCTATCGGAAACGGCATTCTTACCGTCAATACTCACGAGCAGGCGGAGGAGCGCGCAGATCCGGCTCGCCTGGATCGCGGCGGAGCTGCCGCCGAGGCTTGCTTGAAGATGGTTGAGTTGAAGCAGATATTCAATTTGTCTCCGAAGCGTCGCTGGGTAGCGAGATAATCATGACTCAATCACTACCTAATCAGACGGCAAAACATGCCGCCAAATCCTTTGCGCGTCTTGCTGCGGTTCAGGCTGTTTATCAGATATCTTATGAGCAGCAGCCGGTTGCTAAGGTTATACAGGAATGTATAGACGGCGGATTCCAGTGCCTGCGCGAAGAGACGGACAAGCCTTCCGCGGAGCAGATAGCTCCCGATGTTGAACTGTTCGGCGTAGTGGTGCGCGGAGTCGCGGAAAATCAGGTTGAGATCGATGAGATGTTATCCGGCGCTTTGTCAGAGCGTTTCTCCGTCGAGCGCATAGAGTTGTTGCTTAAGGCTATTCTGCGAGCCGGGACTTTTGAGCTTTATAAAAATTCCTCCGTTCCTTCTGGAATTATAATAAACGACTACATCGATGTAACTCGCACTTTCTTCAATGGAAAAGAGCCCGGGTTGGTAAACGCTGTTTTGGATAAATTGGCTCAGAAGTTGCGCGACGAATAAACGGTAATTCTTTATCAAGTCTTTTGGCTTATTTTCGAATCTTTCAGCAATTCATTGGGGTTTGCGATGAGTAGGCGTGCGGCGGTTGTTCTGTTTTTGTCGGGCCTTGTTTTCTTTGCTTATCTGACTTTGTCTCCGATTGAGGTCATGGCGGCTCATGGGGGCGGAGAGAAGGCAGAAGGCGGAGGCAAAGCGGAGGGCGATAAGAAAAAGAAAGATGAAGGCATTTCTGGCGGTCGGTTTGCTGGAGATCCGATGTATGTGCACATCCCTCCGTTTATTCTGCCCGTAGTGACAGATAAAGGCGCCGAGCAGATTGTTACTCTTATGGTCGATCTCAAGGTTAAGGATGGCTGGTCGGCTGAGAAGATTCACGACAATATGCCGCGTATAAAAGATGCTATGATGCAGGCTCTATATGGCGGGCTTGGCGATGGCGCTCTTCGTAACGGCGTGCTTGTCGATGTGTCGAGGATAAGGGAAAAAATCTTTGAGGCTGTTACTGGCGTCATGGGTCCTGGTCTTATAGAGGAAGTGTTGATACAGGCTATTGCTCAAAGAAGACTTTAGTAAAAAAACCAGCTTTCTTGCCGTTTTTTGCGCTTGTCGGGCGTTCTTCTTTATTCCTTCTTGCCATATAGGAGATATTTAGGCATTCTCCCCGCTGCTCGGTGCTTGGAGTTTCTCCAGAGCCGGCCATGCGATGCTTTTGCCAACTCGTTTGGCATGCACAAGGCGTCAATTGTGTAACATTATAAATTTCTTAGAGGAATCCCATGAGCAACGAATTTATGCTGATCTTCGGCTGCGGACTTTTGGCTCTCTTGTACGGGCTTTTCACTGTCCGTCAGGTCCTGTCTTCACCCACCGGCACTGCTAGGATGCAGGAAATCGCCGCCGCTATTCAAGAAGGCGCGCAGGCTTATCTTGTCAGGCAGTATATGACCATCGCGGTGGTCGGCCTGATTATTATGGCGGCTTTGGGGGCTTTCCTCGGAGTGCACGTCGCCGTCGGTTTCTTAATCGGCGCGGTGCTCTCGGGCGCTGCCGGTTTTATTGGCATGAACGTTTCCGTTCGCGCCAACGTTCGTACCGCTGCGGCGGCTCAAAACGGCATGAAGGCCGCTTTGGACATTGCGTTTAAGTCCGGGGCCATCACTGGATTGCTTGTGGTCGGTCTGGGGCTCCTTGGCGTGGGCGGGTACTATTATGTTCTGCTGCAATGGAAGGGCGCCGATCTTACCGATATGCGACCCATTATCGAGGCTCTTGTCGCTTTGAGCTTCGGCGCTTCGTTGATATCGATTTTTGCTCGTCTTGGTGGCGGTATTTTCACCAAGGGCGCCGATGTCGGTGCCGATCTCGTCGGTAAGGTCGAGGCCGGAATTCCTGAAGACGATCCGCGTAATCCTGCCGTTATCGCCGACAACGTGGGCGACAATGTGGGCGATTGCGCTGGCATGGCTGCCGATCTGTTCGAGACTTATGCCGTGACTATCGTTGCGACTATGCTGCTTGCCGCTACTTTCTTCTCGGGCGAACAGCGCGGCGTTATGATGATGCTTCCTTTGGTTATCGGCGGCGTCTGCATTGCCGCTTCGGTAATAGGAACCTTCTTCGTTCGTCTTGGTAAGAGCCAGAACATCATGAACGCTCTTTATAAGGGGCTTGCAGTGACGGGGTTGGTTTCTGCCGGGCTTATCGCTTTCGCTATTAAGCAGATGATCGGTTTCGATGGTCAGGCTATTAATGTCGATGGTTCTATAATCACCGGAATGCAATTGGTTTATTGCTCGGCTGTCGGACTTGGCGTTACCGCGCTTATGGTCGTGATTACCGAGTATTATACCTCCACCGCCTATCGTCCGGTGCGCAGCATCGCTGCCGCTTCGGCCAATGGTCATGGAACCAATGTCATTCAGGGACTTGCCGTTTCGATGGAGTCTACGGCTCTTCCCGTTCTGGTGATTTCGGTCGGTATTATCGCATCCTTCACTATCGCCGGTCTGTTCGGCATAGCGATCGCGGCTACGACTATGCTGGCTCTGGCCGGGATGATCGTCGCTTTGGATGCCTATGGTCCTGTCACGGATAATGCCGGTGGTATTGCCGAGATGTCCAATATGCCTAAAGATATTCGCGTTACTACGGATGCTTTGGATGCCGTTGGCAACACGACTAAGGCTGTCACTAAGGGATATGCTATCGCTTCGGCGGGACTTGCCGCTTTGGTGTTGTTCTCGGCTTATATCGAGGACTTGAAGCACTATTTCCCCTCAGTCGATGTGAAGTTCGATCTTCAGAACCCATACGTTATCGTCGGTCTGTTTATCGGTGGTTTGCTTCCCTATCTGTTCGGGGCAATGGCTATGACCGCTGTGGGACGCGCTGCTGGAGCCGTGGTTCAGGAAGTCCGTCGCCAGTTCCGCGAGATCGCGGGCATTATGGAAGGTACGGCTAAGCCTCAATATGGCGCAGCGGTGGATATGCTTACTAAGGCCGCTATCAAGGAGATGATTATTCCTTCGATGCTGCCGGTTGCCGCTCCTATCGTGTTGTACTTCGTCGTCAACTCTTTTGCCGGTAAGGCTCAGGCGTTTACGGCTTTGGGCGCCATGCTTCTGGGCACCATTGTAACCGGTATCTTTGTTGCTATTTCCATGACCTCCGGCGGCGGAGCCTGGGATAACGCGAAGAAATATATCGAAGAAGGTCATCACGGCGGTAAGGGTTCAGAGCCTCATAAGGCTGCCGTTACCGGAGATACCGTCGGCGATCCATACAAGGATACGGCGGGTCCTGCGGTGAACCCGATGATTAAGATCATCAACATCGTGGCTATTCTGCTCTTGGCGGTTTTGGCCAGCTTTAATTAAGAATTAAAGCCTTAATAAATAAAAACCCTGCGGCGAAAGTCGCGGGGTTTTTTA
Organism: Alphaproteobacteria bacterium; assembly: GCA_028692635.1. Taxonomy (GTDB): domain Bacteria; phylum Pseudomonadota; class Alphaproteobacteria; order UBA9219; family UBA9219; genus JAQUWX01. The sequence continues at coordinate 43,749 of JAQUWX010000009.1, forward strand.
TTTCTCATAATTATGCTCAAATGCGGGCATGACCCATACATCAGAAAATATTCCGACCGCTGCCATTCTTGTCATAGGTAATGAAATTCTGTCAGGGCGGGTGTCGGATATAAACATCAACTACATCGCTCGCAAGATGCACGGTGTCGGCATAAAGTTGCTCGAGGTTCGCGTCGTTCCAGATATCGAGGAGGACATCGTTTCCGCGGTGAATGTTTTGCGATCCAGGTATTCTTATGTGTTTACTACCGGCGGTATTGGACCTACTCACGACGATATTACTTCAGCCAGCATCGCAAAGGCTTTTTCCGTTGAGCTTGTTGAACATCCTGAGGCCAAGAGACGGCTTGTCGCGTATTATGCTCCGGCGAAACTTAATCGGGCCAGGCTTCGCATGGCTTATGTTCCTGCGGGGGCAGAGCTTATCGATAATCCTATAAGCGTCGCTCCGGGTTTTAGAATCGAGAACGTGTACGTTTTGGCCGGAGTGCCGGTTGTCATGCAGGCGATGATCGATGCTGTCGTTAGCGGCCTTCGTCATGGGCCGGTTATTCACAACATTACCATTGCAGTCAGCGATTTGGCTGAGAGCGTTATCGCGGAAGAGCTGGAAGAAATAGCGGACCATTTTTCAACGACGGATATCGGATCGTATCCATCCATGCTTGAGGGCAGGCTGAGGCTATCTTTGGTCGTGCGCGGCATCGGGCAGGAAGATGTCAGGCAAGCGGCCAACGCTATCTGCGATTTAGTAAAGAGGCACGGAGCCGAGCCTATTCTTTAGGCGGGGTATATCCCTGATCTTCCGGTTGATCGCTTACTTCGGCATCGGGAGCAAGCGATAATGCGTTCGGGTGAAAATATTTGTAAGCAAGGCTAAGCCCCAGAAAAATTGCCAGCCACAGCGCTATATTGCGCAGGATTTTGCCGCGATTGAGTTTTAAAATGTTTGGCGCGAACAGTACTACCAGCGCCACCATCATAAGGCCTGATATAATTGCCGATGTTTTATCCACGAGATTTTCCTATGCGATTTATTCGTTGGTCGCAATATAAAGCATGTTGTGGAATCTGGCTAGCTAAGCCTTGATGCTGTTCGGTTTGGTGTGGGAATCTATTATTATTTTTACCATGTCTATGAAGCGGGATGCCGGGCCTTCTAAGCCTATGTTCTGTATGCTGGCCTGGACGCCTTCGTAAAGGAGAAATAATTCATCCGCCAATTGCTCCGGGTTGATGATGGAGTTGTTTTTGCACATCCTTATTAGATCTTCACGGCACTTGTTTTTGTATTCCTCAATTACTCGTCTTCCCGGATGGTTTTTGTCAGGCAATTCCGCTGCCGCATTCGCAAACGCGCAGCCGCGTTTTTCCAAACTCGATTTCAACATTGGTTCAAGAAAAAGTTCTAACCATGCGACTATGTGGCCTTTGGGGTCGCCTTTGTGGGCTTTTTCAATCTCTTTCCACATGGCGTCGGCTTCTTCGGCCAGTTTGCGCAGGTATGCGGCAATTAACTCATCTTTCGATGCAAAGTGCCGGTAAAGAGTCATTTTGTTTGTGTCAGCTGCCGCGGCTATGGCGTCCACCCCAACCGCGTGCAGGCCCTTGTTGTAAAATAGGTCACAGGCGGCAACTAAAATGCGCTCCCTTGGCGGGAGTGCGTCTTTATGTGGGATCGTAGGGATTTTTTTAGATTTGCTTGTCATATTCCCCTATGTCTATCTTCCTTGACATGTTACTTACCGGTCTGTAACATGCCCAATCTTATCAGCTAACCGGGCAGAATACAAGGTATTGTCGTCATGAATTATAGTAATGCCAGTTTACAAGCGGCAGCCAAAGCTTTGGCTTTGGCGTGTGTGCTTTCCGGATGCGCTGTGGGTCCTGACTTCAGACAGCCGGATGCTCCGAGCGTGAAATCCTATGATGCTGACAATCCTATCGAGCAGACGGTTTCGGCCAATGTCGCTGGAGGAGTTTCTCAGAGATTCGTCCATGGACAGGATATACCCTCGGCGTGGTGGACTCTTTTTCGTTCGGAGTCGCTTAACAAGTTGATTGCGAAATCTTTGGAATCCAATCCCAGCTTGCAGGCGGCTCAGGCTTCCTTGCGTAGCGTAGAGGAAAATTTTTATGCGGGCGAGGGAGCTTTCTTTCCGTCTGTAACTGCCGGAGGCACTGCTACCAGGCAGAAGGCCAATGGAAACATCTCAAGTCTCTATAACGCTTCCGTGAGCGTGTCTTATAATCTGGATGTGTTCGGCGGAACTCGCAGGACTGTCGAAGCTTTGGACGCTTACGTCGAGAACGAGCGCTTTCAACTTGAGGCTACTCACCTGAGCCTGACTTCGAATGTCGTTACAGCCGCTATTCAAGAAGCGTCCGTTCGCGCACAGATCGAAGCTCTGCGCGAAGTTATCGCGGGCGAGAGAAAGCAACTCGATATTATGAAAAAGCAGTTCGAGTTGGGCGCTATTTCTGCGGCTCCGGTTTTGGCTCAGACTGCCGCTTTGTCGCAGACCGAAGCAAGTCTGCCCGCTCTCGAAAAACAATGGATGCAGGCCAAGCATCAACTCAGCGCTTTGGCCGGGAGATTCCCGAGCGAAGCTATGGAAACCGTTGATCTTGACGTTTTGCAATTGCCGGAAGACTTGCCGCTTACTCTTCCGTCAAAGCTGGTTGAGCAACGTCCCGATATAAAAGCTGCTGAGGCAATTATGCGTGCGGCTAATGCAAAAATAGGCGTCGCTACGGCTAATATGCTTCCGCAGATAACTTTGAGCGGGAGCACAGGATCGTCCGCTACGGATTTTGCTAATCTGTTTACTCCGGGGGCTGCAATATGGAGCCTTGCCGGTGGAGTTACTCAGCCCATTTTCCGCGCCGGGGAATTGATGCACAAACGCCTGGCGGCTAAAGCTGATTACGATGCGGCCGAGGCTCTTTATCGCAGCACTGTAATCGCTGCGTTCCAGAACGTGGCCGATACTTTGCGCGCTTTGCAGAAGGATGCTGAGACTGTCAAATTGCGGCTCGCTGCGGAAAAGGCCGCTTTAGCCAGTCTTGCAATCACACAGAGCCAATTCCAGAACGGGGCTGTCGATTATGTCGCGGTGCTGACTGCCGAAGAAACATATCAGCAGGCTAAGATGGAGCTGGTTAAGGCCAGGGCAAGCCGTTATGCCGATACCGCGGCTTTGTTCCAGGCTCTTGGCGGCGGATGGTGGAATCGCGCTAACGATAAAATCATTTCAGAAAAAGAGAAAAAGGATGAGGCCGTAGTTGCTTCCTCCAAGGGAGACGAATAATGAAAAAACGTATGCTTATTATGCTCATTCTTATGGGCCTGGCCGGTGGCGGACTTGTGGGCTGGCAAATTTTTAAAGGGAAGATGATCGAAAAAGTTATGGCGGCCGCGCGCTCTCCTATACTTACGGTTTCTGCTCTAACAGTAGAAGTGCAGAAATGGCAGCCCAAGCTTGATGCCGCAGGATCTCTGCGTGCGGTTAAGGGAG
>JAQUWX010000010.1:0-4286 GCA_028692635.1 Alphaproteobacteria bacterium
TGCGCGCCGGATAGTATGTGTGTAAGCAGAGCTACGCACGGTAAAAAATAGTCCGCCATTTTAACGCAATTGTTTAGCGTAGGAGTCGAACACAAAGATATTATGGAAAAGACGATTGAAATTGATGAGCCAATACAAAATCCTTTGATGCCCATTTTATAGAATTGCTCCATTTGTGCGGCTTGTAATCCCCATTTATCGGTGTTTGGGGGTGAGTTTTTATCGGGTTTTGTGTTTATGCAGTATTTTTGATCTTCATGATTGGGGAAAATTTTTGGCATTGTTTGTTTTCTCATCATTAAGCGCTCAGCGGCGCTTCCAAGGAAATTAATGCTTAAACAAATAGCCGTGCTGGAAAGAGTGCTTTCCGGGGAGGTTATCTGGTGCGCAGCCGCCGTGAACACAGTTGCCAGCAGAGCGGCTTTTGTATCCGGGAAAGAAAAAAATCTTGTAAGTTTTGAGAAGCTTTCCCCTTTTGCCGGGTCGCCCATGAAATCTATTTTGGCCACGGATTTATCCTTAAAATGCTGTATGCGATGATCCTTTTTACCTTTTCGCCACGAAAGTAAAAATAAAAAATGGATTTGTGGCCGATTGCGTGGGGATGAATTTTGAGCTAACGTGCTAGTTTATCAACGCTAACCGGCTTTTTAACCATGTCTGAGAAATACGACGTACAGGCTACTGAATCTAAGTGGCAGAAAATTTGGGAAGAAAAAAGAAGCTTCCGCGCTGTAATCGATAAAACTCGGCAGAAGTATTATGTCCTATCCATGTTTCCATATCCCTCCGGGCGTATTCATATGGGACATGTGCGCAACTATACTCTCGGAGATGTCGTCGCTCGTTATAAAAGGGCTCAGGGGTTTAATGTGCTGCATCCTATGGGGTGGGACGCTTTCGGGCTTCCTGCCGAAAATGCAGCTCGCGATCGTAAGGTGCATCCTGCCGCCTGGACTTATGACAACATCAAGACTATGCGCGGCGAGCTTAAGCGCATGGGGCTTAGCATCGATTGGGAGCGCGAGCTTGCTACTTGCGACGTCAGCTATTACCGGCATCAGCAAAAACTGTTTCTTGATTTCCTGAAAGCGGGGCTGGCTTATCGTAAGGAATCCTGGGTCAATTGGGATCCAATCGATAATACCGTTCTTGCCAATGAGCAGGTTATTGAAGGGCGCGGGTGGCGCTCGGGCGCTCTGGTTGAAAAGCGTAAGCTGGCTCAGTGGGTTTTTAATATCACCAAGTATTCGGACGATCTGCTCGTCTCTTTGGATTCGCTCGAGCGGTGGCCGGAGAAAGTCCGGTTGATGCAGGAAAACTGGATCGGTAAATCAGAAGGCGCAAAAGTAAAATTCAAAATATGCGCGTCTTCGGAAAATGAATCTATCGAGGTGTTTACTACCCGGCCAGATACTTTGTTCGGGGCTTCCTTCGTTGCGATTTCTCCCAATCATCCGTTGGCTGCCAAGATGGCTAAGGGCAATAAGGCTCTGGCGGATTTTATTGCTGAGTGCAATCGTACCGGCACTAGCGAGATCGCTATCGAAACTGGCGAAAAGCTCGGATATGACACCGGGATGAAGGTTGCTCATCCTTTCGACGATAAGTGGTCGTTGCCGGTTTATGTCGCGAACTTCGTGCTTATGGAATATGGGACCGGCGCTATTTTCGGATGCCCTGCTCACGATCAGCGCGATTTGGATTTTGCTCGGAAATATGGGCTTAAGGTTGTGCCGGTTGTTTTGCCTCCTGGCGAGGACGCTGAAAAATTCTCGGTCGGCGACGAGGCTTATGTCGGACCGGGGACCGCTTATAATTCTAAATTCCTCGACGGGCTCGATGTCGAAGCTGCGAAAAAAGCCGCTATTGCTAAAATCGTGGAGCTTAAAGCCGGTGAGGGTACCGTTCAGTTCAGGTTGCGAGATTGGGGTATAAGTCGTCAGCGCTATTGGGGTTGTCCTATCCCTGTCATACACTGCGCGGATTGCGGCGTGGTCAATGTTCCAGAAAAAGATCTGCCGGTCGAGCTTCCTCGAGACGTCGATTTCGATAAGCCAGGAAATCCTCTCGATCATCATCCTACATGGAAGCATGTCGCTTGCCCTAAATGCGGCAAGCCTGCTTGCAGGGAAACCGATACTTTCGACACGTTCGTCGATAGTAGTTGGTATTTTGCCCGTTACTGCTCGGCGGACAATGCGGAAAAGCCGGTGGATGCAAACGATGTCGATTACTGGTTGCCGGTCGATCAATATGTCGGCGGCGTTGAGCATGCTATTTTGCATTTGCTCTATTCCCGCTTTTTTACCCGCGCTATGAAGGCTACCGGGCATTTGAAAATTTCTGAGCCATTTGCCGGGCTTTTTACGCAAGGTATGGTCATTCACGAATCCTATAAGGATGAAAACGGTAAGTGGATTTATCCCGAGGAAGTTAAGTGGTTGCCCGATGGTTCCACCGTTCATGTCGATACCGGGCGGCCCGTTACTGTCGGTCGCTCTGAGGTTATGAGTAAGTCTAAGAAAAATGTCGTCGATCCGGGCAAGATAATAAACGAATACGGCGCGGATACCGCTCGTTTGTTCATGATGTCCGATAGTCCTCCCGAACGCGATCTTGAGTGGACCGAGGCCGGTATCGATGGCGCTTGGAGATATATAAATCGTTTGTGGAAGATCGTTGACGAGGCTCAGCTTCCTGCCTTGGATTCTAAACTTCCGGCGCAGCTTAATGAGCTGGCTCAGAAGATTCGCTGCGCTATTCATCGGACTATCGCGGATGTTTCAAACGATCTGGATCGTTTCCACTTTAATCGCGCCGTCGCTCGCGTTCGTGAGCTTACTAACGCTATAGGCGAGCTTGACGAAAAAGACGCCGGCGAACAGCATGTGCTGCGCGAGGGACTCGAGATTATCGTGCGCATCATTAATCCTATGCTTCCGCATATCTCGGAAGAACTGTGGGCTCGGCTCGGGCATAAAACTATTTTGTGCGAGACTCCCTGGCCTTCGGCTGATCCTGCTCTGCTGATAGACTCTACGGTCGTCGTCGCCGTGCAGGTGAATGGTAAGCTTCGCGCTACCATAAATCTGCCTCGTGACTTTAATGCAAAAGATGCTGAAGCCGCTGCTTTGGCGGAGGCAAACGTCGCTCGGGCCATGGATGGAAAAAAAGCTAGAAAAATAATCGTTGTGCCTAACAAGATCGTAAATATAGTGGTATAGAAACCGCAAATACGCGGGTGTAGCTCAATGGTAGAGCAGTAGCTTCCCAAGCTTCTTACGAGGGTTCGATTCCCTTCACCCGCTCCAATGAAAAGCCCCCATTTGGGGGCTTTTCATTGGAACAAGTAATCGAACCCGGCAAGAGGGTTCGACGACGAGGCATTCAAACAGGTCACAGCGCACGTGTGCGCTGTGACACAACACAAAAAAATTATGCCGAAGGCGCTGCGAAGCGACAGCGCAGCCAATCCCTTCACCCCGGCGGGCCGCCGGGGGCGTTTGTTTTCTCTCTTTTTGTTGCGTGTGTGTTCTCTAAGTTTAGTGGGGAGCGGCGGCGGCGGGAGTTGTGGGTGATTAAAGTTTAAATCATCTTTTTTCTGCAATAAAAAAACCGCCGCGGGTTTATTGGCTCGCGGCGGTTTCTTTTCTTAATTTGCAAAAAAAGATTACTTGCTGGTCATGCCATTAGCAGCCTTCTTGTGCTTTCTTACATGCTTCTTTACAGCTTTTTCGTGTCTGGCCCTTACAGGAGCTGTGGCTTCACTCGCAGCAGCGGGAGCAGTTACGGCAGTTGCTGGAGCAACTGCGTCAGCAGCGGCAGGAGCAACTGCGTCAACGGCTTCTTGAGCCATAGCAGGACCAGCGATAAGAGCTGCAACCAACGCGGCGGCAGCGAACAATTTCATCGAACGCATAGTAAGACCCTTTCCATGAAGAGACATATAGACAACCCGATTAGGGTATTGCTCACATGCGAGCAGGAAAGCTTGTCAAAAAAAAGGCATAAATTTGGGCGGATAAAAATTTTATGGAGGTTGTTGCTGTTTAGCCGAGTTGGGGGAGGAGGTCTTAATTCATGAGCCGGGTCATGCCGCCCGAGTTTGTGGAGGGTATTTTTGTTTCGTCTCCCAGGGTGCTTGCCGCTTTGTACTTGTCTAGAGCCATTATCATCATGTCCTGGACAAGCTCTGGTGGCAGAGAGTTGCTGCTGCTGCCGCTGATTTTCTCCGCTAACTCAGCTTTTCTGGCACTTTCGTGCATTACTTCTCCAAGTTTGGC
>JAQUWX010000010.1:4386-6293 GCA_028692635.1 Alphaproteobacteria bacterium
GCGGGGGCAGCCTCCGGCTTATCGGAGGGGGGGGCGTCTGCTGGGCCAAAGATGGCTGATGCTATTTGTTGATCCGCCGCAGTTCCTGTTTCTTGCGCTATTATGGCGTTCGCTATGGAGGAGACTGCTGTGGTCAGGACGCCTCCTATAAGCCCGCCGTATAAAATATCGCCCGTAACCTGGGCGTATGGTTTTAGGTTGTTGTCTCCCGTCACATACCGGTAGAGCGTTCCTACTAATGGTATGTGCTGTATGGGATTAAGCACATCTAGGACATCTCCGACGCTGAAATTACTGTCTTCATAATTCATGTGAGAGGTGTTGGAGCTTGATTTTGTTTCAACCTGGTTCGTTTCCGCCAGATATTCTTTGAATCCGGCTGTGTTGGCTTTCGCCAGAGTTTCAGCCGAACGCGCAAAATTGCGCCGCGTCACAGCTTCTTGTGCTATGGCGGCTGGATTATTAACAACTGGCTGCGTCAGGCTGATTGTATCGGACATAAACTCCCCCGGCAGAGAATAAGCAAACAGTATGCCAGTATTTGTCCCAATTATATCAGCTTGTTAGCTTCTCGTTCATGACTCTTGCGGTAGTTTTTGCCGTAGGATTCCATGGAAGCAAAAAATAAGTTAGGATTCTTATCCATGACACATCAAAGCTCGACCAGGATTGCTGTCTTTGTACCCGATGCAACATTGCGGCATGCAATCGTAGAGCAGTTGGAGAGTGTGTGGACCGTTTCCGAGCATGAGACTTTTTCCTCGGCTATGGCGGCTGGAGCGGATGCTTTGATTGTGGAGGGCGCGGGTGTGCTCGGGGAGAAAAAAGAGGGCATGCCTCGCTTCGTGTTCACTATCGGGGGCGATGACGCGAATTTGCCCGATGATTGCGTCACGGAGCATTTTCCTAAACCTTTGCGTCTTGGACATTTGCTCGCTCGGATTTCTTTGCACTTTAAGTCGCGGCAGCAGAATCTCGATGAGAAAATATTTTTTGGCGGTTGCGAATTTCTTCCTCATCAAAAACAACTTATCGCTCCTGACGGCAAGGTGGCTCACTTGACGGAAAAGGAATCCTCGGTGCTTGCTTATTTGGCTCAGGCGACTTCCCCAGTGCCTCGCGACGAGCTGCTCGACGCTGTTTGGGGATATGACGGGAATATCGATACTCATACGCTTGAGACTCACATATATCGTTTGCGCTCTTTGCCCGAGATGCAGTCAGTTGCCGACTGGCGCAATCTTATTTTGGTTAAACAGGGATCTTATCAGATTAATCCGGATTGGACTCGAGGATGACTGTGCGCGCTGTAAATTGGGTTGCCGTTTTGGTTCTTATGGTTTGTCCGCTTGCTTTATCCGCTTGTTCGTCGGTTCAGTCTGCACGAGTTCCTGCAAAGCAAGTTTCTTCCGCTGGCAAAAGCAAGACTAAGCCAGATCCCGTTACAGAACGGCGCATCGTCATGCTTCATCCTAAAAGCGGAGAGCGGCTGGATTTGGTTTATTTTCGTAACGGTAAGTACGATCCTAAAGCAATGGACGCTATTGATCGTTTGATGCGCGATCGCACTGCTAATGCAATCGGAAAAATCGATCCCGAGCTTGTCGATTTTCTCGTCGATATTCGCACGCGACTTTGCCTTCCGCCCAATCTCGTGTTCGAAATATTGTCCGGGTATCGCTCGCCCGATAGTAATCACAAATTGTCTAAGCAAATAAAGGGCGTGGCAAAAGATAGTTTGCATATTCACGGTTGGGCCGTCGATTTTCGCGTATCAAGCGTGAATGGAAAAGCTATGGCGGAGATAGCTAAGACTATGCAGCGCGGCGGAGTCTCGTTTTATCCCAGCGATAATCATGTGCATGTGGATTTGGGAAATATACGCACTTGGCCTACGGCGAAGAAGT
>JAQUWX010000010.1:6393-13999 GCA_028692635.1 Alphaproteobacteria bacterium
GGAATTGCCAATCTTGAGATCATTGGAGTTTTCTCCTGTTTATTATTATCAGGATGTCTTTCATGAACTGGTGAAGTCTGCCCATAAGCGCGTCGGACAGGCCCCAGAAGAACGTCGCTACGAAGATGACGATGTTACCTCCGATGGCGGACGATATCAACACGGGAACTCGCTGAATCAACATCAGGCTGCCGGTGATGGGCTGAATCAAATCGGCCACGCGCTTCATTTTTGCGCTGCGCAATTTTTCCGCGATCAGCTCTATCGGATAGCGCAGCGTTCCCAATATAAGCAGCGCAACAATGACAAAAATGCTTATTTGTAGAGCTGTATTGCCTGAGGTCGCTGCGGAATAGCATATGGACGTTCCGCCTATGCCCGTTAGCAGGCAGCTTGCGGAATACCCCGCTGTTTTATGGCCCCATCGCGCACGGACACCCTCGGCGCACAGAAAGAGCGCTGTGGCGGCGAGGCTTTGTGCGTCACCTCCTGCGATAAGCACTATATCTCCTACTAGACCGGCCAGGCCGCCCCAATTCTCAGAACGCATGCGCAAAATAGTGCTTTTTAGGCGGGACAACATTGCTTTGACCTTGTAGCAAGAAGATTGCAAAACTATCGTAGGATGTGTTCCTGCATAGCACAAGATTTTATAATTACGGTAAAGACATGATTGTTATGGGCCTTGAATCAAGTTGCGATGAAACGGCGGTCGGTATCGTCTCCGCCGACAGGCAGATTCTGGCTAACAAAATTGCTACTCAGATTGCTGAGCATAAGCCATACGGCGGCGTGGTTCCGGAGATAGCGGCTCGCGCTCATCTCGATCATATGGACGATCTTATACGCGAGGCTCTGAAAGAGGCCGGGTTGACTCTGTCCGATTTGAGCGGCGTCGCTGCGACATGCGGCCCGGGGCTTATCGGTGGAGTCATGGTGGCGGCTATGGCGGGAAAGGCTATTGCCGCCGTTCGCGGGTTGCCGTTCATTGCAGTCAATCATCTTGAGGCTCATGCGCTTACTGCCAGATTGACGGACGACGTTGAGTTTCCTTATTTGCTTTTGCTGGTTTCTGGCGGGCATTCCCAACTTTTGCTTGTGAAAGGGCCGGGGAGTTATCGCCGATTGGGAACTACTATCGATGACGCTGCCGGAGAGTGCTTCGACAAAAGCGCTAAACTTCTAGGACTGGGATATCCCGGGGGGCCGGCTTTGGAACGCGCCGCTCTTAACGGCAATCCTCGCAAGTGCGAGCTTCCTCGTCCTATGCTGGGAAGGGCGGGGTGCGATTTCTCTTTCTCGGGACTTAAAACCGCTATACGTCAGCGCGTTATGGAGAAGTTGGGCGATAGCGGAATTGCGTTTAGAAAAAACGGGAATGAGCTGGATGCCGATTTTGTATCCGATGTCGCTGCAAGCGCTCAGGCCGCTATTTCGGATATTCTTGTAGATCGCTCTTCGCATGCTTTTGCTCTGCTTGGCGACGAAGGTATAAATATAACTTCTTTCGTTATCGCGGGCGGGGTGGCGGCTAATCACGCTATACGATTGCCGCTTAAGGCTCTGGCGGATCGTTATGGAGTGTCGTTCGTTGTGCCTCCTCCTGCGCTCTGCACCGATAACGGAGTCATGGTCGCCTGGGCTGGGTTGGAGCGCTTGCGTCTCGGGCAGATCGATGATTTGTCGGTTGCAGCGCGGCCTCGGTGGCCTTTGGATATATAATGACATCAACGTAATGCGCGGCTATTCTTGCGATATGAGACAAAATCGGAAGTTTGATAATTTTGGGGTGATCGGCGGCGGCGCCTGGGGGACGGCTTTGGCTTCCGCTCTTGCTCGGGCTGGGCGGTCCGTTTCTATTTGGGCTCGCGAGGCCGAGGTCGTCGAAGGCATAAATAAAACGCATGAGAACACGACGTTTCTTCGGGGCGTGAAACTCGATCCTGCGATTAAAGCCGTAAGCTCTCTTGGCGACGTTGCCGGGTGCGATGCGTGGATCCTCGTCGTTCCCGTTCAGCATACTCGGGATGTTTGCGGACAACTTAATGCGTTTAATGCTTCCGGCGATATTCCGATCGTTATTTGCTCGAAGGGCGTAGAGCAAAATACTTTGGCTTTGCCGAGTATTATCATTCAAGAAATTATGCCGGGGCATCCTTTGGCCGTTATGTCGGGGCCTACGTTCGCGGTAGAGATTGCTCGTGGACTTCCTGCTGCAGTTACTCTTGCTTGCGAAGATCGCGCGTTGGGCGAGGCCTTGTCGCAGGCGGTTAGTTGTCGCGCTTTTCGTCCTTACTATTGCGACGATGTGATTGGCGCTCAACTTGGCGGAGCTATTAAAAACGTTCTGGCTATCGCATGCGGAATTATTCTTGGTCAGAATATGGGCGATAATGCCAGGGCCGCTTTGATTACTCGCGGGCTTGCCGAGGTTATGCGCCTTGGCGCGGCTATGGGCGGTAAGATGGAAACGCTTATGGGATTGTCCGGTCTTGGCGATCTGGTGCTGACTTGCTCTAGTGTGCAGTCGCGCAATATGTCTTTGGGCGTGGCTTTGGGACAGGGAAAATCTCTGGCCGATATAATTGCTTCAAGAAATAGTGTGACTGAAGGCGTTTATACCGCTGCTGCTGCCGTCGCTCTGGCTAAAAAACACAAAGTCGATATGCCGATTGTGTTCGCTGTCGATGCTATTTTAAATCACGGGGCTGTTATCGATGACACTATACGCGAGCTTATGGCCAGGCCGTTGAAGCTTGAGCGCTCTTAGTTCCGTTTTTCTTATCGATTTCTTAGGGAAATTGCTCGTTTCGAGCGGAAGTACCGGCTTTGCCGGTGGAGGCGGTGGGGAAGGGCAGACTTTCTCGCTTCCTTGTTCAGGAAGATCGATTAAGTATCGCCCCTAGCCAACCGCCCTTTGTTCTAATGGCAGCGTCAGGCCAACTTCCTGTACGGCGCGGACGATGCGTTCGCCAATGCTGCCAACGCGGGCAGCGGCAGCCGCATAACTTGCAGGAGAACGACGAATAGCGGCCATCGTTTTATCAAGAGCCACCAAATTAGTTTGGTTCGTCATCGCCACAAGTCTTTCGAGCGTGTCGTCGGAAGCGCTTTGTGCGTAATTAAGTTCGTGTCTATAGGCCATTTTGATCTCTTAGGTTTCTGTGTGACTTTTCTCGTCTTGATAGTTTAACCTTACCTGTGATTCTTGAATCCGAAGTTAATATGGAAAACTTTTTTTGCATTTTTGCATATTTTTTTGGCTCGAAACTTCATGTTTTGATAGGGTTTCTTGAGAAATCGTTAAGCAAAGTCTGGTAGAGTGTTTGTTGTGCAGTTGCAAATTAATAAGGAAAACCGCCATGTCTGACGCAATGAGCATCGCAGTTTCAGGTTTAACCGCCGCCACGCTGCGCATTGTTAACGCAACGTCCAACATAGTTAATGTTTCGTCAACGACGCCAGACGGTAAAAAATTTCAACCTTCAGACGTTTCAGTAAAAACAAATGCGGTTTCCGGGAATAATCTTGGCGTTACTGCGGAGCTTCAGCTTCGCGCAGAGGGATCCGAAGTGGATCTCGCTTCGGAATTAGTCGATATAAACGTTGCGGCCATAACATATAAGGCTAATGCTGCCATTATAAAAACCATCGATGAGATGGAAAAGAAACTGCTCGACACTATCACCTGAATAAATTTTGCAACCACGCTCCTTTCAGGATAAAATGCCAGACATGCTTATTCATGCGACTTGCGTTGCCATAGACGATAAGTGCGTGCTGCTGGCCGGAGAACCCGGAAGCGGAAAATCCGACACCGCTTTGCGTCTTGTCGATCGCGGCGCGAAACTCGTCGCCGATGACCAGACCAAGCTTGAGATAATCGAGGGGCGGCTTATCGCAAGCGCTCCTCCTTCCATTTCAGGTATGATGGAGGTTCGGCATGTGGGCGTTTTGCGCATGCCTTTTTGCGCTTCGGCTCCTGTGGCTCTTTTTGTGGATCTTGTTAATATGGATGAAAAGATTGATCGTTTGCCGGAGCTGGACCACATTTTACTGCTTGACCAGCAGATTCCACGTCTTAGGCTATATGGACACGCCGTTTCTACTCCGGCAAAAATACGTGCGGCGATTTTTTATCCAACTGCAACCAGTTTTATCGAAACATGACATCCGAAGACAATAATAATACCTTAGGAGAAAATAGCTTAAAGCGACGCGTCGCTCTTTTGACCGGCATGTCAGGCGCGGGGCTTTCGACCGCGCTTAAGGCTTTCGAGGATATCGGTTATGAGGCGGTGGATAATTTGCGCCTCGGTCTCGTTCGCGCTCTGATCGAGGACGGAAAAGAGAATAAGGCTGCGTTAGCTATCTCGGTGGATACTCGCAATGCCAATTTTACCGTCGATGATCTTATCGGCGTTACTCAGCAATTGAATGCGCGGGACGATCTTGAAGTAAAGCTGGTTTTTCTTGAATGCTCGGATGAAGCTCTGCAACGCAGATATACAGAGACAAGGCGCCGCCACCCCCTAGCTACGGATCGCCCTGTAACCGACGGCATAAAGCGTGAGCGCGAGATGTTGTGGCGGTTGCGCGATGAGGCCGATCTCGTCATCGACACTTCTCTTCTGTCCATTCACGATTTGCGCCGCATCATCGTTGGTCATTATCGTATGGATAGCGCTCCGGGGTTGACTCTGTTTGTGACCTCTTTCTCCTATCGTCACGGCGTCCCGCGTGAGGCCGATCTGGTGTTTGACGCTCGCTTTCTCGTCAATCCCCACTGGGAGCCGTCTTTGCGTCACCTGACGGGGCAGGACCCTAAGATTGTGGACTATATTAAGGCCGATCCAGATTATGCCGGGTTTATGGATAATCTTACTCGGCTTATTATTCCTTTGCTGCCCCGCTTTTTGCAGGAGGGTAAAAGTTATCTTACTATCGCTATCGGTTGCACTGGCGGGCGGCATCGTTCAGTATTCGTCGCGGAACAGTTGGCGACAATTCTCGCCGGACATGATTATATAGTAGGCGTAGGGCATAGAGATTTGGACCGTGCGGCCAATAAAGCCTAAAAAACAGGAGATGTTTGTATGATCGGCATTGTTATTGTTACTCATGGCGCGATAGGCGCGGAGATGCTCGGCGCTTTGACTCAGATCGTCGGGCCGCAGGATCAGGCCGAGGCTATAAGTATCGGCGCGGACGACGATATGGGAAAATGCAATAACGCAATTCTGAGCGCTATAAAAAATGTGAACAGCGGGGACGGCGTTATTCTGCTTACGGATATGTTTGGAGGGACTCCAAGCAATCTGGCTATATCGACTATGCCTAAAGCTAACGCCATGGTTCTTGCCGGAGTTAATTTGCCGGCTTTGGTGAAGCTCGCTTCGGTGCGGGGGACTTTGCCTTTGCTTGACGCGGCTCGCGAGGCTGAGACCGCGGGCAGAAAATATATCCAGCTTGTTTCAGATAATCTTACCGCTGCGAAGAAGTGATATGAAGGCGGTTAGAATGTTGGCTAAAGAAGAGATATGCGATCTGGTTGTGATATCCAATCAACGAGGACTTCATGCCAGGGCTGCGGCGAAGTTTGTTCGTATTGTCGAATCTTTTAATGCCGAGGTGACGGTGACCAAAGACGGGGTCAGTGTTTCCGGACGATCTATTATGGGAATTATGATGCTGGCTGCTACTCGCGGGACTCAATTGAAGCTTAGCGCGGTCGGCGACGAGGCTCTCGATGTTATTGGCGCTTTATCAGATTTAGTGAAACGGAAATTCGATGAAGATTAAAAATGACGCAAAGATAAGCGAAGAGCAGGCTTTTCGTGGAATCGGAGTTTCTTCCGGCATCGCTATAGGCCCTGCTTATGTTATCGATCAACACGGCGTGCCGGTTCCAGAATATACTCTGGCGGCTTCGCAGATCGATTTGGAATTAAAGCGCTTTCAGGCGGCTATCAATAAAACTCAAAAGCAATTGGGGCAGTTGAAGCAGAAGGCGGAATCTTTGCCTGCGGGCGCGGTTGAGGAAATCACTCTTTTGCTTGAGGCTTATCGCGGGATGCTTTCCGGCTCGCGGCTGGTGCGCGGAGTCGAGGAGCTTATATCTAACGACAAGCTTAATGCGGAGGCCGCTGTTCAACGGCAGATATCTTCTATTGCGGCTAGTTTCGCGGCAATGGAGGACTCTTACCTTTCGGCTCGCGTCACCGATGTGCGAGAGGTCGGGAGCAGGCTTATTCGCAATCTCTTGCAGCAACAGTACAATCCTTTCGCCGATGCTCCTGAGGGGAGCGTTCTGATCGCAGAGGAAATTACTCCGGCCGATACCGCTCTTATGAACCCGGAGCGCATATCGGGCTTTGCCGCTGTGCTCGGCGGCGCGGAGGGGCATTCTGCGATTATGGCTCGCGCTTTGGGGCTTGCTGCTGTGCTCGGCGTGGCAGAGCTTATAAATGGAGTGAATACCGGAGACACTGTCATTGTCGATGGAATAGAAGGCGTCGTAATCGTGCGCCCAAGCGCTACTGTCTTGCAGCATTATAAGCAGGAATCATTGAAGCTGGCGCGAGAGGCGAAGAAGCTTAAAACTCTTAAAGACGTTCCTGCTATTACAAGCGACGGCACTACTATTACTCTTCAGGCTAATCTCGAATTGCCTCGCGAGGTCGAGGCGGCGATAGATGCCGGAGCAAGCGGCGTTGGTCTTCTTCGTACCGAATTCATGTTCATGAACCGGCCCGATCTGCCCGATGAGGATGAGCAATTCGAATCCATTATGCAGATAGTCAAAAATCTTGACGGTCGCCCGCTTACGGTTCGCACTTTGGATGTGGGCGGAGAAAAGCTGGCCACTGCTCTTGGTTCTGCGGTCGGAGAAAGCATAAATCCGGCTTTGGGTTTGCGCGCTATAAGACTCGGGTTGAAACAGCCTAAACTGCTTGAGACGCAATTGGCGGCTATTTTAAGAGCTTCCGCTTATGGGCCGGTTCGAATTCTTGTGCCGATGGTTTCTTCGGTCGGACAGATGAGCCGCGTGCGTGAGCATCTTTTTCAGGTCGAGCGCAGATTGCGCCGTCGTGGCGTGAAGTTGCCAGCGGCTATGCCTCCGGTCGGAGCGATGATAGAAATTCCCGGAGCTGCTCTTGCTGCGGACGCTTTGACCAAGGTTTGCGATTTCTTCGCTATAGGTAGCAACGATCTTACTCAATATACTCTTGCTATCGATCGCGGCGACGATCGCGTGGCCGAGCTTTATGATCCTTTCCATCCGGCGGTGCTGCGGCTTATTCAATTTACTGTCGCCGCTGCATGGCGGGCGAATATACCCGTCAGTCTTTGCGGTGAGATGGCCAGTGATCCGCAAGCTGCCGCTTTGCTTATGGGGTTGGGGCTTAGGGAGTTCTCGATGTCTCCGTCAAATATTCCTTTGGTGAAGCAAGAGATACTTTCTCTCTCCATATCCCAGGCTGTCGCTTTTGCCGAAGCCGTCATGAGTAAGAGCGATGAGGCGGAAATATGCGCTCTTCTGGAAGCGGGCGCTAAAAACGTTTCGCAGCAGGTGTCCGGGGCTAAACGCAAAATCGTAAAATAA
>JAQUWX010000010.1:14099-15307 GCA_028692635.1 Alphaproteobacteria bacterium
AAGATAGGCCCATATTCATAGAGCAATCGGTTTTGCGCGCTATGGCGTTTGCCGTTACACAGATTATGAAAGGATTAACCATGATAGAACCCGCTTTTCGCGCATCAGTCGCAAGCAGCGCAGATCGCGTTACTATGGATGCTGGGTTGCGCTCTCA
This sequence comes from Alphaproteobacteria bacterium, assembly GCA_028692635.1. Taxonomy (GTDB): domain Bacteria; phylum Pseudomonadota; class Alphaproteobacteria; order UBA9219; family UBA9219; genus JAQUWX01. Next base: position 14,257 of record JAQUWX010000010.1, read on the forward strand.
TATGCAGCGCGTGTTCAACTATATGGCTAGCGGTTTGGCTTTGACCGGATTGACGGCGTATATAGTGGCTAATACCGCTTTGGCCGGGGTGATTTTCGGGTCTCCTCTTAAGTGGGTGGTTATGCTCGCTCCTCTCGGGTTCATATTCTATTTAAACTTCCGCTTGCAGAGCATGAGTGCCGCTCGCGCTCAAGCAGTCTTCTGGGCGTTCTGTGGAGTCATGGGATTGTCTATGGCTTCCATCTTCATGGTCTTCGCCGGGGAAGATATAGCTCGCGCATTTTTTATCACTGCCGCGACCTTCGCCGCCATGAGCCTTTGGGGATATACCACTAAGAAAGATCTCGCCGGTTTCGGTTCGTTCCTTCTTATGGGCGTGATGGGAATTATGATCGCTATGATCGTAAATCTCTTCCTCGCTTCTTCGGGTATGCAGTGGGTCATATCGGTTATCGGCGTGTTCATCTTCACCGGCCTTACCGCTTACGATGTGCAGAATATCAAGCAAATGTACGCTGAATCCTGGGGCGCAGAGGCTAATAATAAGATGGCTGTGATAGGCGCTCTTGGCCTTTATCTTAATTTTATAAACGCCTTCCAGTTCATGTTGAGCCTCATGGGTGGAAACAGAGAATAGTTTTTCAAGAATGTTTTCTTCCATGTCGTGGGTGCTTGCGCAAAACGATAAACTGCGCCATATGTGAACCGTGTGCTGTTTCGTGTATCAAGTTCGTCTGCAGTTAAGTCGGTTTGATGCGCAGCTCACAACTGCAAGGGGGTGTATCTCTTGCCGGATGTTCTGGCCGCAATCCGATGCTATCGCGGCCGCTTAGACGAAGGACGTGCAGATTATGCGTGGAACAGTCAAATGGTTTAACGCCACTAAAGGTTACGGTTTTATTGCTCCGGATGGTGCAGAAAAAGACGTTTTTGTTCATATCTCTGAAGTTCAGAAGGCTGGTTTGCCAGGTTTGAATCAGGGCGATATGGTCGAATTCGAAATGAGCATGGGCAAGAATGGCCGTGAAGCCGCCGTAGCTTTGAAGCGCGC
>JAQUWX010000010.1:15407-39799 GCA_028692635.1 Alphaproteobacteria bacterium
ACGTTTTTGTTCATATCTCTGAAGTTCAGAAGGCTGGTTTGCCAGGTTTGAATCAGGGCGATATGGTCGAATTCGAAATGAGCATGGGCAAGAATGGCCGTGAAGCCGCCGTAGCTTTGAAGCGCGCTAGCTAGTCTAATGCTTAATGAATAAAATAACGCCGCGTTGAGAAATCAGCGCGGCGTTTTTTATACGATTGTTTTGTTCTGCATTAACGCCAGCATCGGCAGGTCATGCGGAGTGTTTCCGTAGCCCCAGCTTTCTAAAAATGGGCCGTGCTTTTTCATGTATTCCGCTACCAGCTCGGCTTTGCGTTCTCTCGCGCAGTTGCCGTTTAGCATTCTGCCGGTCAAAACTCCGTCTTTGATTTCCATGTTTGTGCATATGATTGCGTGATGCGGAATCGCGTTTAGGATGTCGGGTAGGTATGTATCAAGACTTCCCGATGCAATCACAATATGATGTCCCAACGCGTAATGTTTGTGTAGCGCTTCTATTGTCGGAAGGGGTTTCATCCAGGCGCGCACTTTTTCTTTTGCTTGCGCCAGTTCGTCGGCGCGTTTCCCTGACAGCAACTTTCTAAGCAATCCTGATTTAAAAAATGTTCGGAATTCAGGAGGCGGGCTTTCTTTGCGCATGGCGCATGCCCAGTCTGATAACGTAGCGGTTATGGCGACAATGGTTTTCGGCCATCCGGCAACGGCGACTAGAAACGGTAGCAGGCTGTCTCCGCGATTTAGCGTTTTGTCAAAATCAAAGACCGCAATCGTCGCAGACGGTCGAGAGGCGGTGTTTATCGGAAGCATCATTCGGATATTAACGTTGAGCCGCTTTGCTGGGCTATGGAGAGCTTGCCCTCATGTCTGCTCGCTCCCGGTATTTGCCAGCTCAGCGCGTTGAACGCTCCGCAATGCGGGCAGGTCGGTTGCCATGTCGCGTTGCTTCCTCCGCAGCTCTGGCAGAGCCAGCGCGGATCGGGCAGGGCTTCGCTTACTCGCATAAGCCATCTCGCCGTTGCGCGTTCGTCTCCAGTTTCGCGGCGCTCCAGTTTTGCAAGCAGGCGGAATACCCCCTGCGTTGCGTCTTTGCGACTGGCAATCGCAAGAAGATGACGACGGGCCGCTCCCCACAGATCCGCTGCGAATGCGGCTTCGGCTAATGCAAACTGGCTTACGGTGTTACTGGCATTTTCTTTCGTTAGTTTTTCTACCTGTTTGTATCCAATCAGGGGATCGTTGTGCTCCTTCCCCATTCCTCGGTAAAGCGTGGCGAGTTCAGGATGCGGATTGCGCGCCCAGTTGCGCTCAATCAATCTCATGGCGGAGCGAACGTGTCCCGTTAGAGATTGATGCTGCGCGAGAAGCAAGACAGCGGGTAGCCAGTTCGGCGCGAGCTTTAACGCTTGCTCAGACAACTGCACGACTTTGTCGAGATTGCCGTCCTGTTTTGCGGCTAGAGCGTTTGCCATAAGCAGCGCCGCAAGGTGACGGTCGGCGCGGACAGGCTCTAGTAAATTTGCGTGCATTGCCGTTTTTAGCGCCGTTTGCGCGTCGCCCCATAGTTGGCGCCTTGTGGCCAGCTCAAACAATATGAGATTCAGCCAAGGAGTTTCCGGTTTTACTCGGCGGAGCTTTTCAACATATTGCTCAGCTTCCGCCCAGTTTTCGGAGCGCATCGCTGTCATTATCAGGCCGCGATATCCAAGCACTGCGCTGTCGTTGTCCGCGGCCAGCGATAGAAACGCTTCGCGAGCTGCGCGAACGTCTCCGGCAAGTTGCGCTGCCTGCGCTTGTAGAAGGCGCGTTGCTGGGGTCGTTCCGAGAAGTTTGCGTGCGCTCACCGACAGGCGGCCCGCCTCCGGCCCGTCTCCTGCGGCTATGGCGACAAGGCCTTGCGCCAGTTGCTCCTGTCCCTTTTGCAGCTTCCGAAGTTTTTGTCGCAACCGCCAGAAGCGCGGGCCATCTTTAATGAATTTCCATATGCGGAACAATGTGAACAGCACAAACGCAAAGCCTATGGAAATTAGCGCAAGCAATGCGGCCGAGGTTTCAATCGCGTAGTCATGCCAGACTATGCGCGCAGTTCCCGGCTGGTCAGTAAGCCACACAACTATGGCTACCAACACTATTAGACGAAGAATAAAACCTATAAATCGCATCGCTGCACTCTCAATCTTTATTTATTCGTGCGTCTTTCCTGCATCGGATAGACGTTCGGATATTTTATCAAGCGTTGTATCAAGCGCCATTCTGGCTTCCGCGGCGGCGCTCCATTCTTTAAGCGTTGTTTGGGCCGCTTCCGGTAGGCCGTTCACTTTCTTTAATGCCGCGCTTAGATCGTGTCGCGACAGGTCGGACGATATGGCCGCCATTATTCCCATGTCTCCGCCTTTGGGATGCAGGGCGCGGATAGTCACAAGACCTTTCGCTTCGACAAGAGCGCGTTGCCACCAGGTGTTTGCTCCGGCTTTGTTTATGGCAATTTCCGCTTTTACTGCGAGCGATTCAAATTCTTCTTGAAGAGTGGCTATGCTTTTGACTCCGGTGGACGATGCGGGATCAACTTTAGCAAGAGAGTCGGAAAGATCGGGATAGATGTTGATGACGGCTTGTCTTAGAAAATCAAATTCCGGCTTGAAGTTTTTTCCTGTGTCGGCGACGACTTTCAGGGAATTAATTAGCGCTGCTAGCGCTTGCTTTTGACCGCTGTTCGCTGTGTTGGCGGTTTGTTTCAGCATATTCTCAAGATTAGTGACGGTGGTGGTTAACGCTACGACTTCGCTTTTCAAGAGATTTATATCGTCGATGTTAGACGCTGCCGCTGCGGCTTGTCCTTTTGTGGGAGCCGCTTGCGAGGCAGGTTGTTGTTCGACTTTAGCCAGCCGCAAGCTAAGTTCGTCGATGCGGGATTCCATGGCGGCAATTTTACGCTCTGCCGCAGGATCGCGAGTTTGCTGCGCGATTGCGATTCCCTCCAGTTCTCGCGCTTCATATAAATTGCGGATGTTTTTCCATGCCAGGACGGAAGTCGCGCCTATGGCGACGATAATAAGCGTTATCAGGATGCTGGGCAGGCCTATTTTGCGGCTGCCGGATTTTGTTTCCGCATTATCCGATTTTTCCATGGCGTTTTCTCCCATCAATTTTGTGTCCGATAAGTAGCACAATAATGCTCTGTTTCCTACCGTTTGATAACGGGGCAAACCCTGGTTAGGGTTTCGACCATGTTGGATTCAAGCGGCTTTTGCGCAATGGCTATTTGTTTCCAATTCAGGGTTTTTAACGGTTCGGCGGCTTCGGCGCTTATCGCTATGGCCGTTATGTTAGCGCAATTATTCTCGGCTGCAAGGGGCGCAAAAATCCTGGCGGTGCGGGGAGAAAAAAACAACGCCGCATTTATTTCGTTTTTTTCAAGGGCTTGGCGCAGCTCTGGAGAAAAGGCGGAAAATGGTTTGGCTTCGTAAACTCGCCACATGTTTACTTTGCGTCCGGTTTTTGTGAGCGCGGCGGAGATATAATCGTCTGTCGCGGTTCCGCATATGTGAAGCAGGGTAGCAGTCGTTGGTGTGTGCGCGTTTATAAGTTCGAGCAGTTCTGTTTTGCTGCCTTCGCTGTGTTTAATGTTTTTGAATCCTTTTGCCGCCGCCGCTTCCGCTGTTTTGGGGCCTACACAGAAACATGGCAGGGCAAGCAGGTCTTTTATCTCGTTAAGCGAGGTCAGCGCGTTTCGGCTGGTGAGGATTATCGCATTTGTGGATGATGTGTTTGGTTTGGCTGCGTCGAGTTTTTGTATGGAAAACATCGGTTCGGATAAAACGCTGTATCCAGCTTTTATCAACTTGTTCGCCAATTCGCTTGCGGCTTCTTGGGGGCGAGTTATGAGGACTTTCGTCATGTCGCGGGTTCCTCGCTTTGTCTTTTGCAGACTCAATCAAGCGCATTTAAAAAAATCTGATGGCAGCTTGGATTTAAATTCGTTGCCGAGATCCATTCCTATTTTTTCGGCGTCTTGAGCCGGGCCGCTGTTTTGTAGTTTTAGCATGCCCGTTCCATCCGGGCGCACTACCATGCCTTCAAGCACAATGATTTTGTCCGACGCCATGCGTCCTAACGCGGCTATTGGAGTTGAGCATGATCCGTCGAGGACCGATAGCATGGATCTTTCTGCGGCTACGCACAGGCTGGTTGGCTCGTGGTCAATTGGACTTATTAGATCGTGCGCTATGGCGTGGTTTCTTTTTATTATGATTCCTATGGCTCCCTGCCCCGGAGATGGCAGCATCGTTTCAGTGTCCATTATTCTGGTTATGCGATGGTCAAGCCCCATGCGCTGTAAGCCTGCCACTGCAAGTATGGTCGCGTCCGCCATTCCGTTTGCCAGTTTTTGCAGGCGGGTTTCTATGTTTCCTCTTAATGGCGTTATTTTCAGGTCGGGCCTTTGCGCGAGCAATTGCGCTTTTCTTCGCACGCTTGACGTTCCGACTGTGGCTCCCTCTGGAAGATCCATAAGCTGTTGGGCTTTGAGAGATAAAAACGCGTCGCGGGGGTCCGCTCGCTCCATCATCGCCGCAATTTCCATGTAATCAGGAATAATCGTCGATACGTCCTTCATCGAATGAACCGCTGCGTCAATTCGTCCCGACATAAGCGCTTCGTCGATTTCTTTCGTGAAGACTCCTTTGTTCTCTCCGACTTCTCCAAGAAGCTGCTCGGCTTTCTCCGGCGACCAGTCTCCAGAGGTTCTGATCGGGATTAGCTCTATCTCGTATTCTTTCTCTAATTCGGGGTTCTGCCGTAACAACGCGGTTCGGACTAATTCGGCTTGAATTAGGGATAGGGGGCTGCTTCGCTCGCCTATGCGAAAAATTTTTTTCATGCTGGTTTTACTCAAAAAGGGGAACTACTTACCCACCATCGGTAAAAAAGAGGATTTATTAACCTGATATGACAGCTTTAACAGATTTTTTACCATAGAATCAATGATTTAGTTTCACGTTTTTCGCATATTCTAAAAATGTGCGTTGCACAAAGAGATTTTGAGCAATTGATACCAAGAAAATTTGACGGCAACAAAATTTCAGGGAGATGAAATGTCGTTTAAGGTTGGATCATCAGACGCTTGCGTTGAGTATATTCCCGCGGCTATTTCCAGCATCTTCCGAAAGAACTCCCTGGCCGCCACCCTTGCTTTTCTCGCTGTTCGTTTTCGTGCGCTGCCCGCCTTCGGTTTTGTCCGCGGGACCAACGGCTCGACTCGTGAGCGGAGCTGCCGCCAGGGCCTGAATTTGAGGCAGGGCGTGGGCAACAGCCTGCTGCGCCACAGAAGTAGCTGGTACTATCGGCAGAGGCAGAGGGCCAATTTGCATAACAACACCTTCGATTCCCCGTATTCCGGGAATGTGTGGTCATCAATCAAAACAGCGCTTGTGACCACCGGTATAACACAATTGTTGCACGCCCGTAATGAAGAAAGCATTAACTGTTATGTGTTCTACTGTATTTTAGATTATTTCGAAATATTGAGGTTTTTTGCCGTGCGTAAGCGGATTTTGGGGGGAATTTGATGTCCCCGATTCAGGAAAAACTGCCATATTTATTTGAGCTTGCTCATGATAACAGCGAGTGCTCGCGTATTGAGCTTGCCAACCAGCTGGCTGACATATTTCTCGGCGGGTCTATCGCCCTTACCGATAATGAAGAAAATATGCTCGGCGAGCTTATAGACCTTTTGCTGAAAACAAAAAACCAAGGCGTGAGAGAGACTCTGGTCAACAAATTCGCCAATGCTTCCGGCATGTCCAGAAATATGGCCATGAAGTTCGTTTGCGAGACAAGCGATATTGCCTGTCAGGTTCTTCTCTCTAACGAGAAGCTCACGGACGACGATCTTATATATGTCGTCGAGAAAAAGGGCGGCGAGCATTCTCTTTCTATCGCTATGCGTAAGACTATCAACGCTGCGGTCGCGGACGCTCTGGTAACTACCGGCGATATCAATGTCATGCGGGCGGTCGCGGAAAATCTCGGTGCTGAGTTGTCTCCTAAGGCGGTTTCCGTTCTTGTTGAGGCGGCCAGGCTTACCTCAAGCTTGCAGAAGCCCGTCATGCTGCGCGACGAGTTGACGGAAGATGCCGCTATAAAACTTTACTGGTGGGTCGCTCATGACCTTCGCCGTTATGCTTTGCAGCGCTTCGGCATCAAGAGCGGCGCTCTTAATAACGCTCTGGTTAAGGCTATAGACGAAAAACTGGAAAAGCATAGAACCGAGAGACTCGATGACGACGCTATGATGAGCGTTGCCGATTGGATGATTGAACGTAGCGTGGCTCTGGTTAAGTTGCTACCGCAGGTTTTGCGCACGGGGCACTTCCGCCTTTTCAACATTCTGCTTAGCCGCATGACCAGGCTTGAGCTTAAATTCATCGATAATTTTATTTCCGAGCCGGGCGGACGCGCTTTGGCCACTGTTTGCCGCGCTATTGGAGTTGATAAGGGCGATTTTGTTTCAGTGTTCCTGTTGTCTCGTGGCGCTCGTTCCGGGGAGCATATCGTTCATCCTCGTGAGCTTAGTTACGCTTTGATGGCTTTCGATCGTCTCGATCGCAATGCGGCGTCCGAGCTTATCGAAAGCTGGCGCGTGTCTCCTGCTTATCTTTCTCGCACATGCGACGAGATCGATATGGTCGATGTGGTCGCTACGTGATTAAATTATCTGCGAATCGTTAGAAGGGCTATGGCTCCTTGCACTGCCAGCGTGAGCAGGCGGAAGCCGGTGGCGTAGAGCGCTCCGGTTGCTATGGGCATTTGCCATAGGCTTAATAGATATGCCCAGCTCCATTCCGCTATTCCCAGATTGGCGGGCGTTATCGGGATTAGGCTGGGAAGCGTCGCGAGCGGCGTTGTATAGGCAATAGCGTCCCACGGAATGATAAGGCCCAGCGCTGCCGCTCCGAGGCAGAGGCGCAGTATTGCAATTCCAAAACGGGCGGCGGATAACGCCAGCATTAAAACCATAAATCTTTTTGAGAAAAGGCCGTGAGCTCGCCAGGCTTCGATGTTCGTGTTGAGATTTTTCGGCGCGACCTTTCCTATTATTTGAAACAGATAATCTCCGCTTCTTATGAGGATTAAACATAATATTAATCCGCAAATTCCTATGACTAGCCACTGCGTAAAATTAAGATCGTAGCGCAGTTGAAGCAATGTCGCGGGGACCAGCAAGACTGCTATGAGAAAGTCAAAGCCCAGATCGTAGGCTGCGTGGATGGCTCCTTGCGCTACGGGGATCTTTTGGCTCACCCGCATTATGGCGGCTCTTTGCGCTGTGATCGCTATGGAGAGCGGGAGAAATTGCGCTAGAAGCATCGCTCGCGCCGTTTGCGTAAAGTGAAAGCTGAAATCAGGCGCGGTTCCGTACCACTGTTTCGATATCAGCTGCCATTTCCATGCTCCGGAACACACATAGAGCAATGAACACAATACCATTCCTGCTGTTGGCGCCCATACTATATTCAGGCTGGCAAGATCCTCCATGCGGATCGATTGCAGAATAAACAGCGCGGCTATCAGGAGGATGCCAAAGAATAGCGCAGTGCCAATTCGGATTTTTTCGGAGGCAGTCACTGGCGCTGGCTCAATGTGCGGAAGATGTCCGCATATGCGCGGGCGATCATCGACCATCTCCACGAAGAGGAGGCAAAGTCGGCCAGAGCTTGATCCGGCTGTTTAAGGGGAAGTTGCGCCGCCATGCCGCGCAGTAGTCCTGCCCAGAATTGCGCCGTGCGTTCGGGAGAATTGGGCCATACTTCAGCTTGAATTACGTGTGGCGTCGCCATTCTGCTTCCCGCCGCAGTTTCAGGGCTGCACATCACCGGTAGCCCGGATGCAAGAGCTTCTTGTATTACCAGGGGAAAGCCTTCGCCGTAGCTAGGCAGGATGAGTATGTCGGCGGCTTGATATAGTTCGCAAAGCGCGGCATCGCGGCGGTTATCGAATACATGCACGTTCGGCATATGCCAACGCTGGGGATTTATCGGGCCTCTGCCTGCTATCCAGAATCTCCAGTCGGGGAGAAGAGCTGCCAATTCGCGGATTGTGGCAAGTCCTTTCTTTTCAACCAGACGGCCCACAAAAAGCAAAACTGGTTGGCCGGAGCGTAGGGCAAACTGTTGTCTCAACCATGCGCGCTTTTCCAATATGGGCGGGTGATACTGCCGCGTGTCCACTCCGTTTGGAATTATTTGTATCGGTTTGGTGAATGCTATGCGCTGGTAATAACTCTCCGCTACGCGGTCGCTTATGAATGTCGCTTGCGTAGCTTCCTTTAGCATTTTGCACGTTATCCAGCGATCAGCCAGCTTCATAGCGTAACGCAATATAGGATTGCGATATGGAATGGGATCGATGTGTTGGGTGATGACTATCGGTTTGTTAAGTTTCTTCGCCCAATGAAAAGCCAGAATGTTTCCAAGGTACAATGTGTCATGAAGCCATACTGCGTCGGCTTCGGAGATGGCTTTCTTTAGTTTTATCAGACTGCCTATGCCCCATATCGGCCAGGGAATGCCTATCGTGCTTTCTAAAAAATTAGCAGATACCATCGGCATGGGACGCTGCCCTTCCGATTCTTCGTGCGCGTCGCAGTCGCTGGCGGCCCAGGTGAAGCTGAAATTATCGCTCGTCGCAATTTCATCGATGAGCTTGCCCGCCACAAGCTCAATCCCTCCGCCGTGTTCGGAGTAGTAATGGCTTACAACCAGAACTTTGTGACGGTTGCTGCGCGTTTCTGTTTCTTCGCTCATTTGTACATATTGCGTTCTAAGGCTTCAATCGCTTCGTGTTGCAGCTTTAATACCGATAACGCTCTGTCGCAACCTATGGCGTCCGGTTGGATGCCGCTTTTTACCGCGTTGGCAAAAGTGTCGAACACAGCGTCGTTTCCGTAGTCAAGACGATTGAACATATATGCGATCCCGTTCGGAATGTGCTGGATTATATGCTGCCATATTGCGGAAATGCTGGTGCAAAGTATTTGCCGTGGGCCATGCACTCCATCGTTCGGTATGCGCATGTAAATGTCGCGGAATATGTCGATTATGCCAAGATAATCTTTGCCGGCGATCATGACGTACCATTCGCTTATCGTGCTGTCGAACTGGCAGTTTATGGTTATTGGCGTGTTGTACTCATTCCGGTAAAGCAGCGATACTGCCGCCGGGGTGTTGTGATTGTTGGCCGACGCTATGCCGTGCGCATGCTGGAGCTTCAGATGTCCGCCGGATAATCTGTGCAGCAGATAGAAAAAGTGCGGACTCTCATCGTAAAATAATCCAAGCGGAAGCTTTTCAAACCAGCTCGGCAGGCGACGATGCGGGTTTCCTAATTGCACCGCTGTGATGCGCTTGATCTTTCCCAGCTTTCCTGTGGCAAGATCGTGCATCAGTTTGTTTGCGGCCCGGCTGAATTGGAAGTTATGCACGACCGCAAGGATGCGGTCGTATTGTCTTGCCGCAGCGCACATGGCGACGCCTTCTTCTACGCTCATCGCAAATGGTTTCTCGGTTAGCACATGTTTGCCAAGCGCCATTGCGGTCATTGCCAATTCCGCGTGCGCCATCGGGGCTGTGGCGATGATTACTGCGTCAACGTTCTCAAGCCATGGCACTTTTGTCAGGTCTTCCGTTTCTGCGTAGTAGGGGAGCTTGTACTTCTTCGCTATTGCCGCGGCTTGTCCTGGATAGCGGTCTATCACTCCGACGAGCTTGAGATTTGGATGCCTCTTTATAGATGGAAAGTGGCGATGCAGACTTACCCATCCAAGCCCTATGCAGGCAACGCGTATGATTTTATCGTTCGACATTCTTAACCTATGGCCTTTGGATTGACACCAGCTTCAGCTGCGATTGCAACGGATATTGACTCGTCGTCAAGCTCATCCACTATTCCTTTTTTTATGGCATAAGCGCAGGCCTGATCCAGAGATATAATGGATTTGTCCGGGTTGTTGCGGTTGCGGATAAAGCGTTCCGCCAGCTTTACAATACGATCGCATGCCCTGTCCGATATCTTCAGCGAGTAATGCTCTTCAAATTTGGATTTCATTCTCAGCAATATTCCGTATGTCGTCGGCGCGTCGGGCACGTTCATTTCAATTTTCTGGAAGCGGCGATCTATGGCAGGCTCTGTTCGCATGTAGTCTTCGTATTCTTCTCGCGTCGTTGCGCCGACTACGAAAAGATCGCCTACGGTGAGGTAGGGCTTTAGCAAATCGGCTATGCCGCCATAGCTGGACGCTTTGAAGGCGACCATGAGCTGGTGAATTTCGTCTATGCAGAAAATTATCGGCGGGCCAGAACGCATGGAATTGCGTTCGGCTACGCCTTTGATTATTGGGATGAGGCGGCCTTCAAGGTCGGCTCGGTTCTGCGATCCGGCTCCGATCATCGACATTTCAAGCTCAATCAGCCGCGCTCCTTGCAGCATTTTCGGAACTTTGTTTTGATTTATCCACTGCGCAAGTCCGATGAACAGCGCTGTCTTTCCTACTCCCGCCGGTCCTACCAGCAGGGCGTTCTTTCTCAGCCTTTGCAGTAGGATGAGCGTTAACTGGTCAAGCTCGCGGTCGCGTCCGGATATGGGGTCGAATTTTCCAAGCCGGTCTTGCTCAGTTATGTCGCGGGTATAGCGACTTATAAGTCCGTTTAATTCTTCGTCGCTTATCGTAAATTTAGGCATCACTTCGCTCTTTGCATCAGGTTGCGCACGACGTAGGGCATTATGCCTCCGTGCTTGAAGTATTCCAGCTCTTCTTCCGTGTCTATTCGGCAGAGGAGCATGTAGCGATCTATGCTGTCGCGTCTGTACACGGTCAGCATTAAGTCTAATTTAGGGGCCAGCTCAATCGATATTCCGGCAAGGTCAAAAGTTTCATTGCCGGAAAGGTTGAGGCTCTTGCGGGTCATGCCTCCTTTGAATTCAAGCGGTATAATGCCCATGCTTACCAGGTTCGAGCGATGTATGCGCTCAAAGCTTTCGGCAATTATGGCTCTTACTCCGAGCATGTGCGTGCTTTTCGCCGCCCAGTCGCGTGGCGTTCCCGCTCCGTAGTCTTTGCCAGCGAATATAAGCAGCGGCACTTTCTCCGTGTTGTAGCGTAAGGCTGCGTCATATATGGAGAGAAGCTCGCCCGAGGGCATGTGCCGAGTCAGGCTGCCGCTTACTCCTCCCGAAAGCTCATTCATTATGCGCTCGCTACAGAACGCTCCTCGCGCCATTATTTCGTGGTTGCCTCTTCGCGATCCGTAAGAATTAAATTCAATCGGAGGAACTCCGTTGCGGATGAGATACTGCGCCGCCGGGCTGTTCGGCTTTATTGCTCCGGACGGAGAAATTTGATCGGTGGTTACTCTGTCTCCAAATATGGCGAGCGCTCGGGCCGCTTTTATGTCCTTTAGCGCCGGGGGCGCCGCCGGAATAGACGCCAGCATTGGCGGCGCTTTCACATATGTGGAGTCGGGACTCCAGTGATATGTAATGCCTTCTTCGCACTTTATTTGCTGCCAACGTTGAGAGCCTATGAACAGGTTTTCATAAGGTTGCTTGAATATGTCCGTCGTTATGTTTTGAGCTATGACAGCGTCTATGTCCCGGCTTGTCGGCCAGATGTCTTTTAAAAATACCGGGTTACCGTTGCTGCCCACTCCAAGCGGCTGTGTTGCAAGGTCTATGCTCATGTATCCTGCCAGCGCATATGCGACAACAAGCGGCGGAGATGCAAGATAGTTCGCTTTGCAATGCGGATTTATGCGGCCTTCAAAATTGCGATTGCCAGATGAAACCGAACAAGTCACCAGATTGCTTTGTTTAACCGCTTCGACAATGTTGCTGGGCAATGGGCCGGAGTTGCCTATGCATGTGGCGCAGCCATAGCCCGTGAGATTAAACCCAAGCGCATCTAAATCTGCCTGTAATCCAGCTCGGGATAAATATCCGGTGACGCTTTGGCTTCCAAGAGAAAGAGAGGTTTTTACCCATGGCTTTGCTTTAAGCCCTGCGGCAAGCGCTCTTCTTGCCAGCAATCCCGCCGTTATCATTAAGCGTGGATTGGATGTGCTGGCGCATGAGGTTATTGCCGCAATCAGTACGGCTCCGTGTTTCAGGCTGTAGCCGCTTTCTCTTACTTCCGCTTCCTTTCTGCGGGTGGAGGCTGCGACGTTGAATGTGGCAAGGTCGGCTTCAAATTGAGAAGCCGCTTGGGTTATCTGTATGTAATCGTGCGGATTGCGCGGACCGGCGATGGATATTTCAATGCCAGCTAGATTTATTTCCATCGTTTCCGTGAATAGCGGGTCGTGGCCGTTGCTTGAATCCGGTTCTCTCCAGACCCCTTGCGCTTTGGCGTATGCTTCGACAAGCGCGATGTGCTCTGGATCGCGGCCCGACAATTTTAAAAACTCAATAACTTCGGCGTCTATCGGGAAAAAGCAGCAGGCCGCTCCGTATTCCGGCGCCATGTTGGCGATGGTTGCCCGGTCGGTCAGGCTTAGCGTGTTAAGTCCAGGCCCGTAAAATTCAATAAATTTATTTGTGACAACTTTTTTATGCAAAAGCTGCGTTATGGTCAGGGCAAGGTCCGTCGCTGTTGCTCCTCGGTGGAGTTTGCCAGTCAGTTTTATCCCTATAACTTCTGGCACTTTTATCGATATGGGTCGGCCAAGCATGGTGGCTTCGGCTTCCAGCCCGCCAACGCCCCATCCAAGAATGCCAAGACCGTTTATCATCGAGGTGTGGCTGTCGGTTCCTATGAGCGTGTCAAAATAGGCGACCGATTTTCCGGTGGCGGGGTCCGCGTCCATGCAGACTGTTTTTGCCAGATACTCAAGGTTTATCTGGTGGCAGATGCCTGTCTCCGGGGGGACTACGTTGATGTTGTTGAAGGCTTTTTGCGCCCAGCGCAAAAGCGAATAACGCTCTGCGTTGCGGGAAAATTCGTAATTTACATTGCGATTGAATGACGCCATGTTTCCGGCGTCGTCCACTGAAATCGAGTGGTCGATGACGAGGTCAACCGGACATAACGGATTGATCTTCGCCGGATTTCCTCCAATGGCCGCAATCGCGTCTCTCATGGCCGCAAGGTCGATTATCGCCGGAACCCCGGAAAAATCCTGCATCAGCACTCGCGCCGGACGAAACGGTATTGTCGAGTCGCTTTTGCGCATCTGGAGCCACAGGCTTACTGAGCGGATATCTTCAACCGTCGTCAGGCGACCGTCTTCCGTGCGTAGAAGATTCTCAAGAAGAACTTTCAGGCTGAACGGCAGTCGGGAAACTTCTCCCAGCACTTTCTCTGCCGCTTTCAGGCTGAAATAGTCGTACTCCTTATCTCCGACGGCCAGAGATTGACGCGTTTGTAGCGTGTCTTGGCCAATTTGTGCGGCCATGGTTTTTATCCTCGCGATAAAACTATTACATTCTGCTACTGACTTTTTCTTGCTATACCATTTTTCGACCGGTTTTGCTCGGTCAGGCGATTTCATTTGATTGTAATCTAGGTTAACCTCACTTGTGATTCGTCGCCAACTTTTCCTTAGGCCAACCTTAGGTATGACTTTGTTCCGTTCGTTCCTGGCTTTTGCGGTATTTTTATCCCTCGTTCTTTGGGGTGAAAGCGCTTCGGCTGCCCTTTTGCTTTGTAATCGCACTAAAGCTCCTTTGGAGGCGGCCGTCGGCTACCATGAAGGCGGAATCTGGATATCGGAAGGCTGGTGGAAGATAGAACCCGGTCTTTGCTCCAGGGCATACAATAAGCCATTGACCCAGCGGTTTTATTTCTATTATGCCCGCTCTTTGGGAAAGCCTCTGGTGGAGGGAAAGGGGCCTCCGTCGTGGACAGGAAAATACGCCTTTTGCATCGACGATAAGGCTTTCCGTATTACCGGGGATAATAAATGCGAAAAACGCGACTATAAAACACAAGGGTTTCATGAGATAGATCTTGGGCAGAATACCAGAGATTATACTCTTAACTTTCAATAATCAGGACGCGTTGGATGGATAAAATATTAAGAAATAGCGATGACGGATTCTTCGGGGAATATGGGGGAACCTATAGTCCGGAAACTCTTATGCCTATCCTTGAGGAATTAAGAAAAGCGTTCCGTTCCGCTGAGAGCGACCCGGTGTTCATGGCCGAGTATAACAAGGTTATGCGCGAATGGGCTGGGCGGCCTACGCCTCTTTATTTGTGCGAGACTCTTTCTAAAGAGTGGGGCGCTGAAATTTATCTTAAGCGCGAAGATCTTCTGCATGGCGGCGCTCATAAGACTAATAACGCTTTGGGGCAGGTTCTTCTGGCTAAAAGAATGGGAAAAACCAGGATAATCGCCGAAACCGGGGCTGGGCAGCATGGGGTTGCTACTGCTATGGCGGGAGCTCGTATGGGCTTGTCCACCGTTATTTATATGGGCGAGCTGGATGTCGAGCGGCAGGCTCCCAACGTTCAGCGCATGGAGATGCTCGGCGCAAAAGTCGTCGTCGTCAAAAGCGGCGGGCGGGCTTTGAAGGACGCTATAAACGATGCCATGCGCGATTGGGTGGCTACTTGTGAGACTACTCATTATGTGTTGGGCACTGTTGCCGGGCCTCATCCTTTTCCCACGATAGTTCGCTTTTTCCAGTCGGTTATTGGTACCGAGGCTAAAGAGCAGTGCTTGTCTCAGATCGGGCGCTTGCCGGATTATGCCGTTGCCTGCGTCGGTGGCGGGTCGAACGCTATGGGGCTTTTCAGCGCTTTTCTGGATGACAAGGATGTCGCTCTTGTTGGGGCAGAGCCTGGCGGCGATGGCGTTGAAACCGGTAGGCATGGCGCTGTTCTTTGTGAGGGGACTATGGCCGTTCTTCATGGCATGCGCAGTCTTGCTTTGCAGAACAAGGATGGGCAGATAGATGAGCCTTACAGCATTTCCGCTGGGCTGGATTATCCTTTGGTAGGACCGGAGCACGTTCATCTTCAGGATATAAAGCGGGCGACTTATACCGCTATTACTGACCTGGAGGCTTTGGCGGCGTTCCACGACCTTTCAAGGACGGAGGGTATTTTGCCGGCGTTGGAATCTTCCCATGCTTTGGCTGAGGCTAAGAAAATTGCGGCTCGCGATCCTGGTTCGGTCATTCTTGTAAGCCTGTCCGGGCGCGGGGATAAAGATCTTGAGCACATTGTCAAATATGAGAAGGAACACGGGATATTCGTTTCCGGTGCGACGGGTGAAAAATGACGCGTTATAAAAAATTACAAGAGCAGATAAATGCTACCGGAAAAGCCATATATTCTCCTTATGTGATGCTTGGATATCCTACTGCAGATATAAGTCTTGAGGTTTGCCGGGTTTTGATCGAGGGCGGCGTTCATGCTTTGGAGCTGGGGCTTCCTTTCCGCGATCCTGCTGCGGACGGGCCTGTTATACAGGCTGCCGGAATGGAGGCTTTGAATAACGGATTTACTACCGCCAAAGGCGTCGAGATTGTCTCGCAGATAAGAAAGTTAAGCGCGGATATCCCTATTACCCTTATGTGCTATTACAATATGGTGCTGGCTAAGGGCGCGGATAATTTTCTGGAAAGTTTCGCATCAGCCGGTATCGACGCTATCCTTATTCCCGACCTTCCTCCCGAGCGCGCCGAGGAAATTATGCCTGCTGCTCACAAGCATGGCGTTGATGTCGTTTTTATAGCTTCTCCTTTAAGCGATGACTCTCGGTTGGCTCTCATGGGTGAATACATGGGTGGGTTTGTTTATGTTGTCACAAGGCTTGGTATCACCGGAAGTGCTGGGGGCTTTTCAAGCTCGTTGAGCGGGATGTTTTCTCGTATTCACAACAAGTTAAGTCTGCCGGCGCTGGCCGGATTCGGGATTTCTGAGCCGGAACAGGCTGTGGCCATGATAAAGGCCGGGGCCGATGGAGTTATAACCGGCTCAAAGCTGGTTCAGCTTATCGAGGATGGGTGCGTTAAAGGCATTTTCGATCCGGCGTGTCTTGCAAAACACACGCGGGAAATGATTGCTGCAGTTGTCGGCGCAAGATAGATGTCCCGTTGATATTGGCGCTGAGTTGATAGATATTATCCGTAAATTAGCAACCCAATTAAGAGGGTGGTTCCATATGTCTTTAGTTCGTCGCGTTTTGTCGATCGCTGTTTTGGCTTTGCTTGCTTCTCCGGCGGCTGCGGCTCCTCTTGCTCCTACGGTTCATTCTGGGGTTACTCCAGACCTCCTTTCTTTCGGTGTGGGGTCTTTCGATTTCACTGACAATCACAGCCATAGCGACGCTGTCGATTTCAGGGTGGAGCATCGTTGGGGATTGTCTTTGCTTTCTGCCGCTTCGGATTATTTTCAAAGCTGGGATCCTTATGTTCAGCTTCATCCCGTCGCCGGGCTTCAGTTTACCTCGCGGGGGCAGTTCTTCGGTTTCGGCGGACTGGCTTTGGATGTTCCGTTGAGCTATCACCTTGTGTTCACTCCGCAGGTTGTTCTTGGCGCTTATTCCCCAGGAAATGGCAAAAGACTGGGAAATGCTTTTGAAGTTCGCTCGGGTATGGAGCTGGCTTATCGCTTTGAAAACGAAATGCGGACGTCCGTTTATCTTAGCCACATATCAAACGCCAATACGGCAAATGTAAATCCTGGGGCGAACTCTCTCGGGGTTTATTTGCATGTTCCTACTTCAGCTATTACAGGCATTTTCGAAAAATAGAATTATGAGCTAGTTCCGAGGGTAAGATTTTAAACCATCAGCCATTCGCTGAAGATAATCCCAGACGCGGCATCGTTATGATGTTGATAAGCGTGTTTTTTTTCGCGCTTATGAATATTTCCGTTAAATACGCTTCTGAAAATTATCATGTCTTGCAAGTGTTGTTTTGTCGCTGTCTGTTCGCTCTTATTCCTGCGCTGGCTATGGTGGCGGCGACTACCGGATTCAGGGCTTTGCGCACAAGGCGATGGCGGCACCATTTGTTCCGCGCTGTGACCGGGACCATATCTATGGTCACTATGTTCTATTCTTTTACTCAATTGCCTTTGGCAGATGCTGTGGCTTTGAATTATGCAGCTCCTTTGTTCGTCGCATTGTTTTCAGCTTTTATACTGAAAGAGGTTTTAGATATCCCGGGATATGTGGCGATGATTGTTGGCTTCGTTGGTATGCTAGTTATGGTGCAGCCCGGTCATGGCGGTGGAGTAAGTATTATCGGAGGAATAAACGGTATCGCGGGCGCTTTGTTTTCCGGTTTTGCTATGGTCGGTGTGCGGGCTTTGGGTAGGACGGAGCATGCTACTACTACTGTTTTCTATTTTACCGCCCTTTCCGTTGCTTTTACTGTATTCCCTATGCCGTGGGTTTGGCGGACTCCAGACCTTAAGGGGTTTATATCTCTTGCCGTTACCGGAATATTCGCCGGGTTGGCTCAATACTTTATGACCAGGGCCTTTCAATACGCTCAAGCGGCGGTCATCAGTCCTTTCGGTTATGTGTCTATTTTCTGGGCCGCTATTTTCGGATATTTTATTTGGAACGAGATTCCGGGCTGGACAATGTATATCGGTGGTAGCGTAGTCATTGTGGCCGGCCTTTATCTCTTACATAGAGAAACTTATAAGTTCAGAGTAATTCCAGAAACTAGCAAATTGTCTGATCCTATTCCGGTTCCGGCACTTTAATTTATCAGAGCGGGCAAAAATTGCCGTTGAAGCTTACTGATGTGTTTTTAAAATTGGAACCGGACAAAATTAAAAGATAACAAAAACAATATATTGGTATGCGTAAGCTCGTTGGCACGGTGTTTGCTGTATTCCTTGTGGGTTTATTGCGTCCGCATTTCCTTTTGTCGCGGGCGCCTAACACGAGGGAGTGTCACAATGTCTTTGTTCTCAGCTCTTACCGTCGCTGTCGGTGGTTTGGCCGCTCAATCTTCCGCAATCGGTAATATTTCCGATAATTTGGCCAATACTTCGACTACCGGATATAAGTCGATTAACACTTCATTCGAAACTCTCGTCACTTCGTCCAATCTTCAGCGCAACGATCCTGGCGGCGTGCGCGCTACGCCTCAATATCAGAACGACGTGCAGGGCAACCTAATTCAATCGCAGGTTTCTACTTCTCTCGCCATAACTGGCCAGGGGTATTTCGAGGTTCGTCCTTCTACGGTCGGCGCCGCTGGTACCACTACGTTCGGCAGCGACTCGTACTACACTCGTCGCGGCGACTTTTCTCTCGATAAAAACGGCTATTTGGTCAATGGCGCGGGCTTCTTCTTGACGGGGTATCAGGTTTCAAGCACTGGCATTGTCGATACTTCAAAAGCCGATCCTATTCAGATATCTCAGCTCTTGGATAATCCCGTTCCAACCTCCACGGCTACTTACTCTGCTAACCTTCCGTCTAGCGCCGAAGATGCTTATTCTTCAGCTCCTTCTACGATTCAGATATATGACGCTCTTGGAAACGGCCACGATATGTCGTTTACGTGGACCAAAGATTCCACCAATAATTGGACGCTTAATGTGCTTATCCCGGAAGCGGTCGCTCCAGTTGCCCCCTCAACTATTTATACCGATTACGATGTGGATATTCCCTTCATCTTCAACAGCGTTACCAATGTTGGTACTATCGAGACTATAACCCCAGATACCGTCGTTCCGGCCAGGTACACAGTTGTGACTCCGGGCTCCGACAATAAGGCTGAGGTTTCGTATAGCTTGTCTTTCGCTGGATCGGGTTCGCAGACCGTTACGATCGATTTCGGTACTTATGACTCTCCTACGGGAACAACTCAGTTCGCCGATACGACCGTCGCGGTCACTTCGTTCGAGCAAAACGGTATTCCTCGCGGATCGTTTAAGGATCTTTCTATCGATAAAAACGGGTTCATTACGCTGAATTACGATAACGGTCGGTCTAAGACTTTTTATCAAATTCCTCTGGTGCAATTCTTCGCTCAAGATCAGCTGCAACGTATATCCGGCGGCGCGTATCAACGAACCATTGAGTCAGGTACCGCTCGTAGAAGCGCTCCTGGATCGGTCGGCGCCGGGCAGATCGTCGGTAGCTCGCTTGAGGGTTCTAACGTCGATATCGCGACCGAGTTCACAAAGCTCATTCAGGCTCAACGCGTTTATTCGGCTAATGCGAAAACCATCACGACGTCTGACAGCATGTTGCAAGAAGTCATCAATATCATCCGGTAATCGCCGGTAGTTTGAGGAGATCATGACATTACTTTCGGCATTGTCCGTCGCGCTTAGCGGGTTGCAAACGACTACTGCTCAGATGCAGCTTGTCGCCAGCAACATTTCCAATGCGCAGACTGCGGGATACAGTCGCCAGACTGCTATCGTCGAGGCTGTGCAGCTTGGCGACGATGCCGGCGGCAGCCGCGTTACCGGATATTCCCGCGTTACCAGCGACGGCACAAAGAGGGCTCAGGTTTCCGCTACTTCCGATGACGGCTTTTACGGCACTCAAGATGAATATATGCAGAAGGTTGAGGCTATTTTCGGATCGAATATAAGCGATCCGGCTCTTGCAGACAGCATAAGCCAGTTCGCTTCTTCCTGGCGTCAGTTGTCCGCTTCTCCTGAATCAACCACGCAGCGCAAGCAGGTAATTCAAGACGGCGTTAGTTTGGCCGCGCAGATTCAATCTATTGCCAGCGACGTTGCCGAGCTGGACAGGAGAGTTCTTTCCGATGTCAACTCTACGTTGACTGAGTTGAACGCAAATCTTGTTCTGGTGCAGCAGTATAACGGTGAAATCGCTGCGGCCAAAGGCGCAGGACAACCTTCAGGGCAGATGGAGGATGCGAGAGATCAGGTCATTCTGAAGATAGCCTCGGTTATGGAAGTTACGGTCATGGACCGCAATATGGGACAGGTCGCTCTGTACACTCCTCAGGGATATAGGTTGATGGATGGTTCGGCTCAGAGCTTTTCCTATAACGGCGTCGATGTCGTATCAGCTTCCAGTCCGGGCGTATCGTTGAACAACGTTCTTGTCGGCGGATCGTTGCAGGCTGCTGTGAGTTTTCGTTCGGACACCTCTCCTGCCACGGCTAATCCAGATCCTGTCGCGGAAGTGCCGCGTAAATTGCTTTCGCAACTTAATGCGTTGGTCACCGCGTTCACTGCTTCTTCCGCCGGTCCGCCGGAGACTTTCGCTCACGCCTATAATCCGACCGGAACTATCGGCGCAGAATTCTTCACCGGCACAGACTGCATGAATTTCGCCGTTTCCGCTACTTTGCGCGCAGGGACTACCACGTTAGCTTATGAAAATGCGGATGATGTCGTCGATGCTTTTAACGATACGACCAGGACCTTTACCGCACAGGGCCTTTCGTTGACCAGCAGCAGTTATGAAAAGCTAGGGACGGGAATAATATCCAACTCTCAACAAACCGCCAGCATTGTTTCTAATCTTAGCTCTCCGGCGGCGGTTCAAAAAACATATCTCGATAAAAAAATGGCGAACGATACCGGCGTGAATGTCGATACGGAACTGGTGTCTCTGACTACGCTGGAGAACTCATATAACGCTTCGGCCAAGGTTATAAGCATAATAAATCAGATGTTCGATACTCTTGAGAATATCGTGTAAAAGTTAGGAGCTGCCAATGTCAGTACTCATAAGCACTTTGGGAATACAGTTAACCAATACTGATATTCTCACTACCAGCCAGAGCAAATTGCTTAAGCTGAATGAACAGCTAGCTTCAGAAAAAAGATCTAACGATCTTACCGATTATACTCCAAGCGAAGCGCTCAATCTTTTGAACCTTAACTCGACAATAAAAAAACGCGAAGGTTTTCTCGGTTCTATAAACGCTATCGATACGAGGCTTAAAGTTTATGACCAGTCTTTGACCGGGCTTGAGGAGATCGCGGCAGAGGCTTCTTCTTTGACCACTACCGCTCCTACATACAATAGTGAGAGCAATGGTTCTACCGCTCAACAGATACAGGGATTCATGAAGCAGGTTTCCTTCTATCTTAATCAGCAGGTGGGAGATCGCTATATCTTTTCAGGGACCAGATATGAAACCGTTCCTGTTAAAGATATAACTGAATTGCCGTTGATGCTTACGACGACTCCGACTACAACGGTAGTCGATCCGGTGCTCCCGGATTATGACGCGGAAGCCCCGTATCTTCCTCCTCCTCCCGCTACGGAGCCGGATCCTGTTCCTACCAACAGCGATGCCGATGCATACGTTCAGGATAATGTTTCAATTGATACGACACAAAAACTTCAATATGGTATAACCAGTACGCAGGAACCGTTTCAGCAATTGATTATGGGATTGCGCTTCGCCTATTCGGCCACGCAGGACCAGACCAATTATTCCGAGTTGATGACAATCGCACGCGATCTTATCAACCAGGGGCTAAGCGGCATTCGTGGAGTGCATAGCGATCTGGCTTCGTCTCAGACGATCCTGGATAAGGTGAAGACCAGACACACTCAGTCCATTAGTGACGTAAATAGCGAGATAACCAGCATTCAGAGCGTCGATGTAAATGAGGTCGCCGTCAAGATAAACGCAGTAAAAACCCAGTTAGAGGCTTCTTATTCCGCTACGGCAAAGATGCAGAGCTTATCAATTCTCAATTACTTGTAAGTTTGTTTAAACAGGAGGTTTAACATGAATAGAACGTCTTTAGTTGCTGCTGCTGATCTGGCTCCAGTTCGTCTTAGTTATGTCGCTGCTCTGCGCGGAGTCACTCCGAGGTTGGCGGGCACCAGTTTTGCTTACGCGCAACTTGGGTGCAGCAATGCCGAAGCTTTTCTTTGCATCGCGGCCAGTAATCCAGAAGGAACGTTCTTCGCTGTAATCGAAGATGAAGCAGCGGCGGCAGCGGCCAGAAATATGGCTAAAGCGCGCAAGGTGGATAACGCTTTCTTTGTCGTAGGCATAGGCGAATTGCCGAAACTGGAATATCTCGTGTATGACGAAACCGACAATGCGAATAATAAAATTCCTCGCAAGGAGCTGGCTTCTATGGCTTCTACCTTGCTTCGTCCAAGCGGGTTGTTTGTGTATCGATATAAAGCTTATGAAAATGCCGACGACACTTTGCGCTTTGTGGTTTCCGAATTTGCTCCAGAAATGAATGCGCAGCAGGCTACTACTTTCCTGCATGAGATTAAGGCTTTGGGCGCTTTGTATTTCGAGGGGCGTCCTATCGCAAAGGCGGCTCTTGATAATGCCATAAAACAAAACATCCCGGATCAGTTCTTCGCTGCGTGCAATACAGGCGAAAAACCCGTATCCCACACTTTCGATACTATGGTCGATTTCGTTCCTGCCGGATTATCTTACGCCGGCGACGCTAATATAGCCTGCAATTATTTGGAGCTTTCCGTTCCGGCTCTTGCGCAGGACATTCTGCTTAAGTGCCGCGAAAACATGCTGTACGAAGCGATAAAGGATTTCGCCATGCAGCGTCTCGAGCGTTGCGATATCTGGTGCTGCGCTCCGATTAATCAGACTGCGAATATGGTCGCTTTATACGGCGGATTTACTTTCGGTAGCACAATCCCGCGTAATCAAATTCCAGAAACGATAGAGGCTTGCGGCAAGACCGTTAATTTGAGACTCTCTCCGTTCCCTGCTTTGATCGATCTTCTAACTACGCTTCCTCTGAGCATCGGCGATTTCCTTGAGCATCCAACCGGAGCAATGGTTTCTCCTCCCGATGCTGTCGGCGCAATGCAGGTGCTCGTCGCTACGGGTATCGCTTGCCCTATGCGCAGCTATTATCAGGGGCAGGATCAGGCCGAACTTACTCATCCCAAGTGGGCTAATGGATTCAACAGCCATCTGACAAACGCTTCCGTTACTACGCAGGAGGTGCTTCTTGCTTCTCCTGTCGTTGGTGGCGGCGTGTCGGTATCGGCTCGCGACGCTTTGGTTATACAAGCTATAAGTAGAGCCGGTATGGCGGATTCTATCGCGGCTCTATTGCCGGAATTGGCTCGAGTCGCCAAAGATCCCGCTCTATCAGCCAAGGTCACCGGCATTGCAGAACCTACCGCAGAAGCCGCTCACAACATGATAGATGAAGTAGTGACCCGTTCGCTTATTCAGTGGTATGCTTACGGGCTGCTGGCTGCTTAATTCTAGGGGCCGCGCATAATCGAGTGTTGTTGACGGTGGTGTCGGTTTGACTGTGGCTCAAACTTTTGCTTCGGCTGATAAGATAGCGGCGGCTCGCGCCTGCTATAATCGCGGAGATTTGCCCAAAGCTGCGGAGCTTTACAGAGATATTCTGGACGAAGACCCTGCCAATAAAGGCGAGGCTTTGCAGGTGCTGGGCGCTATCGCTCAACGTATGGGCAAGATCGAGCTGGCTTTGCAGCTTGCGGAAGCGGCTTTGGAAATCGCTCCTAATATGGTCGAGGCTCTTATCAATAAGGCGGTAATCCTTCGCCAGATGGGGCGTAAGCCAGAAGCCAGAGTTTTCGCCGATAAGGCTTTGCGTTTCGGTCCTCATAACTCTGGGGCCTGGCATACGGCTAGCTTTCTGGCTCTGGAGGCCAGGGAATATGACAATGCTGTGAAGTGGGCAAAGGAGGCTGTGCGGTTGGCTCCGGACTCTCCTTTGGCTTTGGCTAATTATGCAAGCGCTCTCATGATAAAGGGCGATATGTGGGCGGGTTATGAACATGCTAAGCGCGCATTGAAGCTCGCGCCTAATGAAGCTCTTATGCATCTTACTATCGGACAAATTCTTCGCGCTTCCGGCTATCCGGCGAAGGCGGTGCCGTATTTCAGGCAAGCATATGCCATTAAGCCCGATTATATCGATGCCAAGACCGCAGAAGCTGCTGCGCTTACCGTTATGGGCGATTATGAAAACGGGTGGGCGGCATGGGAGGCCAGGCCGTATAACAGTTCGAGATTCGAAAAACTGCCGCGATGGAATGGGCAGCCGGTTCAGCGCCTGATATTGCATGCCGAGCAGGGTATGGGCGACGCTATACAGTTTTTGCGGTGGATGCCTTTTATAATCGATAGGATATCATTGTGTTTGACGTTGCAGGTTCCCAGGCCCTTGCTTGGGGTGATATCGGCTACGCTTCCGGGGATCCCGTTGATTGCTCCCGACGATGAGCTGCCGGAGGCCGATGCTCATTGTCCGATGATGAGCCTGCCTTATCTGCTTAAAGAAAATTTCACGGATGTTCCTTTGTCTATCTCGTTAAACGCGGACGATGCTGCGCGTAAGGTGTGGAGAAAATATCTTGCCGATATGCCCTCTCTTCGCGTCGGGATAGTGTGGGCTGGAAATCCAGATCATTCCAACGATCATAATCGCTCGGTGCCCAGGGAATT
>JAQUWX010000010.1:39899-47262 GCA_028692635.1 Alphaproteobacteria bacterium
CGGACGATGCTGCGCGTAAGGTGTGGAGAAAATATCTTGCCGATATGCCCTCTCTTCGCGTCGGGATAGTGTGGGCTGGAAATCCAGATCATTCCAACGATCATAATCGCTCGGTGCCCAGGGAATTTCTGGCTCCTCTTGTTTCGGAGTTCGGGCCGCACCTTCTGTCTTTGCAGAACGGAAATATATGCAGGATGACGGACGAAAGCGTTCGGGTGGATGTGGCGGATTCTTTTGATCCCATCGTTTCCACTGCCGCTCTTATGTCCGAGCTTGATTTGGTCATCTCGGTCGATACTCTTCCTGTTCATTTGGCCGGAGCGCTTGGAGTTCCGGTGTGGGCATTGATCGCTTTCGATCCAGACTGGCGGTGGTTTTACGGTCGGGAGGATACTCCATGGTA
Source organism: Alphaproteobacteria bacterium (assembly GCA_028692635.1). Lineage (GTDB taxonomy): Bacteria > Pseudomonadota > Alphaproteobacteria > UBA9219 > UBA9219 > JAQUWX01. The sequence goes on from JAQUWX010000010.1 coordinate 40,303, forward strand.
CAAGACTGTGAGATTGTTCCGTCAGACAAAGATCAAGGAATGGGCCGCTGTGATCGACGATGTGATCGTTGAATTGAGAAAACTGGAATTGGGGAATAAAGCAGCTCTCTTGCCGCCAAAGTGGGATGGGGTGTTTTTGACTGAGCATCCTCAGGCGGTTCCGTTGGATTTCTCATAAGGAATCGCTGGGTTTTTGGGGAATCCTTTGCCTGCCCCGGATTCGGGTTGTATATAATTCTGGCGATCGGTTTTAACAGTTTTTTCGGATGTGAATATGACAGATAATCAGAAAATTACTCGCGCTCTTATATCGGTTTCGGATAAGACCGGGTTGGTTGAGTTTGCAAGGCAGTTGAAGGGTTGTGGCGTCGAGATACTCTCGACCGGGGGATCGGCGGAAAAATTGCGCGGCGCCGGAATAGATGTAATCGAGGTCGGAGATTATACCGGATTTCCAGAAATGATGGATGGGCGCGTTAAGACGCTTCATCCCAAAATTCACGGCGGATTGCTGCAACGGCGCGATCTTCCTTCTCATCAGGAGGCGGCTAAGGCTCATAATATTCCGCCTATCGATCTGGTGGTCGTCAATCTTTATCCGTTTCGCGCAACGGTCGCTCGGGGGGCGGATTTCGCAGCCTGTATTGAGAATATAGATATCGGCGGTCCGGCGATGGTTCGCTCGGCGGCTAAAAATCATGCTTTTGTCACGGTCGTGACCAGCCCTATGCAATACGCCAGCGTCGTTGCCGAGATGGAAGAAAACGGCGGAGCTACTACTGCGGAGTTTCGTAAGGAGCTGGCGGCAGCGGCGTTCGCTCATACCGGAAGTTACGACTCTGCGATAAGCTCGTGGTTCGCGGAGAAGTTGGGGGAAGAGTATCCCGAAACTTTGAACGTCAGCGCTTCTTTGCGGCAGACTTTGCGGTATGGAGAAAATCCTCATCAGACTGCCGCTTTTTATGTGAGCGATGCTCCTCGCATAGGAATCGCGACGGCTAATCAGATTCAGGGGAAAGAGCTTAGCTATAACAATATCGGCGATACCGACGCTGCGTTCGAGTTGGTAAGCGAATTTTCCGAGCAGCCTGCCGTGGCTATAATCAAGCATGCCAATCCGTGCGGCGTCGCTGTCGGCAGCGATCTTATATCCGCGTATCGTCGCGCCTTGGCTTGCGATTCAGTAAGCGCTTTTGGCGGGATTATCGCCTGCAACCGTCTTTTGGATGGAGATACGGCTGCGGTTATATCGGAAATTTTCTCGGAAGTTATTATCGCTCCGGATATAGACGAGCGGGCTAAGGAAATTCTCGCAAGGAAGAAGAACTTGCGCGTGCTTCTGACAAAATCTATGCCCGATCCCGCTAGCTTGGGGCGCGTTATCAAGAGCGTGTCCGGCGGATTCCTGGTTCAGTCCGCGGATAATATCGTTCTCGATAAAAAGACTATCAAGTGCGTGACCAAGCGCCAGCCTACCGATGCGGAAATGCGCGATATGCTTTTCGCTTTCACTGTCGGTAAGCATGTTAAATCAAATACCATCGTTTACGCTAAAGACGGCGCGACGGTCGGTATTGGCGCCGGGCAGATGAGCCGAGTCGATTCCGCTCGCATTGCCGCTCGTAAAGCCGAGGATGCTGCGGAGGCTGCTGGGGTCGAGGGGTCTTTGGCAAAAGGCTGTGTCGTCGCTTCCGATGCTTTCTTTCCGTTCGCGGATGGGCTTCTGGCTGCGATAGAGGCCGGGGCTACTGCTGTTATTCAGCCGGGCGGTTCCGTTCGCGATAACGAGGTCATCGCCGCTGCTGACAAAGCTGGTATAGCGATGGTCTTTACGGGGATACGCCACTTTTATCATTAGTCTCTTCCATTTATATCAATGGGTTAAGTGGATCGGGCGATATTCTGTGGGTATAAGGGACTTGATTAACAAAAGGTAAACATGCTAATCGTGGCCAGCATATTTACTGCGGTCATTTCGGGGGAGTAACAAATGTTTGGTCGTAAGAACGAAGAAACGGATACCACTGTTCAAGATACTACTATCGCTCAGAGTCCTGTCGGACCTCGTAGCGATGCGGCTCGAGTCGCTACTCCTGTCGTCACTCCTCCTCGTCGCGGGTCGGAGAGCTCTCATACTAACCGCCGCGATCGCAATGATACCGGTACCGAACGCCGCTTAACTGTCGGTAAGGGCCTGTCTCTTTCCGGTGAAATTTCTGCCTGCGACAGTCTGGTCGTAGAGGGCAAGGTTGAGGCTAAGCTTAGCGACGGTAAACTGCTCGAGATTACTGAGAGCGGTCAATTCCGTGGCACTGTCGAGATCGAAAACGCCGACATCGCCGGTCGTTATGACGGCCAGTTGACCGTTCACGGTCGCCTCACTGTTCGCAGCACCGGTCGTATCAGCGGCATGGTTTGCTATGGCGAGCTGGAAGTTAATGCTGGCGGTCAGATCATTGGAGAAGTCCAGGTGGTCGGAGAAAATAAAGCTGCTACTAATGGCGGTAAGGGTTTTAAAACTGCGGCCAAGTTCACTTCTTTGGCCGACGAGGACGATGATCGTCGCGTGGTCGTTAGCGCTTAATAACAACCGGCGCGGGTAATTCCGCGCCGGTTTTTCTATCTTCAAAAAAAATTGTATGCGTTTTTGCCGCTCTCGATATACTCGGGGGATGGCTGTCGATGTGATTCTCAAAATGGGGATCTTAAAATATCCCCATACAAATTTATCTGCTCCCCTGGGAGTGGACGGCTAATGGGCGCTTCGCTTGATCGAGAGGTTAAGCGTATTTTAAAAGAAGCCGGTTGCTCGTTCTTTCGCCATGGAAATGGAAGCCACGAAATTTGGCAAAATCCCTGCGGAAACCGTTTTACAGTTTCTTATGACATTCGCAATCTTCGCACGGTTAATTCAATTCTAAAGGAAGCTGGAATAGAAGTTTCCGCTCGTGAGGCGCTGGCTAAGAAAGACTCAAAAAAGAGACCCTTGGTTTGTCATTGCGCGAACGGTTCGTCTTCAGCGCTTTTGCAGGCGAGTTTATAGATATAAAAAACCCGCAGATAATTTCTTATCCGCGGGTTTTCTTTGATTATTTATTGCTTATTATTTCTTGTCGGCTTTCTTGCCCTTTTCTTCCTTGGGGGCGTCTTTCATTACGGTGCCGTCCGGATTGAATTTTTCAATCTTGGCTTTGGCTTCAAGATCGTCAACCAAGGTTTGCACCATTTCCTGGCCCAGCTGATTTACGATCTGGTCCTTGACCTCGGCGATGGGCGGAGGCGAGGATTTGCGGCGATCTTCCAGCTTGATGATGTGATAACCAAACTCGGTCTTGACCGGCTTGGTGGTCATTTCTCCGACTTTCAGCGCGAACGCTGCATCGGCGAATGGCTTCACCATCGCGGAGCTTACAAAATAACCAAGGTCGCCACCCTGTTTGGCCGAACCGGTGTCTTTCGATTTGTCGGTCGCTAGTTTGGCAAAGTCGGCGCCGTCCTTGATTTGCTTCAGAAGATCATTCGCTTCAGCTTCGGTCGGAACCAGAATGTGACGAGCGCGAACTTCGTCTTCTGGCTTGAACTTCGCTGCCAGTTGGTCATAACGGGCTTTGATCTTGTCTTCCGTGATCTTGGGTTGAACCGCACGATGCACATAAAGATCGGCTACGATCTGGTCTTCCGCGGCTTTCAGGCGATCCTTAACTTCCTTCTCGTTCTGGAGCTTCATGTCATAGCCCTGCTTCGATACCAGCTTGGTTATGATCATTTTCTTCAGCAACTGGGGATACAAAACCTGCATCGGGACTTGTTGCGCACGCGAGCCCATCTCTTGTATCTGCTGCACCACTTCAGAGCGGCGAATCTCTATGCCGTTTACTCGTGCCGCGACAGGATCCTCTCCGGCGGCCTTTTCCTGCGCCATTGCAGGTAGAGCTACGACGCTTAGAGCTAAAGCGGCCGTCGCTATGCGAAGCATTCTAGTCATTTTTATATCCTTCTGTTGGAGCGAATCCGACTCTGTCGGGACGGACTCTATGAAAACGATGAGACAAAAGAAATGTGGCAGGATTAGGCCACTAATGAGACTTTAACGCAAGAAAGTTTATAGGTTTGTTTTTTCCATATTTTGCTTATGCCACGCCACGGCGGAGCTTACTATTTCGCTTAAATTGTGGCGGGGGGACCAGTTAAGTAGTTTTTTTGCAAGCGCATTGTCCGCAACCAGGCGCGGGGGATCTCCGGCTCTGCGGGGATGAAAGTTTTTCGGGACTTCGTGGCCTAGCTCTTTTTCTGCCGCCGATATTACCGATTTTACGCTGTTCCCATTCCCGGTGCCCAGGTTGCAGGCTATGTTTTTGCCTCCGGTAAGGAGGTATTCAAGCGCCGCTATGTGTGCGGAGGCCAGGTCAAGCACATGTATGTAGTCTCGTATTGCCGTTCCGTCCGGCGTTGGGTAGTCGGCGCCAAATATGTTAAGCGCTGGTTTCCTGCCTAATCCCGCCAAAATAATATTCGGAATTAGATGCGTTTCCGGGTCGTGGGCTTCTCCTAAACCCGATTCCGGCGCCGCTCCGGCGGCGTTGAAATAACGAAGCGCGACAGAGCTTATTCCGACTCTTTCTCGTAAGGCTTTTTCCGCCGCCAGTTTCGACTCGCCATATGGGTTTATCGGGGCCAGGCGGTCGTTCTCGGTTATGGGGTTGTCGTGCTGGGGAGTTCCGTAAACTGCCGCAGTGCTCGAAAATACTGTGTGGCGAATTCCTTCGCTCTCCGCCGTTTCGAAAAGTTTTGCGGCTTTGCGGTAATTGTTGTTCATGTATTTGGTGGGATCTCTTACCGACTCGCTTACCTCGATGAAAGCGGCGAAGTGAATCATCGCAACCGGCTGGTATTCCTTGCAGATCGAGCGGACAAGCTCAACGTCTCCCATGTCTCCCCTCACTAATGGGCCGTATTTGACCGCCCATTCGTGTCCATGCGACAAATCGTCCAGCACTATCGGCTGGTAGCCAGCCTTGTGTAAGGCCAGCGCTGTGTGGCTGCCTATGTATCCGGCTCCGCCGGTGAGCAAAATGTTGTTCATAACTCTATATTTAGACCTAATTTGATCAATGGCTATTGCATTTCTTTACCGGAAACGCCATTTAAAGCCCATAAAGAATCCTCTGTAAAGAAGAGGGTTGGACAAGAGGGTACTATGATTATTAATTTGGCTCGCAGATTTCTTGGTTCTCACAATGATCGTATATTGCGAGCTCAAGACAAGACAATAGCTCAGATAAACGCTTTCGAGCCTAAAATCAGCGCTCTTAGCGACGATGAGTTGCGCTCTAAGACTGACGAGTTCAGGGCCAGGATCGAAAAAGGCGAGACTTTGGATCAGTTGTTGCCCGAGGCTTTTGCTGTGGTAAGGGAAGCGGCAAGACGCACCTTGGGCCAGCGGCATTTCGACGTTCAACTGCGCGGCGGTATAATTCTTCACAAAGGCAAAATCGCTGAGATGAAGACGGGCGAAGGTAAGACTTTGGTCGCTACTTTGCCGGTGTATCTTAATGCTGTGAGCGGCAAGGGCGTTCATGTGGTTACCGTGAACGATTATCTCGCCAGTCGCGATAGTGCCTGGATGGGACAGATTTATCAGTTCCTCGGCCTTACTGTCGGGTGCATCGTTCATGGGCTTAGCGATGAGGAGCGTCAGGCTGCTTATAACGCGGATATTACATATGGAACCAACAATGAGTTCGGTTTCGATTATCTTCGCGACAATATGAAATTCGAATATAACGAGCTGGTTCAGCGGTCTTTCAATTATGCCATCGTCGATGAGGTGGATAGCATCCTTATCGATGAGGCTCGCACGCCTCTTATCATATCGGGGCCTGCTGAGGATTCATCCGAGCTTTATTTGCGCGTGGACGATTTGATCCCGCAGCTTTTGCCCGAGGATTATGAAACGGACGAGAAGAGCAAGACTGTCGTTCTGACTGAGGACGGCACGGAGAAAATCGAAGCGTTGCTTGGCGATGCCGGGCTGCTTACTCCTGGTGGCGGGCTTTATGAGGCTCAGAACATACAAGTCGTTCATCACGTCAATCAGGCCTTGAGGGCTCATAAGCTTTTCGCTCGCGATGTCGATTACATTGTCAAAGAAGACAAGGTGATGATTATCGACGAATTTACCGGCCGTATGATGGAAGGGCGTCGTTACTCCGATGGGCTGCACCAGGCTTTGGAGGCCAAGGAACGCGTCTCAATTCAGCGCGAAAATCAGACGCTGGCTTCCATAACTTTCCAGAATTATTTCAGGCTTTATCCGAAGCTGGCCGGGATGACCGGTACGGCTATGACTGAGGCTGCGGAGTTTGCGGAAATCTATGGGCTGGAAGTCGTTGAGATTCCAACCAATGTGGCGGTCGCTCGCGACGATGTCGAAGACGAAGTTTATGGCACTATGGCCGAGAAGAACGAGGCCATCGTCGGTTTGATCGAAGAATGCCGCAGTCGTAAGCAGCCCATTCTGGTCGGCACCGTATCTATAGAAAAGTCGGAGCATCTTGCCGAGGTTTTGAAAAAACGTAAAATTCCTCACAATGTTTTGAACGCTCGGCATCACGATCAGGAAGCTGTAATTATCGCTCAGGCCGGGCGTCCGGGCGCTGTCACTATCGCCACCAATATGGCCGGTCGCGGAACCGATATTCAGCTCGGCGGCAATCTCGATATGCGGCTTGCCGAAGAAGGTTTGAAAATCGTCCATGGAGTGCGGCTTACCGATGAGCAATATAAACGCGTCGATGAGATAAAGGCCGAGATAGAAGTCGCCAGAGAAGAAGTGCGTCAGGCCGGAGGGCTTTTTGTCGTCGGCACAGAACGTCATGAATCTCGCCGCATCGACAATCAGCTGCGCGGTCGTTCGGGACGTCAGGGAGATCCGGGAGCTTCTAAATTCTATCTCTCGCT
>JAQUWX010000057.1 GCA_028692635.1 Alphaproteobacteria bacterium
TGGCGCGTGAAATCTTCTTGTTCACGTTCGGCTGGTTTTGGGTTATTCCTACCTGGTTTTGAACACTACATTCTGGTGCCCGCATATGGCTGATAATTTCGCAAAAAAGAAGATCGAGGCTCACGCCGCTAAGGCTGGGGCTCCTTTGTATAAGCGCGTTCTGTTGAAACTCTCGGGAGAGGCTCTCATGGGGAGCCTCGATTACGGGCTTGAGGCCGAGATCGTCGATCGAGTCGCCGGGGAGATAAAAGCTGTCGTCGCTATGGGCGTTCAAGTTTGCGTCGTTATCGGCGGCGGAAATATCTTCCGTGGAGTTTCCGGCGCCGCTCATGGGATGGATCGCGCTACTGCCGATTATATGGGCATGCTGGCGACTGTGATAAACGCGCTGGCTATGCAGAACGCTTTGGAAAAACAGGGCGTTAATACTCGCGTGCAATCCGCTATTCCCATGTCTTCGATAAGCGAGCCTTATATCCGTCGCCGCGCTTTGCGTCATATGGAAAAAGGTCGCGTGGTGATTTTCGCTGCGGGGACCGGCAATCCGTTCTTTACGACTGACTCTGCCGCGGCGCTGCGCGCTTCTGAGATGCAGTGCGATGCTTTGCTTAAGGCTACTAAGGTCGATGGGGTTTATGATTCCGATCCGGCTAAAAATCCTAAGGCGGTCAGGTATGACAGGCTGACTTATCTAGACGTTTTGTCGCAGGATTTGCAGGTGATGGATACTTCGGCCATTTCTCTTGCCAGGCAGAGCAATATACCCATTCTTGTATTCTCTATTTTCAAGGACGGCGGGTTTGCAGAAGTCATGCAGGGACTCGGAAAGTTCACTATCGTCACAGATAACAAAAACTGATGAGCTGAAACAGCAGGGGCGCAAAAATGAATATCGATCAGATTAAACAGCGGATGGAAAGTTCAATAGAGGTCCTGCGCAAGGAATTGGCAGGGCTGCGGACCGGTCGCGCATCCTCAGGCATGCTGGACCCCGTTAAGGTCGATGCTTACGGTAGCATCATGCCGCTTAATCAAGTCGGCTCGGTGAGCGTTCCAGAGCCTCGGTTGCTTGTGGTTCAAGTGTGGGATAAGGGGCTTGTTAAAGCTGTTGAAAAGGGCATTCGCGATTCAGGTTTGGGGCTTAATCCTCAGCCGGACGGCGGAATAATTCGCGTTCCTATTCCCGAGCTTAGCCAGGAGCGCCGCCAGGAGCTGGTCAAGGTTTCCGGCAAGTATGCGGAGCAGGCCAGGGTGGCCGTTCGCAATGTTCGTCGCGACGCTATGGATGAGCTGAAGAAGCAGCAGAAAGATAGCAAAATTTCCGAGGATGAGCAGAAGACGCAGAGCGAAAAAGTTCAACAGCTTACAGATCAATATGTGAAAAAAGCCGATGAAGCTCTGGCTCAGAAGGAAAAAGAGATAACGACAGTTTAGAGTTTTATATAATTATGGTTGAAGAAATCGCTCAATCGAAACTGCATGTCGCTATTATCATGGATGGTAATGGACGATGGGCGGCTGCGCGAGGACTTCCAAGGACTATGGGGCATCGCGCCGGAATTGACGCTTTGAAGCGCACGCTGAAGGCGGTTAAGGATCTTCCTATCTCGCATCTTACCGTTTACAGCTTTTCTTCGGAAAACTGGAGCCGCCCTTTGGCGGAGGTTTCCGAGCTGATGCAGCTTTTGCGCTTTTATTTGCGCAGCGATTTGCAGTCCCTTCATAAAGAGGGCATCAGGATACGGGTGATAGGTGAGCGCGAGACGCTGGCAAACGATATCGTTGAGATGATAGAAAACGCCGAAAAGCTTACCTCGAACAATACGGGGCTTGCTTTGACTATAGCTCTTAGTTACGGCGGTAGGCAGGAGATTACGGCGGCCGTTCGCGGTATTGCCAAGGCAGTTTCGCGTGGAGAAATAAAAGCCGACGCGATAGACGAAATGACGGTGCAGAAATATTTGTTTACTGCCGGTATTCCCGATCCCGATCTTGTTATTCGCACAAGCGGCGAAAAACGGATTTCTAACTTTCTGCTTTGGCAATCAGCTTATGCGGAATATGTTTTTACGGATGTGCTTTGGCCCGATTTTTCGGCCACGCATCTTGCCGAAGCAATCGACGAATATCACATGCGGGAGCGCAGATACGGCGCGACGGGTGGTAACTCTCTCGAATAAAAGGAAAAATTTTCGATAAGAAAGAGTCGCTCAATAACTTTGACGAACCCTTTCAAGCGGCTATCATGGGCCAAGCAACCCTTTTAACAACTCACGGCGGTTCGTTCAGTGCGCATATCATTAGATAAGTTCGATCCCGTTAATCTGAAACAGAGATTAATCTCCGCTTCTATGGTTGCTCCGGTTGTTTTGCTGGCGATTTTCCTGGGCGGACCGGTTTATTACGCGATGATAATCGCTGCGACTATTATCGGCGCGCTCGAATGGATAAATATTGTCGCTCCTAAAACAAGCATTTTTATAAGGGGCTGCACGGCGGGGTCTATATTTATTTCCATTTTTGTCGGCGCGGCAATTTCTCCTATGTCCGGATTGATTATCGGGCTTTTGTTCTCTCCGGCTCTGCTTTTTCTGGCGTCCAGGGAGGATATGGAAAGAGCAGGTTGGGTGGCTCTCGCGCTCCCTTATCTTGCTGGCGGCGGGTTGGCTTTGCTCTCCTCACGCGCAATTCCTGAAATCGGCATGGCTATGACTATTTATTTGGTCGTCGTCGTTTGGGCGGCCGATGTCGGCGGGTTTATGGCCGGGAATATGATTGGCGGGTCGAAGCTTATGCCTTCGGTTAGTCCCAACAAAACATGGGCTGGTTTCGGCGGCGGAGTCGTTCTGGCGGCGGTTTTCGGGTGCGTGATCGCTGTGTCTTTTGGCGCTAAAGAGCCAATAAGCGCGTTTATAACGGCGGTGCTTATCGCTGTGGTGGCCCAGGTCGGCGATTTGTTCGAGTCTTACGTTAAGCGCCGTAATGATGTTAAGGACAGCGGCAATATCATGCCCGGGCATGGCGGGATACTCGATCGGATCGACGGATTGTTGTTCGCGTCCATATTCTTCGCTGTGTTCCGTTTGGGACAATAAAATTTATATAAGGATAAATAAATGAAAACGGTATTGTCGGGAGCGAGAAAAAGCGCGGGCGGTAAGAATCGGCGGCGGATAACTATTCTTGGGTCAACCGGATCGGTCGGACAGCAGACTGTCGATCTGATCGAGCGCGATATGGATAAGTATGAGATCGTTGCGCTTACCGCTAAGGGCAATGTTTCTAAGCTGGTTGAACAGGCAAGGAAGCTAAAGCCCAGGCTTGTCGTTATTGCGGATGAGATGAAGTATCACGAGCTGAAGGACGCTTTGGCCGATACTAAGATCGAGGTTGCCGCTGGCGCTCAGGCTATTGAGGATTCTGCGAAAATCGAGAGCGATTGGATTATGTCGGCTATCGTTGGAGCGGCTGGGTTGCCTGCTACGTTGGCTGCTGCCAGGCGCGGCGCTACTATAGCGTTCGCCAATAAAGAAACTCTGGTTTGCGCCGGGCCTTTGATGATGAAGCTGGTCGCCGAAGCCGGGGCTACTTTGCTTCCAGTCGATAGCGAGCATAATGCTATTTGGCAGGTGCTTAATCCCGCTATGCGCGATGCCGTTTCTCGCATCATTATAACTGCTTCAGGTGGGCCTTTCCGTACTTTCTCGCGTGAGCAGATGGTGAAGGTCACTCCAGAGCAGGCGGTTCTGCATCCGGTTTGGAGTATGGGCGCTAAAATTTCTATCGATAGCGCTACTTTTATGAATAAGGCGCTGGAGATAATCGAAGCGTATTATCTGTTCCAAATGCCTAGCGAAAAAATAGACGTTATCGTTCATCCTCAATCCGTCGTTCACAGCATGGTTGAATACACGGACGGATCGGTTCTCGCTCAGCTTGGGACTCCAGATATGCGCATTCCTATCGGGAGCACTCTGGCGTGGCCTAAGCGGATGGCTACTCCTGCGGCTAAGCTGGATCTGGCTAAGTTGGCTCAGCTTACTTTTGAGGAGCCGGATGCTATTAAATTCCCGGCTTTGAGGCTGGCTAGAGAGGCTATGGCTAAGGGCGGGACGGCTCCTGCCATTTTAAGCGCGGCTAACGAGGTTGCTGTGCAGGCTTTCCTCGACAAACGCATAGGTTTCCTCGATATTGTCCACGTCAACGAAGCGGCGCTTAACAATATACCGCACGCTGTTATGAACGATCTTGAGGTCATGATGGATGCGGATCAAACTGCTCGCAGATACGCTGCTACGCAGATAGAGCTTATTGAGGACGAAAGGTAATTTATGGAAAATATTCTCTCTTTTCTTCAGGGATCGGCTCTTTATGGCGCGTCGTTTATTGCGGTTCTCGGCGTCGTGGTCTTCGTTCACGAGTTCGGGCACTTTTGGGTGGCTCGGCGCTGTGGGGTTCGGATTGTCACGTTCTCTATCGGCTTTGGCGGAGAGATTTTCGGGTGGAACGATAAATACGGCACTCGCTGGAAGGTGGCTTGGCTTCCTTTGGGCGGCTATGTGAAAATGTTCGGCGACGGCGATCCTTCAAGCAGCACCGTGGACGATAGCGTCAAGGATATGTCCGACAAGGAAAAGTCCTTAACCTTCTGGCACAAAAGCGTCGGAGAGCGGTTTGCTATAGTCGCCGCAGGCCCCTCGTTTAATTATATTTTTGCTATTATCGTTCTTGCTGTTTTGTTCGTTTTTAACGGACAGCCGTTCACTTCGCCTTTGGTTGGCAATCTGGTGGAAAATAGTCCGGCTCAAAAGGCCGGGTTCCTGATCGGCGATCGCATAATCAAGATGGACGGTAAGCAGGTAGAGCGCTTTGAGGATATAAAAAATATCGCAGCGCTGAATATCGGCACTCCTATGTCAATCGATATTGAGCGCGATGGCTCTCCGTTGACTATATCGGTTACGCCGGAGGTCGCGCTTACTAAAGATCGACTCGGCGGAGAACACCGCATGGGGAGGCTCGGAATCGCTTCGAACGCTATCGAGTATAAAAAACACGACCCGCTGTCTGCCGTTAAGTATGCGGTTCTCGATGCCTGGAATATAACTTCGGGGACCATCAAGGCCGTGGGTCAGATGATTATCGGCGCTCGTGGGACTGAGGAGCTTGGCGGACCGATTCGAATCGCTGAGATGTCCGGCAATGTAGCCAAGGAAGGCTTTGCCGCTATCGTATGGTTTATGGCTATTATTTCCATAAATCTGGGGTTAATTAACTTTTTCCCTATCCCCTTGCTCGATGGGGGTAATTTGGTGTTCTATGTGATTGAGTTCCTGCGTGGCCGCCCCGTCGGCGATAATGTCCAGGAGATTGGCTCTAGAATCGGAGTCCTTCTGGTCGCGTCGCTTATGCTGTTCGCTACCTGGAACGACTTAGTCCATTTGAGCGTCGTTTCTTATATTAGCAGGCTGTTTTCGTGAGCAATTATTCGGTGTTTAAAAATGGTGGTTTGTGCGCGCTGAGGGCTGTTCCGGCTCTTGTATGTCTGTCTGCCGTTTTGTCTTCGCCGGCTTATGCTCAAAAATTTGGGGGAATGTTCTCCGCTCCTGCTCCTCAGGCCGTTTCTTCCGAGGCTGTGATACAGGATATCTCCATAGAGGGCGTGCAGCGCCTCGAGGTGGAGACTATATCTTCCTATTTAACTATCGCAAAAGGCTCCGGGGTTAATTCTGAGAAGCTCGATGCTTCGCTTAAGGCTCTTTATGCTACCGGGCTGTTCTCCGATGTGAAGCTTCGGGTGGAGGGGGCAACTCTGATCGTGAGCGTGGTTGAAAACCCCGTCATAAACAAAGTTACCTTCGAGGGCACCAGCCATATTTCTACGGAAGATCTTGAAAAAGAGGTTCAGCTTAAGCCTCGGCTGGTTTACACGCTGCCTCGGGTTCAGAAAGACGTTCAGCGCATTCTTGACGTTTATCGCCGCTCGGGGAGATTCGGCGCTTTGGTCGAGCCTAAGCTTGTGAAGCTTGAGCAGAATCGCGTCAATCTTATATTCGAGATAACCGAAGGCGAGAGCACCGGCGTGCGCCGCATCAAATTTATCGGCAACGTAAATTATAGCGATGAGGAATTAGGAACGGAGATCAATACCAGGGAAAGCGCCTGGTGGAGATTTATGTCGTCTTCCGATTTTTACGATCCCGATCGCACCAATTATGATCGCGAGCTTTTGCGCCGCTTTTATCTAAATCAGGGATATATCGATTTTCGCGTGCTTTCCGCCGTCGCGGAGCTGACTCCAGATCGCAAGGATTTCTTTCTTACCTTCACTGTCGATGAAGGCCCCAGGTACAAATTCGGAAAAGTGAATATCAAAAGCGATATTAAAGGATTGGATGCTTCTACGCTTCAGCCTTTGCTGACGACTAAAGAAGGAGACTGGTATAGCTCGGGCGCTACGGAAAAAACGGTCGCTCTGTTGACTGCCGCTCTTGGAGACAGGCAGTACGCGTTCGCGGAGATAACCCCCGATATCGATCGCCATAAGGAAAGCTTGACGGTAGATCTTACCTATCGCGTTAAGCAAGGCCAGAGAGTGTACATCGATCGCATTGACGTCGGCGGCAATCTGCGCACTGTCGATAAGGTTATTCGCCGCGAGATGGTGGTCGCTGACGGCGATCCGTTCAGCACTAGCAAGATAAAGAAATCGGAGCAGAAGCTTAAAGATCTTGGATTCTTCCAGGAAGTCGCCATTTCTACTAACGATGGCGCTCAGCCCGATCGCGCTAATCTGAAAGTGGACGTTAAGGAAAAATCTACTGGCGAGATATCGTTCGGCGCGGGCTTCTCATCGACCGACGGTCCTTTGGGAGACTTCAGGGTTCGTGAGCGTAACTTTATGGGGCGCGGGCAGGATGCAAGTCTTGGCGCGACTATATCCGGTTCGACCAAGCAATTCGACTTCAGCTTTACCGAGCCTTATTTTATGGATCGCGATCTGGCTGTCGGGTTCGATGTGTTCCATACCAGGACGGACAATCAGTCTTACAGCTCGTATGACCAGCGCAACACTGGATTCACTTTGCGCGCCGGGTTCCCGCTTTCTGAGGTCCTTCGCGAGAGGTTTACCTATACCCTTCAGAGAACAGAGATAACCGATGTTCCGACTACGGCTTCTCGCTTTATTCGGGATCAGATGGGCGAAACTATGTCCTCGGTGATCGGGCATGAGCTTGCTTACGATGTTAGGGACAGTAAGCTTGATCCTACAAAGGGCTTTATCACCAAGCTTAATACCGATGTCGCAGGGCTTGGCGGAGATCGTAAGTATTTTCGCCTCAAGTTGGGCGGGACCCAATATTTTGAGCTTGCTGACGATTATATTCTCAGCATTCTCGGTGAGGGCGGATATCTTTGGGGGCTTGGCGATTCAAAAATCAGAATCAGCGAGCGCTTCTTCCTCGGCGGAGACACTCTGCGCGGCTTCCAATACGCAGGCATGGGTCCTCGCGATTTGACCAATGAGCAGAACGATGCCATCGGCGGCAATCGCTTCTCTCGCGGGTCTGTTGAGCTTACCGTTCCTACTTTCCTGCCTAAGGAAATGGGGATAAAGGCTCATATGTTCGTGGATGCCGGCACTTTGGGTAAGATCGATGAGACTCCAAAAGCCGGAGAGATTTTCATGAATGAAGAAAATCTTCGTGCCAGCGGTGGAGTCGGCGCTACGTGGCAGTCTCCGTTCGGGCCTTTGAGGCTTGATGTTGCCAGGCCGTTCATGAAAGAATCTTATGACAAGACTGAGTTCTTCCACTTCAGCTTCGGCACGAGGTTCTGATGAGGATAGCGGCCACAATCATTTTGATGGCGGCAATGATTTGCGGTAATGCGGTCGCGGCGGAGGCTCCTTCTGCAAAGACGCAGCCTGCTCCAGTTATCGTCGTTATTGACGTTCAGAGAATCCTGCAAGAATCTATGGCTGCTAAAAATGTGCAACAGCAGCTTGAGGCTCAACGGGCTAAGTTTCAGGGCGAGATTTCTCGAGAAGAGAAGGATTTGCGTTCAGCAGAGCAGGAGCTGAAGACCTCTCAAGGCACTGTATCGTCCGACGTTTATTCGGAAAGAGAACAGCAGCTCAGGCAGCGCTTCCTCTCAGTTGAACGCCACGTTCAGGCAAAGCGCAAGGCTTTGGATCAGGCTTTTTCGGATTCTATGGGCGGAGTCAAAAAAAGCCTTCTCGAGGTGGTTAATACTGTCGCTAAGGAGCGCGGAGTCAACCTTGTCGTGGTGAAGCAGCAGACTCTATGGAGCGACAAGTCCTTAGATGTAACCGATGAGGTGCTGGGCCGCCTTAATAAGACTCTCTCCGTTGTGCCGGTCAAAATCCCCGGGGAAGAAAAAAAGCCCAACGCGGACTGATAGAATCAGTTCTCTTGTTATCGATTGACCGCATTTCCCTTTTAATTTACGCTTGTTCGTGAGGGCATAGGAATAATGCCCTTGGGGTGTGATGACCTCACAAGAAGCGGTTCGTCATATGAAATCTGTCCGAAAACAGAAAGTGTGTTTTCGTATGCAGGGTTTATGTGACATGCGGCATTGGACTGTAAAGTTCCAATGTTGTAGAGCATTGCCGTCACGAATGCTGCCTCCGGCCCTTAGGGCTGGGAGGCAGTGGCGCATGTCCAAAGCCGAAAGGCCAAAGGCCATTGCAATCGTCTTCTTGCGATTCATCAACTCCCAGCCCACCAAGCTTTCTTGGTGGTGCTTCTTGTTTTTTCTGGGAGAGATCGGATGCAGCATTTCGGGGTTTCATTTTTGTGTCTTCTGATAATGCTTTTTGTATGCAATGCGCCAGCAGTTGCGGAAAACGCAGCGGTCCCCGCAAAGTTTGGAGCGCTTAGCTGTTTCAGCGTCGATCCTCTGCCATTCAATCCTAAAACTGCCATTAGCTGCGATGACTATTGCAAAAAATCAGAGGCTGTTTGTACTGGGGTAACCAGCTCGTTAAGCCCAGCTCAATCGTGCGCGTCTCCGGCAGGGAGAAATCAGAGCGTCTGTCGTTGCTGCCGGGTGTCGCAATGAGAAAGATCGCTTTTTTTATTGTTTCTCTTGTTGGCGCAGTTCCGGCTTTTGCTCAGACGACTCCGACGTTCGGAGAAAAAGCGATAGGCAGCTTGAATTGCAATAATGGAGCGAGCGCTACTGATTTTGATACAATAGCTCAATGCTCAAGCGCCTCAAGCGCGGTTGGAACAATGCAGAAAGCGCCGCTGTTTATCGGAGCGGTTACTAGCCCGCCGTATGCTTCGGTCAATTGCGATGCGGGAAAAGCCGGGATGATCCAGTGGACGGGAACGTCATTTAAGAGCTGTGGCGGCGCAGGGTGGGTAGGGTTTGGAGAAGGATCTCTTTTGGGAATATCCGCTACCAATACAGCGCCTGCTCGCCCCGGAGATGTAACAACAGGTTTATTTAGCGATACCGCCAGCACTGTGAGTGTAGCGACAGCAGGGGTTAGCAGATTGACTGTGACGGCGAGCGGGTATGTGGGGATTGGGATAAGCCCATCGCAGAAACTGCATGTGCGAGGCAGTATAAAATCTGACAGCGCCGAAGCGGCGACAGCTATCGAAATGCGCAATTCCGATAATGGCGGTTCGTGGATTTGGCGCCTTCAGGGAAATGGCGCGACGTCTAATAACCTGTATTTGGATTATACGGGGCTTCCAAATATTATGACGGTGAGCAGTGGTGGTAATGTTGGGATTGGGACGATAACCCCAACTTCGACTTTGGACGTAGTGTCATTAGCTAATTCGAGTTGGGCGACTCAAATATCAAACAACGGAACGACAAATGCTCACGGACTTATGGTGAGTGTTGGAACAAGCAGCACAGGAGTTCCGTTTGGTGTTTATAAAGCTGGAAACTCACTGTTTTATGTAAACAACAGCGGCAATGTCGGGATTGGGACGACGGGGCCTGCGACTAAACTCCATGTTGGGGGAGGAGACATTAGCATTGATGCCGATCACGGAATCAGGAAAGCAGGCGATAATTTTATCGTGGGCTATAGCAGCGCCTTACCAGGCATTGTTTTTGGTTCTGGCACTGTAACGGACCGTCTAGCATTTACCGCAGGTGCGGTTGAGCGGATGCGGCTGGATACGAATGGACGCGTTGGGATTGG
>JAQUWX010000011.1:0-2392 GCA_028692635.1 Alphaproteobacteria bacterium
TCCAAGTTATGCTTAACAGAATGAGGGCACATTCAGAAAATAACGAGAAATATAAACAATTGGATTTTAAAACGACCCGCATGTGGCTGGATCGAAAGGGACCGGACAAATTAGCCGGGTTAAATCATTTGAATGATGAGCTTGTTAAATTGAACCCATGCCTTAAAAACGTATATAGAGACAAAAGAAACCTGGAAGAAGAATTCAATTTTGCACGCGGCGTTTCCTTTAGGTTTTTGCCACAGGATATTGACTGCTTTTTAGATCCGGCTAAGAGAGCGACGGTTGATTTTATGCGGCAGCTAAATTGTATGTCCGATCTTATGGATGCGACAGATATCAAGCTTGGAATTGCGGGTGCGCGTAATATCGGATGGTTTGTGTCACCGGAAACATATAAAAATATAGAAAATGATTTTGGGCGACTGCTATCCCATGGAATTAGGAGAGAAGGTTATTCTCCTCAATCTTTGGCGCTATAGACATTCATTCTCATTTTTTAATTGGCATAAAAAAAGCGCCCAGCGGGCGCTCTTAGAAGTTGCAGCATGGAAATATGATTTGCGATCTTTATTCTGCTGTCTGCCTTGAAGATCTGGCAGCGACTTACTCTCCCGGGCCTTAGGGCACAGTACCATCAGCGCTGAGGGTTTTCACGTCCGAGTTCGAGATGGGATCGGGTGCAGGCCCCTCGCTAAGACCACCAGATCATCAAGACAGACAACAAAATAAAATTGAAAGCTTATAATTCAGAAGTTTGAAACAGGGCAGGGAGCAGACGCTAATCCGTCCCGCCATCTGATTTCTGATAAGGATCAAGCCTATCGAACTATTAGTACCGGTAAGCTACGGGCATTACTGCCCTTCCACATCCGGCCTATCAACGTGATGGTCTATCACGGTTCTCAGGGAATACTAGTTTTGAGGTAAGTTTCACGCTTAGATGCTTTCAGCGTTTATCTCGTCCATACGTTAGCTACCCGGCGATGCCGCTGGCGCGACAACCGGTACACCAGAGGTATGTCCAACCCGGTCCTCTCGTACTAGGGTCAGCTCCTCTCAATATTCCTACACCCACGGAAGATAGGGACCAAACTGTCTCACGACGTTTTGAACCCAGCTCACGTACCACTTTAATCGGCGAACAGCCGAACCCTTGGGACCTTCTCCAGCCCCAGGATGTGATGAGCCGACATCGAGGTGCCAAACGACGCCGTCGCTATGGACGCTTGGGCGTCATCAGCCTGTTATCCCTAGAGTACCTTTTATCCGTTGAGCGATGGCCCTGCCACGCAGAACCACCGGATCACTTTGACCGACTTTCGTCTCTGCTTGACTTGTCAGTCTCGCAGTCAGGCAAGCTTGTGCCAATGCACTCAACAGCTGATTTCCGACCAGCTTGAGCTTACCATCGCGCGCCTCCGTTACACTTTGGGAGGCGACCGCCCCAGTCAAACTACCCACCATGCAGGGTCCTTATCCGAGATTCATCGGACGAAGTTAGATATCAAGGAACATAAGGGTGGTATTTCACTGGCCACTCCATCCAGGCTAGCGCCCAGACTTCAAAGTGTCCCACCTATTCTACACATACGTTCCCTAATACCACTGCAAAGCTATAGTAAAGGTTCATAGGGTCTTTCCGTCTAACCGCGGGAACTCCGCATCTTCACGGAGAATTCAATTTCGATGAGGTGGTGTTGGAGACAGTGGGGAAGTCGTTACGCCATTCGTGCAGGTCGGAACTTACCCGACAAGGAATTTCGCTACCTTAGGACCGTTATAGTTACGGCCGCCGTTTACTGGGGCTTCAGTTCAGAGCTTGCACTCCTCCCTTTAACCTTCCAGCACCGGGCAGGCGTCAGACCCTATACGTCGTCATGTGAGACTTCGCAGAGCCCTGTGTTTTTGTTAAACAGTCGCCACCCCCAATTCTGTGCCCCCTACCTTGACTTGCGTCGAAGTAGGGCCCTCTTATTCCGAAGTTACGAGGGCAATTTGCCGAGTTCCTTCAACACCATTCTCTCAAGCGCCTGAGTATACTCAACTCGTCCACCTGTGTCGGTTTAGGGTACGGTCTATAATGCTAGAGCTATTTCCTGGAAGCCAATTAGTCGCCCTTGAAATCCGATTATCTCAGACAACCTTTCAACTCCGTCACTTCTAGCAGGCTGCAGAATATTAACTGCATTCCCATCGATTACGCCTTTCGGCCTCACCTTAGGGACCGGCTCACCCTGCGCGGATTAACCTTGCGCAGGAACCCTTGGACTTACGGCGAAAGTGTTTCTCACACTTTTTATCTCTACTCATGTCAGCATTCTCACTTCCGATACCTCCAACCACCCTTCCGGGTTGATCTTCACAGGCTTACGGAACGCTCCGCTACCAC
>JAQUWX010000011.1:2492-46618 GCA_028692635.1 Alphaproteobacteria bacterium
CTTGGACTTACGGCGAAAGTGTTTCTCACACTTTTTATCTCTACTCATGTCAGCATTCTCACTTCCGATACCTCCAACCACCCTTCCGGGTTGATCTTCACAGGCTTACGGAACGCTCCGCTACCACTCAGAGGACAGAACGCAGGTATCAGGTATCAGAATTTTTCTGACCTGACTTCTTGTGCAAACCCTGAAGCATCTTTGCAATCTCGTGGTACGCATCGCGCCACAAAACCCAAGTCTGCTTGTTTATATATCCGAGATCATAGCAGTATCTCGCCCACACCCGAGTCTCATCGGCAGATCCCATGGCTATCATGAGATACCGCTTAAACTCGGCAGTGGATTGGCGCTGCTTACCGAAACCTTCGGCAATATTCGCACAAACCGACTTAGTCGATCTGCGGAGTTGTTGCGCCAACTCGAACTGCTCTTTCTTCGGAAAATTCAGGCTTTGCTGATGAACATCTAAGGAGAGACGATATGCTTTTTGAAAAACTTCTAGATTTTCAAAAGCTAAATTCGCCATTTTATCCTCCTTGTCTGTCATCTGATACCTGTGTTCTGCCCTCTGAATCCATCGCTTCGGTATGTAACTTAATCCCCGTTACATTTTCGGCGCAGGCCGGCTTGTCTAGACCAGTGAGCTATTACGCTTTCTTTAAAGGATGGCTGCTTCTAAGCCAACCTCCTGGCTGTCTTGGCCTTCCCACATCCTTTCCAACTTAGTCACAATTTTGGGACCTTAGCGGATGGTCTGGGCTTTTTCCCTCTCGTCCACGGACCTTAGCACCCATGGACTGCCTCCTGAATTAAACTCTTCGGTATTCGGAGTTTGGTTAAGTTTGGTAAGGCTCGCGCCCCCCTAGCTCATCCAGTGCTCTACCCCCGAAGGTCATCATCCAAGGCTCTACCTAAATAGATTTCGCGGAGAACCAGCTATTTCCTGATTTGATTGGCCTTTCACCCCTAACCACAGCTCATCCCCGTCTTTTTCAACAGACGTGGGTTCGGCCCTCCAGTAGGTGTTACCCCACCTTCAGCCTGGCCATGGCTAGATCATCAGGTTTCGGGTCTCATCCATGCAACTAAACGCCCTATTCAGACTCGCTTTCGCTTCGCCTCCACCTATCGGCTTAAGCTTGCTGCATAAACGAACTCGCTGACCCATTATACAAAAGGTACGCCCTCACACTTGCGTGCTCGGACTGCTTGTAAGCATTCGGTTTCAGGTACTATTTCACTCCCCTCGTCGGGGTACTTTTTACCTTTCCCTCACGGTACTAGTTCACTATCGGTCACTGAGGAGTACTTAGGCTTGGAGGGTGGGCCCCCCATGTTCAGACAGGATTTCACGTGTCCCGCCCTACTCAAGAATTTATCCAACTATCTACCCATACGGGACTATCACCCTCTATGGTCCGACTTTCCAAACGGTTCTGGTTTAATTGGATAAATTACTGGCCTGGTCCGCGTTCGCTCGCCACTACTTGCGGAGTCTCGGTTGATTTCCTTTCCTCCAGGTACTGAGATGTTTCAGTTCCCTGGGTTTGCTTCAACTACCTATGAATTCAGTAGTCAATACACCTCACGGTGTGGGTTTCCCCATTCGGACATTTCTGGATCAAAGTCTATTCGCAACTCCCCAGAACTTATCGCAGCGTATTACGTCCTTCATCGCCTCTCAGTGCCAAGGCATCCACCAAATGCTCTTGTCATGCTTGATCCTTATCAGAAGTCAGATTTTTTTTGGAACCTTCTTCGTCTATCCCACCTTTTTTATTGAACACAAAGGACAGGGAAGGGAGGTTCAATCTAATCATGGAGCTGACATATTTTGTCCTCGACCATCTTCGGGATGATCGCTGCCCTCATCGGTAAACGAGGGCTGAACCGTGTCCATGACAAACTTCCGATTTGTTCTATTACGCCTCCCGCGATTCCTCTTAGCTCGGCAGCCAAGAAGTATCAGGCGTAATAAAACGCTTTCAATTCGACCAACATCGCTGTCATCACAACAACTTTGTTGATCAATCACAAATCATATTCACCATGTACAAGAACTTCCGCCGCACCCCTTAGAGTGGAGCGGAAACTTTTTATCCTTTTCCGGAAACTCTCTGTAGTTCTAATCCTAAAGCTCTACACCAAATAATGGTGGAGCTGATCGGGATCGAACCGACGACCTCATGCTTGCAAAGCACGTGCTCTCCCAGCTGAGCTACAGCCCCTTAAAGATTGTGCTCTTAATTCGGGCGGTCCACCTTCGCTGCTTCGCAGCTTCGGCGGACATAAGCTTTGCTAATTCGCTGCGCTCATAAGCAAAACTAATGGTGGGCCTGGTAAGATTTGAACTTACGACCTCACGCTTATCAAGCGCGCGCTCTAACCAGCTGAGCTACAAGCCCATTCAGAGGACAAATCACAAAGATATCTCAATCATTGTAATCTGATCTGGTTTCCGGAGAAGGGATGCGCCGACGGCGACCTGGTATCACATACAATAGGTTAAATCATATGCAGTACGGAATATCATACCTAAGTTCATGATGAGAATAGGTACAAAAAACATTGCTGTTTTCTGATGCCTGAATTCTGACATCTGAATCCTTAGAAAGGAGGTGATCCAGCCGCAGGTTCCCCTACGGCTACCTTGTTACGACTTCGCCCCAGTCATTGACCTTGCCGTGGTCGGCTGCTTCCTTGCGGTTAGCTCACCG
Source organism: Alphaproteobacteria bacterium (assembly GCA_028692635.1). GTDB lineage: Bacteria > Pseudomonadota > Alphaproteobacteria > UBA9219 > UBA9219 > JAQUWX01. The sequence goes on from JAQUWX010000011.1 coordinate 5,213, forward strand.
ACTTCAGGTAAAACCAACTCCCATGGCGTGACGGGCGGTGTGTACAAGGCCCGGGAACGTATTCACCGTGGCATGCTGATCCACGATTACTAGCGATTCCAACTTCATGCACTCGAGTTGCAGAGTGCAATCTGAACTGAGATGGCTTTTGGGGATTGGCTCCGGATCGCTCCTTCGCAGCCCACTGTCACCACCATTGTAGTACGTGTGTAGCCCAGCCCGTAAGGGCCATGAGGACTTGACGTCATCCCCGCCTTCCTCCGGCTTGTCACCGGCGGTTTCTTCAGAGTGCCCGGCCTTACCCGGGGGCAACTGAAGATGAGGGTTGCGCTCGTTGCGGGACTTAACCCAACATCTCACGACACGAGCTGACGACAGCCATGCAGCACCTGTGTTGAAGCCGGCCGAACCGAAGGACTTGATCTCTCAAATCCATACTTCACATGTCAAGAGCTGGTAAGGTTCTTCGCGTTGCGTCGAATTAAACCACATACTCCACCGCTTGTGCGGGCCCCCGTCAATTCATTTGAGTTTCAACCTTGCGGCCGTACTCCCCAGGCGGTATGCTTATTGCGTTAGCTGCGACACCAAAAAGCTAAGCCTTCTGACGTCTAGCATACATCGTTTACGGCGTGGACTACCAGGGTATCTAATCCTGTTTGCTCCCCACGCTTTCGCGCCTCAGCGTCAATGTCGGTCCAGTGAGCCGCCTTCGCCACGGATGTTCTTCCCAATCTCTACGAATTTCACCTCTACACTGGGAATTCCACTCACCTCTCCCGAATTCAAGCTTAGCAGTATCAAACGCTATTCCTGGGTTGAGCCCAGGGCTTTCACATCTGACTAACTAAACCGCCTACGCGCCCTTTACGCCCAGTAACTCCGAACAACGCTAGCTCCCTTCGTATTACCGCGGCTGCTGGCACGAAGTTAGCCGGAGCTTATTCTGTAGGTACCGTCATCATCGTCCCTACCAAAAGAGCTTTACAACCCGAAGGCCTTCATCACTCACGCGGCATGGCTGGATCAGGGTTTCCCCCATTGTCCAATATTCCCCACTGCTGCCTCCCGTAGGAGTCTGGGCCGTGTCTCAGTCCCAGTGAGGCTGATCATCCTCTCAGATCAGCTATAGATCGTAGCCTTGGTGAGCCATTACCTCACCAACTAGCTAATCCAACGCGGGCCCATCCTTCGGCAATAAATCTTTGCCCCATAGGGATTATCCGGTATTAGCGTCAGTTTCCCGACGTTATCCCGAACCAAAGGGTAGGTTCCCACGCGTTACTCTCCCGTGCGCCACTAATGTATTGCTACATCCGTTCGACTTGCATGTGTTAAGCCTGCCGCCAGCGTTCGTTCTGAGCCATGATCAAACTCTCAAGTTGAATTTGGTTTTAAGTTGTACTTCATAAAACCACTTAGCTTTGCCGAAGCAAAACCTTATTCGAGGGTTCTCATACTCATTACTTACTTTAATAATTTTTCTCCACCTAACCTACGATTGCTCATCGATCAGGTAGAAACGTATTGAACTTGTCGACTTAAGGATGCGTAACGGACAAAACCGAAAACCAATCTATCGACCATCGCTGATTAATAGAGTGGCTGTTGGATATCCCCAGCCAGAAACAAAATAACCCTAAGGTCAAATGCTTCCCACCGCGGATCGCCGCCTGCGCATCCCTTCTCATTCTAATTTACGATGTCCAAGAACTTGGATTAACTAAATCTAGCAACCCGCTCTATCCCAATGAAAAAGCGACATACTCTGGTCGCCAAGCTTGCTTACGCTTGGCATTGACGACCGGACATGCCGCAGTGTCAATAAGATAGCTACCGGCAGGTCGGGTTGACCGCCGATGGAGCGCAATCTATCGATTCGAGTGCTGTCTGTCTATAGGAAAATTTATAATTTTTTATGAACACTTGATAAAATTTTGTTGATAAGTCGAAACGATGATTTTATCGCTCATGAATACATGCGCAAACACCTTGTTTTGAGCCATTTTTTAAATAAAAAACTCAGGCAAAAATATCGGATTTTTTATGGTTTTTTTGTCGGAAAATATGGTTACCAACTTGGCTTGCGCGATGAATCAGGAAAGTAAAGCTATCCCTTATTGGAGAATCTTCGCGTTTTCTTCCTTTTTTGCCAGATCTTCCATCTCTCTTTCACGCGCTTTTAGGTACACATCGGTGTTTTTGATGGATGAATCAACTTCTTCAGTTGTCGCCGTAGAAGAAAGGTCGTCCTTTTTCTCCGATTTATGCCGCTTTTTATCGCGCTCTTTGATTACAACGATTACGGGCTGAACGATTACAGGGGTAGGGGGCGCAATCTTAGTGACTTCAGCGCTTTTTTCGGAATCCGGCTCTGGTTCCATTTCATATTTTATATAACGATCTATGCCGTTTCTCCAATCCTCTGCGGTTTGAAATCGGCTGGTCCATATTGCTCGTCTTTTGTGCCTGGCTTCCTGCTCATCGTTTTCATACAGGCCCAGCGATTGTTCGGAATTATCCATCGCCCATCCGTTTGATACCAAATAACGCGCTATATCATGCGTTTTGTCATCGCTGTCGAAAAAGCATTGAGCGAATGTTTTATTTTTGTTTGCCGTCTCTTTGATTTTACAGCGCACGAGTTTGCCTGAAACATAATGCTTTAATGCTGTGCTGGCATGCTCTCCGCATGGCCACGGCTTCTCATCCATCGTCCAGCACTGCTGATCTCCGGCAAGAGCATGTATTCCCCAAAAATCAATCCTTACTCCGTCGAGAGTCATTTGACCGGACTCTTCAACCATCGGAGATCCAAACAGATCGGCGCTTTCTTCGGCATATGCCGGAGAAAAGGTGAATGCGACAGCTATTATTAATGCTGCATAGAGTTTCATGGGGCCGACTTTCTTATGAAATGGCAATTCAGCGCTCATTTGACTTGAGGGGCAGGATTCTGCCAGAGTTGCAAAATGTCAAATATATTCCAAAAGGCAAGCTCTGTGACAGATACCGCGCCAGAAAAAAGCAGCGTTATAAAGCGCTCGGTCACTATAACCAAGCATCGCACCAGCGTTTCTCTTGAAAAGGAATTCTGGGACGAGCTTAAGGCTATTGCTGAGAAAAAAGGCGTTTCTGTCAATCAGCTCATTGCCAAGGTCGATGCTTCAAGGCAAAATAATCTGTCCAGCGCTTTGAGAATCTTTGTTCTGGATGCCATCAAATCAAAATAATTCTTGTGCTATGGGAGCACAAATCTTAATGATATCCTTTGTTTAGTCGGGCACATAAGGAGGATTTATCCATGGATAGCATTCTTATCATAGGGGCAGGCGCAGCTGGTTCTGTTGTCGCCAAAAAATGCGCCATGGATAGAGATACGTTTAAAAAAATCCATCTGGCTTCGCGCACGCTGGAAAAATGCCGTAAAGTTCAGCAGGATTGTAAATCTGAAATAACTATCTCGCAGATAGATGCCGACGATACGGCACAAGTTATCAAACTTATCGAAGAGCAAAATCCAGATATCGTTGTAAATATGGCTCTGCCATATCAGGATATTTCTATAATGGACGCCTGCCTGGCGACTAAAACTCATTATTTGGATACTGCCAACTATGAGCCTAAGGACGAGGCCAAGTTCAGTTATAAGTGGCAATGGGCATACCAAGACCGTTTTCGTGAAAAGGGCATTATGGCTGTGCTTGGCTGCGGTTTCGATCCCGGCGTTATCAGTATATATTGCGCTTATGCTCAGCAGAAATTATTCGACGACATTCTCACAATTGACATCGTAGATTGCAATGACGGCAATCATGGCAAGGCGTTTGCCACTAATTTTAACCCCGAGATCAATATCCGCGAAGTAACTCAGCGCGGTAAATACTGGAAAGACGGAAAGTGGATAGAGGTCGATCCGTTGAGCGTCTCGTGCATGGTCGATTATCCCGAGGTCGGCGCTCGCAAGTCTTTCCTGCTGTACCATGAGGAAGAGGAGTCTCTGGTTCAGAATATTCGCGGGTTAAAGCAAATTCGATTCTGGATGACGTTCTCGGATAACTATATCAAGCATCTTGAGGTGCTTCAGAACGTCGGGATGACTCGCATCGATCCTGTCATTCATAATGGGGTTGAGATTATTCCTCTGCAATTCCTTAAAACCCTGCTGCCAGAGCCATCATCGTTGGCGGAGAATTATACAGGCAAAACTTCTATCGGCGCTATTCTGCGCGGAGTGAAGGACGGCAAAAAGGTTTCTTATATAATTTATAATGTTTGCGATCACGCAGAATGCAGTCAGGAAATCAATTCTCAGGCTGTTTCCTATACAACAGGCGTTCCTGCCATGGTTGGCGCGAAGATGGTCCTTAAAGGGCTGTGGAGCGGCAAGGGCGTGTTTAACGTCGAAGAGCTTCCTCCTGTTCCCTTCCTTGAGGAAGTCGCAAAGCGCGGCTTGCCGTGGACCGTTAAAGAGCTGAAAGAAAGCGACCAGAAAGATTTGTTCTCGGTAGTTTCTTAATGCCAGAATTGCCTTTAAATTTAAAAGCGGCGCTTAATAAGATAGATACGCCAGCCTATGTGATGGATGTTTCTTTGTTAAAGAGGAACATGATCGTGGCTGATCGCGTGCGCACAGAGGCCAAGTGCAAAGTCCTTCTTGCGACTAAATCATTTGCCATGCCGGCAGTGTTTCCTATCATGCGCGATTATCTGGATGGGACTACAGCCAGCGGGCTTTATGAGGCCAGGCTTGGGTTTGAGACTTTCAGTAAAGAAGTTCATGTTTATTCCCCAGCTTATACCGAAGGCGAAGTGGTTGAGCTGCTAAAATTCTCGGATAACATTTATTTCAATTCTATCGATCAGATAAAAAGATTTTCTCCGATAGTTCGTGCGGCTGGACCAAATAAAAAAATAGGCATCAGGATTAATCCTGGATATTCAAAAGCTACTTTGGGCGGCCATCTTTATGATCCGTGCGCTCCCAATTCGAGATTTGGAGTCATAAAGGAGCAGCTGGACGGTCTGCCCTGGGACGATATCGATATTCTTCATGCTCATGCTTTGTGCGAAGCGCTTCATGACGGATCGCTTGGCCTTATTGAGCATGTGGGCAAGGAATTCGGCAAGTATATCCGACGCGTCAAAGAGGTGAACTTCGGCGGAGGCCATTTTATAAACGATCCGGGATATGACGTTGACGTTCTTATAAAAGCGCTAAACGATTTCCGCGCTTCGTATCCCCATGTTGGGGTTGCGATAGAGCCGGGCAGTGGGCTTGTCCGCAATGCAGGATACCTGGTTTCCACCGTTCTTGACGTTCTTTATAACGCCTGCGAGATCGCCGTTCTTGATACTTCTGCGGCGTGTCATATGCCTGACGTTCTTGAAGTCCCATATACTCCGGAAATTTTCGGAGCAGGAGAAGCGGGGGCATATCCTCATACATATGTGCTTGGCGGAAAAACCTGCATGACGGGCGATATTATCGGAACTTATTCGTTTTCCACTCCATTAAAAGCGGGCGATAAGCTGGTTTTCACCGATATGATGCAATACAGCTTCGTTAAGAATAACAGCTTTAACGGCACTCCGTTGCCGGACCTTGCCGTTTTACATGAAGACGGGCGCTATGAAATTGTGCGCAGGTTTGGCTATGAGGATTTTAAGCTGAAGTTGTGCGCTATATCTTAAAAAGATTTTCGATTCCGCTTCTGTGAGCTTCTTTTTTGTCAATGGCGCTTTGCGCCAAGGCAATTTCAGCTTTAAGATAATCAATGTATTCTCTAAGCTCGCCAATGGACATTTGCTGCATATCGAGCGGCTTTGCGGCGCTTTTGCGGGGTTCTAATTCATCGATATCTATCATGTCGGTAGCATAGGGACAAAGGTTGCGGTCTGGTGTATGCTTTACCACAAATACAGGAGGAAGTCACATGATCGGACGTCTAATCGCCATTACGGTTTGCTTGTGCTTAGGCATCGCCCCAGGCAATGTCTTGGCTGCGGCAAAAAGCAATATAAACAAAAGCAAGCCTGCTCTTACTCACAATAAGGAATATCCGTTGAGCAAAAACCATAACGCTCTGGGCAGAAACATGGAATCCGCTTCCTCACAGGTTGATCCTTCTACCCTTAGAGGCCCGAAGCTGGAGGCTCCTCCCATAAAGGGCTGTGGAAAAATCGAGGATTAACTCCAACTTATTGATATATATAGCAATACAATAAATATGCGGCTGATTCGCATAAAACAATGGAATCTCCTGCGCATATAGGTAAAATCTACGGCAAAGGTGACGGCTGGAGCTCTGGGTACATATGCCCGGTCTCACTTTAATCGATCCAGAAAAATATGGCTCTCGGATCGTCCGGTCGCTTCGCGTGGCCGGAAGCTGATAAGCCGTGGAATAATTTTAGGAGAACGCTATGCCGATGCCTTTGATGCCAAAAGCAACCGCCGTTTGGTTGGTGGAAAATACCGCTCTGACATTCGAACAGATCGGCGATTTCTGCGGCCTGCATAAACTGGAAGTTCAAGCTATCGCCGATGGCGAAGTGGCTACTGGGATTATGGGACTTGATCCCGTTATCAACGGCCAGCTCGTTGCCGAAGAAATCAAGCGCTGCGAGAATGACTCTCGCGCCAAGCTGAAAATGGTGCGCAGCGATCTGCCCCAGCCCGTCGCAAGATCTAAGGGACCACGGTACACTCCCGTGTCAAAGCGCGCCGATAAGCCGGACGCTATTGCCTATTTGATAAAAAGCCATCCTGAGTTGCTGGATGCGCAGATAGCTCGGTTGTTGGGCACTACTAAAGATACTATCGAGAAGGTGCGCGATCGTAGCCACTGGAACTCCAGCAATATCAAGCCTCGCAATCCGGTTCTCGTAGGATTATGCAAGCAATCCGATTTGGATTCCGCACTGAAACGCGCTCAGCGCCGCGTCATTCGCGAGCGTAAGGCTGCCGGAATTGTAGATGAACCTTTGCCGCCCGCCCCAGTTCCTCAGGAAGAAATTGAGGTCGAGATAGAGGTAGAGCAGGAGGATACTTCCTACAGACCTAATCTCGATCCTGAATCTATTTTTAAGAAATAGACTATAATGAGTGATCGTTCGCGTTGCCTGTTTTTGGATCGTGACGGCGTCATTAACTGGGATTTCGGCTATGTCGGAACCGTCGAGCGTTTCAAATTCTCGGAAGGGATTTTCGATTTTCTGCGTAAAGCGGAAGAGAAGGGGTTTCTTCTTGCAATCGTTTCCAATCAATCAGGCGTGAAGAAAGGCCACTTCACGATGGATGATTATTGCGCCTTGGAAAAGCACATAATAGGCGAGTTTAAGGCTAATAAAATCAACATAGCTTTGATGGAAAATTGCTTTGAGATCGACGACAATCATCCAGACAGAAAACCAAATCCTGGGATGATTTTAAGGGCAGCAAAAAAGCTGGGAGTCGATCTTACCCGCTCGATCATGATCGGAGATAAGGTCAGCGATATACGCGCCGGTCTGAACGCCAGAGTCGGCCTTAATTTGTGGTTTTTGCCAGATAGTCCGTTCATCGACAAAAACTATGCCGATACCCCTGACGTTCTCAAAGAAATAGCGTCGATGAAAGAAAAAGCATCTCAGGTGAAGGTCGTCAAAAGCTTCGATGAAGCTCTGATATATTTGACTTAGTTGTTAGCGGTCGGGCTGGTCGATATCGTGCTCGACTGCATTCCGCCGATGTTCTTCATGTAGAAATGGAAGATTATAGTGTCGCCGGAGGACAAGTCGGCTCTGACCGTGTGATCTCTCTGCGCAGTCAGGCCAAACAGGAAGCACTCATCCGCGTAATCAGCCGATATGCTTGTAAGACGTGGACCAGACGTGGGGCGCATAGCGTTCTTCTGCGATACAACGACCGTGTAGTACTTGTAAAACGTAGAGGAAAACCCTCCGGTTATTTCTTCCAGAGAGTTGGTAGCAGTTCCCACTGTCGTTTGATCGATAGAAAGATAATTCACAAAAGGACGGAATATTGGATTTCCGACGTTGCCTCTTAAGGCGTGGCGCTTGGGAGAGAAGGTATCTTTATCAAGCATGAATCCATAATTCATATCGAACCACGGCACAGGCTGGAAATCTATCCTTCCGACATAATCCGACAATTTGTCCCGAATGCCGGACTCCATTTTAAACTGGTCGTTCTCCTTCATGCGATAGCTTTGTCCCGCCATAAGCTCAATGCGTCCGCCTCCGTCAGCTATTAGAGTTTGGCGAACGCCGTAACTTGTGCGAGTGCCTCCCTCAAGGCGATCTATTCCGGTAAAGCGATTTGAAGCAAATAGGTTTGTCTCGTCAAACTCAACATCAAGGCTGTCTTCGTTAGGTAATAGCGGGCTTTTGGGCATGTTCGGAGCGACCGTCAATTGAACGATAGGCTCCACAAGCTGTTGATATCCGTCTCCACGGCGACCCAAAGGATATCTTAGCGTAACGCTACCCTGAGCAAACGGACGAGCGTCAGTCACGTTCTGATGATGCAGCATAGAGTTATTAGGATCGGTCACATTGTCCGCCCAATAAGCATCGGTGCGCATCAAAGCCGAAATGTCCGTCAAAAATCCCGTCGAGGAAACCAGCTCTCGTTCCCAGCCGCCGCTTAGCGACAGACGTCTTGTGTCAGGACCTTGCTGCTCTATAGCTACGTCTCGTTTGCGCGAGGTCATCAAAAAACCGCTGTCCAATGACCAGCGGCCACCAAGAGTCTTTCCTGGCTCTCCAAGCATGCTATAGCGCACTTCCGGCGCGATTATGGGCTCCTTTAGCCGTGAGCCAGGGCGTAAATCCTGGAAATAGTAAAAGTTGGTTGCGCCGTAATTTCGGCCTTCAAAATTTTCAACATATCCACGGTTAACCAGAACGTCTTCATGCGCGATGCTGTAGCGAGAGAGATAGCTTTTATCCGTTGTCAGCGCCAAGACACCTCCGGTGCGCCATTTTTTATCTATATTATAAACCGCATCGCCAAATACATTGCCGCGCAGTTGTTTTCCTTTATCAACGCCCTGATCGCTTACCAGATCGGTATAGGCAAAGCTGCTGTTTACCCGAATGCTTGCGTTGCCGAAGCGATGGCGAAATTCGTTCGCAACCTGAAGCCCGTCATTACTGCTGAACGTAGGCGCGAGTGTCATGTCGGAATTCTGATCGAAGACAAAATAATATGGGACTTTGGCGAAGCTCCCCAGGTTCTGCGAGCCTCCGCCCGTTGGAGATAAAAAGCCCTGACGCTGTTTTACAGACGGTTCAGGATGGGAAAAGTACGGAGTGTAAAATACGGGCACTCCCGCAAACTCAATAACGGCATCCCGATACATCACGTTTTTCTTTTCGCCATCGTCCGTAATGCGCTTTGCGCGTATCTGCCACAAAGGAGGATCCTCCGGGTTGCTTGCGCAAACTTTACAAGCTGTGTAAAGGCCACGATCCGCAATCAAATATCTGCCGCCATAACGCCTTGCGTCCGCAGCGGCCAGGCGTGAGCCATCGATAAACACTATGCCGATTTTTTCCATGAACCCCTGCGCCATGTCGCTGGTCAGTTCAGCTTCCTCGGCGAACAAGACATCTCCAGTCGATTGCAGCAACGTGACGTGACCGTAAGCTTTCACGACATCGGTGTTTTTATTATAGACTATTTTGTCCGCTCGCAGAATCTGGCCGTCGCGCATAAGTTCAACGTGGCCTTGCGCTGTGGTGGTGTTCGCTTCCTGGTCGTACAAAAGCTGATCCGATTGGAGCAAGACAGGTATGCGCTTCTTCTTAACGGGTTCCGCCATAGCCGGAGATGTCATCACAACGGCAAGCGCAACCGCGCACAGTAACGCGACGCGTTTTGCCTTCATGTAAGACCGCACACTATGACCCTGAAACAACATGACAATAGGATTGCCAGCGTATCGCCTCCACGACAAGCACGATTTTACTAAATATCGCTATTTTATGATAGAATGCGGTATTCATATCTCGAATCATGTCCTTTAAATATGCCCGAACATTCCGACAGACGCATCTTGCCATTCACTTCGACCCAGATGTTCGACCTTGTGGCGGATATAGAGCGCTATCCCGAATTTCTGCCGTGGTGCCTGAACGCCCGAATAAACAGCAAAAAGAAAAATATAGTGTCAGCAGATCTTATAATCGGATACAGAGGACTGCGAGAGAAATTCACCTCCATCGTAGAGATGAAAAAGCCAGAGCTTATATCCGTAAGTTATGGAGGAGGGGCTTTAAAGCGCCTTAAAAACGAATGGCGCTTTACTTCAACCAAAACCGGTGGCTGTGAGGTAGAGTTTTATGTGGACTTCGCTCTGCGCTCTACGCTTTTAGGAGCGCTGATGGAGGTGTTTTTTAACAAAGCATTCAATAAGATGGTGTCGGCTTTCGAGAAGAGGGCGGAGGCGCTTTACAAGAAAACTTAACTAATTAGTAACCACAATATCCACTGAAAGTAATCATATCTAAATTATGATTTGCTATATCCATGGTAGCATATGGATACAGGTATATTGCTATGTGGAGCGGAAAATATGCTCTCTTTGTTTAAAAATTTTGCAGAAAAAATTGCGGGTAAGGGATATGACAATCCCATTCCTCAGTCGAAGCCCATGGCCGGATGGAAAGAAACGCCTATTGATGAAAAAGGCGCATCGTTCAATGAGCCTTTGGTTCCTGTGGGAATATTCTCCGATTATCCAGATTTATTTTCGGATGGAATTTATTATGGCGAACGCAATACATCTCCATACAAAACGGGAGAACTGGATGGCGCGCTGATTACAAGTTTTGTGAGAGAAGGCGTTGCTAAGCGTCTTGCAAAAGCCAGCAAAATGCTACCTCCGGGACATGCGTTCCTTTTATTGGACACCCTACGCACTGAAAAAGTGCAAAGCTCTTTATTCGAACATTTCAAAAATGCTCTTATGTCTCATCCTTTCAATCTCAGCGAAGAGGTGGCCATTGAGAAAACCCAAGATTATGTTTCTCAACCATCCCGGGCAAATTCTCCCCATATGACTGGCGGCTCCGTCGATCTTACTGTAGTGAAATTTGAACCGGATGCATGGAAAGAATTACAAGGGCTGACTAAAAAATTAAGGAAAATTGCATCTGATAAATCGCGCTGGCATGAAGTCTATAAAATCGAAATGCGTCGCCATCAGCTTTTGCGCGAAAAAAGCCAGACACTGGATATGGGGGTAGCTTTCGATGAGGTCGCCGTAGATGAGACTGGCGCCCCTAAAACAGCTCTTCGTTATTATGAAGAGAAGCTGGAAAATGGTCGAATTTCCCCAGAGGAAGTGGAGCCGCTTAAAAATAGGCGCCTGCTTTATAATGTCATGAACTCTGTAGGATTTACTTTCTTTCCTGAAGAGCCGTGGCATGCAGATTATGGAAATAAATTCTGGGCTAAACAATCCGGTGCTAAAACCGCTTTGTATGGTTATGCAGAACTCTCGCCAAAAAACAAAGCATATGAAGACATGCGCAGAAATCACCATGCTGGAAATATTGAATTAAGCACTCTAATGCAGGCTCCTCTTGATAGAGGAAAAACAAGTAATCCTATAATGGATTTTGTTCATGCTACTGCACAAATGTGCGGCAAGCTAAGATATGTCAGACTACATACTTCGGCTCACGTCATTTCTCCGGCGCCAAATGGCCCTAGCTTATAATTCATTCTAACTACATGCAGTTCCTGGTCGCGTATGCGCATTGCTCGTCTTCGGTTAGGAAGCCGCCGGTTGGGCCGCTGTAGTTTACGGTTCTTACAATTCCGTTGGTCATTATCACGTCGATAACGCAAAAGCGCTTTTCGTAAACGTCTTCTCCTGCGCCTATCGCAGCGCTGAATGTGTCGGTGATGGCGCTTTGCGCTATCGATTTTTTGGCTCCCAGCGAAGCGCTGCTCTTCGTCTTTTCAGAGTGGTCGTTGCCGGATTTATAGGACCAAATTTCAGTGCTGCCCTCTATGCCCTTGCGCTTTGGCAAACCCATGCATGTGAAAATCTGCTCACGCGTCATGCCTATCATTTTTTGTTGCACGCCTTCGGCATCCTTGGCTCGCTGCATAGCGCACCCCGCCACAATCAAAAGTAGCAAAATGGAGAGGAGGGGGAAAAGATGGGTTGTGCGACGCATATGGTTAACTTATTGGCCCCGAACAATAACGTCAAGCGCTCTGAATAGCGCTCATTTTTTCTTGTATTAACCAACACATATCTTTCTAATTTGGCTCCTCGGGTCAGGTCAAGATAGGAAAATAAATTATGGAAAATATTGTGAGAAAAATTCCATTGGGTATCGCTCTTACATGCACCACAGGTGTGCCGCTGGAAAGTGAAAGAAAAATCAGATTATTTCTTATCCCCATCATGAAAGAAAGAGGGCTGGAAACTTTGGATGCTAATGTCGCTGCGTTCTGCAAAGTTTTGGGAGAAGAAATTCTCGCACAGCATCCTGCGTTGTCAGAAATTAAGTTTCCCGAGAAAATTTTGGACATCTCCAATATGAAGAAAAAAGAAAGAGCAACGCTCGACTGGCTTGACCAACAAATGGGCGAGCATGGGGATCAAATAGCTCTTTTGGAACGCAAAACTCCCGGACAGCGCTATAATGCAGCTTCTCTTAAGCTCGGCTTTGGAAGTTAAATAATTCCCTTTGGGTTGTTTTTCTAACTAAAAGGTTGGGCCTGCGGCTTTCGACTTTTTGTTTTGCTGCTTCAAAGCAAGGGCTTCCTGTATCTGCATGACGTCGTAATCACTAGCCTTTGGACCAAGAGGGCCTTCCTCGCTGGCACTAATTTGAATGCCGCCGGGTTGGTCCACCTTATCCAACATCGATCGCACAGGGTGACTTTTAGGGATTTCAGTCGCTATTTTGTAGTTATATTTATCGCCATCCAAAGGAAGCCGAATAAGTCTTCCATCGTGCGTGGTATAAATGTCCGCTATGAGATGGCTGTAATCAATATCGCCCCATACGGATGCTATAGGCTTTACTTTTGATATCAGAAGCACCATTGCGATTATTCCTTGAATATAATGTTTTTTAAAATGGATCGTTCAAATTTTCATGCCTAGCCTAGGCTCTCGCTAGGGGATTTCTCAAATAGTTTCAAAAAAAATTAATGGTTAAGGTGGGGGGGTGACTCTGTAAGCGGCGCCAGTCCGCCATCGTGCTTCGCACCATGCTTTTATGCGCTCTTATGCGCCAAGAGCCGTTTCAAGGGCGCGAGATATAAACGCGCTACGGGTCTGATTAGAGCGTTCGGCGGCAGCATCGGCAGCGGCTAATAAATTTTTATCAATGTTCACATTGACGCGAACGGCTTGTCCTTTTGAAGGCAATAGTGGAATTAGAACAGCGACAGCTCCGTCCCAGTCCACCCAGTCTTCGCTATCTTCCTTTATTTCTTCCAAGGTGCGCGGTGCGGGAATGGACTCGCCATCCTGCCTCATTCCCTCGACGTGAAAGGCTAAAGCCTCGCGCCCAGCTAAAACGGCATCTTCCACCGTATCTGCAACCGAGACGCAACCAGGAAAGTCTGGAAACATGATGCCATAGTCGGATTCTTCATCCTTATGGATTAGAGCGATATAACGATTCATGGCAACCTCCTTCATTATTTAATTCTTGCTTGCTTCATTATTGACTTCACTGTGCCGCGTGGCAGGTCTTTCTTGGGGTGGGGGACTGTCACACGTCCCGTCTTGGTCGGGTGCTTAAATTGGTGGTGTGACCCCTTCGTCGCAACCAAGAACCACCCATCTTTTTCTATAATCTTTATGATTTTGCGGCTGTTCATCTAATCCTCTTTATTGTGTATAAATATACACAATAATATGTATGGAGTCAAGTTTTATTGTGTATAATTATACACAAATTTTCCCGCAAAAAGTGGGGAGGAAGGGTGAGCTGCGTCAACAGCGTATCTTCGTTTGGCATAAGAATTTATAAAGCTTGCGGGGCGTGTGATTTTGTAAGCGGCGCCGGTCCGCCGTTGTGCTTTGCACCATGGCGGACATAAGGTTTGCTAATTCGTTTCACGAATAAGCAAACCTTATGGAGGCACGGGCCTTCAGTGTTCAAAACAATTCGACAACTGATAAGCCCAACTTATTGATCCTACAGGACAAAGTCAAGTGTCTGTGCGGGTGGCTGAGCTGGTTTTATAGAGAGGCATATACTAATTTTGTGGTTGCAATTCCAACTTCGAGTTCTTCCTTTTTTATCTCATCAGCTGTTTTATTAAATAAGTTTGCCGATAGCCAAAACCCAATGTCTTCTGCCGCAATGTCCCCTTTTTTGGGGCTGAGAAATTGAAGTAAGTTATTTAAACACAAGTCAAATCTAGGGTTCTTTTCGGCAAAAACTGAGCAGTTCTTGGTAAAAGCTTCGGTCTGTTCGTCTATCGATAACCCTGACGATTTCAGTTTGTGAATATAAAAATAAACTGAAACAACAGTTACAAAAAAGTCCCAGTCTTGCGGGCGAATGTTTCTTGCACAAGAAAATTTTTCACAAATAGGCAGGTAAGTGGTTGTGGAGAGTATTTGGCTTAAGTAAGAAAAATCACAGGCCATATCTGAGACTGATTTTTCTCTGGCAACAGCTCCGGCAGGATGTGCATTTGCCTTTTTAAAGGAGAAAAGTCTTTTAAGGGAAAGCAAGGTGGCTCCTCCGATTGATGTCCTAATAGTAGAGCCAAAGCGATATGGTTGCTTGGGTTGCCAATCATTGTCAGATTAGGCACAAGTATTTCTTGTGTCCATAGATTTAATCACATCGTTAGTGTCTCATTCTGTTACAGAAAGTGCAGTGTTACTGACCCTGCACTTTCTGGCTCGGCTTGCTCGCGACCCGCCGCGCTGAAGCGCGGCGGAGCCCCGCGTCGCCGCCAGCCTTCAAATTGAAGCCACAGGCAAGCGTAGAGCGAGGGGGGCGGGGCGGCAGGAAGCTCTGCCCCAAAAACCAACAGGACGAATGCAGCGGCAAATGGGAAATCCGAGGGGGTCTTTGCCGACCCCCTGCCAACCTTGGGCTCTGGCGGATAGTCCGCGCCCACCCCCTGCAAGGTAAAAAAGGAGCGCGGCTCAGGCCGCCGCGCCCTCTATCTGTGCCGTTTTGCTCACCGTGCGAAAGGGAAGGCCGAGAGGCCAGCCCCCAACGTCCGGCAAGGTCTCAAAACGGTATGTCCTCAGTCTCACCCAACGCCCACGCGGGAATGGGAGCCGGAGAGATTTTATCAATCAAGATTTTTTGCAGATCAAGGCGCGGGGCCTCGGTCAATGGGTCGCCGGATATGTCACATCCGGTTATGTCCAAAATCTCCTTGCGATGGCGACTGAACGTTTGACGGTTCATATATTGCCGCACATCGACCCCGCGTTTCCACTCGCTGAACGTCCGGCGAAGGCTCAAGGACAAAGAGGGATTGTCCTCGACAGCGTCACAAACAATCCCGCCAATGTTCATTTGCTTCAGATAGCTTTTGAAGACTTCATTCGCGATTGTTTGTGACCAGCTATGCGCCCATTGCAAGCCGTGCTTTCTGAGGGCCGCTGTCCTGAGCGTTAGTTCAACGCGAAGTTTGTTATCAGCCCAAGCGCAGAGCTCATCCCTGTGCGGAATGTCTTTCGGCAAAATGCCGCCCCATTCACGCGCCGCCTTTGGCTTGTCGAAGTCATCAATGTTTTTCGGAACTTCGTTCAGCTTCATTTCGTCCGCCTTGCAATACGCCTTAAGCATCCAAGGCGTTGCACGACTTCCCTTATTTGTCAGGCCAAAATAAAGCGTCCCGTCATACCAGCTTCCTGACCCGCGCCTGTGAATGGTTGCCCTTCCTCTGAGAGAGTTAAGAACAGCGCGAACCTCTGCGCGGGAGGCGAGTTCAACCATTGCAGTTAAGTCAATTCGGCTGATCCTGTAGTTTCCTCTTGCCCATAGGTTGCGCTCTTCTTCTGTTGGCGTGACTTGATAAAACGGCCCCTGTCCAACGAAGTGATCGGCCCTTTCGAGGATTTCAATTTCCTCGGAAGAGTATCCCTCCAACGTCGGAAAGCATCCCGCGCACAGAACGTCTAACGTTTGGTTCATGATGGAGAGAAGGTCTCCTGATCCAAACACGTTATGACCCTGAAGAAACTTTGTCGGATTTCCCGACAGCTCTAACCGCTTCCTTTTCTTGAAGTTAACATGAGTTCGAATAGCAAGGGTTGAACCGTTTGCGCCTTTAACACTTAGCCTTCGGGCCGTTTCTTTGGTGAAATAATCTTCACGATCAAACTGGACAAACCAACCACCAGAAATCCTTTCTTTCCATTCATAGGGCAGGTCAGCCGTGACCCAGTCACAGAATATCATGATTGCACCTCACTTCCGCACTTGTGCAATCTGTTGATTGATCCACGCCTGAACTTGACCTTCAGCCCATCCCACAGACCGTTTTCCGATCTTGATAGGGGCGGGGAAGGTTCCGTCTTTCACATGCAGATAAAAGACGGAACGGCTGAGCCCTGTGCGATAGAGAACATCGCGGATGCGAAGAATTCTTTCGTTCGGACGAAGGACGGTTTCATTTGTGCTGTTTTCGTTAGACATAGCTCATACTCCAAGCAAAGGACGGCGCATGCCGTCGCTGGTTAAGTTTCAGCTTTCTTGTTTTTGGCTTGGATATAGGACGTTTAGAAAATCCCACACGAAAGCCGCGAAAAAGAAAGCCATGGATTGCTTTTGATTTTCCCGAACATCGTCGGCACGACTGAGCGTGGCGGGAGCGTGTGAGCTTTGTCCCTGTCCAGACATTAGCAGGACTCTATGGAATCTTAAAGGGAAATTGAGGATTTCTCGCTTTCTCTTTAACTCTGTCCAGAATTGTCCAGCTTTGTCCGATAACGTTCAGCTTGTCTTAGAAGTCGGTTTCTTTCCCTTTTTCTTGCGGCTTATTTTGTTCCGAAACGAAGTTGGACAACCTTTTCCTCTGTGCGAACGCTGTCCAAGAAATCGGCCCAATCCTGCATCATGACCTTTCGTTCCATGAGATAGTCCGCCCGATTGTAAGCAGCGCGGACTTGGTTCTGATCCGTATGGGCAAGCTGTTTCTCTATCACGTCGGGATGATACTTGCGTTGCTCATTCAAAATCGTGCTGGCGAGAGAGCGGAAGCCGTGCCCCGTCATGCGCCCACTATATCCCATGCGTCGCAGCGCGGTCAGGATTGCGCCGTTGCTCATGTGTTTGTCGAAGTTGGCGTGTTTATAGAAAACAAACTCACGCTCTGCCGTCAGTCGTTTCAGATCATCCAAAACGGCAATCGTTTGACGCGCAAGCGGGACGACATGGGGCCGCTTCATCTTCATGCGGTCGGCGGGGATGCGCCATTCATTGCGATCCCAATCAAACTCGTCCCACCGTGCGCCCATCAATTCATTTGTTCGCACGAATGTCAGGGACATCAGCTTGATGGCAAGCTGAACCATGTTGTCGCCGTCATAGGCATCAATCGCCGTTAAAAGGTCTTTCAACTCCGAGGGAGGGATGCAGGAGTAGTTTTTCGTTTGAACGAACGAAAGAACGTCCCGCAAATCGGCGGCGGGGTTGTGGACGATATGCCCACGCCGGACAGCATAGCGAAACACTTGCTGGACGATATGTTTGACGCGGTGCGCTGTTTCAACGACCCCGCGTTGCTCGACGGTTTCAAGACAGGTCACAATCTCAAGCGTTGTTATTTCTTGAATGGGACGTGCGCCCATCGTGGGGAAGGCATAAAGCTCAAGCCGTCGCAAGGAGCGTATCTTATGCACCTCGGTCGCCTTGCGAACATCCAGCCAGCGACGCGCCACGCTTTCAAAACTGTTTTCTGTGGCGGCAGCTATGGCAGCGGCTTGCTTGGTTGCCGCCGCGTGGCGTTCCTCTATGGGGTCAAGGTTTTGGAGGACGAGCTTTCGGGCTTCATCCCGTTTCTGGCGTGCCTCAGCTAAGGACAGGAGGGGATAGGGGCCAAGGCCCATGATCCGCCTTTTGCCGTTTGAGGTATAGCGGAACCGCCAGAGCTTAGAGCCAATGGGCTTGATAAGGATATGAAGCCCGTCCTCATCATAAATCGAATATTCTTTGTCTTTGGGCTGAGCGTTTCTGAGTTTTGCATCTGATAGTTTCATTGTCCGACCTTTCCGAGTGACCAAATGGGTGGCCGTTCAAGGCGCCATTTAGTGAAACGATGTCGGATTGTAATGAACCTGCTGAAGGTAGAAAACCCAGCTTTTGAGCCATTTTTAGAACATCACGGGATGTCTCAAAATAACCTAATGGAGGCACGGGCCGGAATCGAACCGGCATAGACGGATTTGCAGTCCGCTACATAGCCATTCTGCCACCGCGCCTCATAAAGAGCGTAACTTGTAGAATTTTTATGCGCCTCTGGTCAAGAAGGGTTATATTGCTGCTAATAACTCTAACAAAGTTAATATGCTTATGCCCATGCTGCCCCTCAATTATGAGACCGCCAGAGTTAATATGGTAAAGTCTCAACTTCGGCCCAATAGGGTGACGGATGCTCGTATCCTGTCTGCTATGGGGGACATTCCTCGTGAGATGTTCTTGCCTCGCGATCTCTCCGGCGTCGCTTATGTCGATGGGGATTTGCTTGTCGCAGATGATCGTTATCTAATGGCTCCTATGGTTATGGCTAGATTGATGCAGGAAGCCGGAATTTCAGAGACTGACCGCGTTTTAGATATATCTCCGGCTAGTGGATACTCTACGGCTGTGCTCGCAGCTTTGGCTCTTCAGGTTGTGGCTGTAGAGGCTGACAAAAATCTTATGAATGACGCTTTGAAAAATCTCCAAAATCTGGGCGTAGAAAATGCTGCGGTTCACTCAGGCGATCCTGTTTCGGGGTGGCCGGCAGAGGCTCCTTACGATGTTATCTTTCTAAATGGATCGGTCCAGGCGCTCCCAAACTCCCTGTTCGAGCAGCTGGCCGAGGGTGGGCGTATGGTCTCCGTATTCGGCCCAGACCCTGGTTCCCAGGCACCAGGGGAGGCCAGGCTCTATAAGAAAATATATGGGAGCGTTCACTTCAGATCACTTTTCAACGCAAACATAGGCTTACTGCCGGATTTTGCTTCCGCCCTACGATTCTCTTTTTAAAGAAAAGACTTTATCGGTATATAATTTTTGTGCTTTATGCTACCAAGAGAGCTTGCAAAGCATACACGAGAGGGTAAACTTGCCATCTCGTTTTCCCCCACCTCTGCGATTCGAAAAAATGGCCGAAGGACAAGAAGTTAGCGCTACTCCCGAACCTTCTATGGAAGAAATACTCGCTTCCATACGCAGGATAATTGCGGATGAAGACATCCCCAAGCCCGAAGTCGTGCCCGCAGCAAATGGCGAAGACGTAATAGAATTGACTCAATTGGTCGAGGAAGACGGATCGGTTGTTGATATTACTGCACCGGAAACTACTCCTGTGGTGGAACCAACTCCTCCTCCACCGCCTCCGCCAGAACCAGTATCGCAGCCAGTTCCCAACGAGCCCAAGCCGCCGGTCAAGGAGATACCTATGCCGTCATCTCTGGAGGAGGCCCAGCCACCGGCTTCCGCAGACAGTATTTTGTCAGATCAAGTCACAAAAAATGTAAATACTTCGTTGGCGGCTTTAGCTAATGTGGTTCAGGCAGAACGGTTGGCCTCGACGACGATGACGCCTATCGGAAGCGGGACAAAAACTTTGGAAAATATGGTTATGGAGCTGATGAAGCCTATGCTTAAAGAATGGCTGGATCAGAATTTGCCGGAGATAGTTGACAGATTAGTGCAGAAAGAAATCGAGCGCATATCCAAACACTCTGACGATTGAGATATAAACATGAGATTTATTGCACTCGTCGCTCTTACAGCGATGTTTGCGGCAATGCCTTTACAGGCTTTCGCCGCCAGTAACAGCTGCTATTCCGCAAGCGAAGCGGAGGCCGAGCATCTTCTGCGGCTGCATTCCGAGCTTATGGTTATAACGGTTACCTGCAAGCAAAGCTCTATTGGGCAGGACCTGGTCGCGGCATATACCGGATTTACACGCGACAATCTGGACGCTCTTCGCAAGGCAGAGCACACCATGATCGAGTATTACAAAAACAATTATAAGGGAAACGGCATTTCCCATCTTGATAAGCTTCGCACTCGGCTGGGAAATGAATTCGGCCAGCATATCGCCAACTCGTCCGCGCCGGAGTTCTGCGCTCAACGGCGAGATAGAGTTATGACTTTTGCCAGTTATAAGCCAAATCAGATTTCAGAAGAGGTTCAGCGCCTTATGGCTTCAGAAACCTCGTATGTTCCTGTCTGCACCAGCAAGACCAGAGTTGCCAAGGCTACAAAATTCTAAACTGACGGCATTCCCGAAGCGGTGAGGTTGGAATTGCGATAGGTAGTCAGCACGCGCTCAACATGGCGACCTTGGAACATTACGATCCCAAGCTGTTGGCCAATATCGACGGCATGCGCGTTCTCACAACGGCAGAGAATAGTGCGAGCTTGCCCGGCTTCCATCACTACGTTGCGTATCATTGGCATCATTTCAGGCAACATATTATCGATGCTGTCCGGCGTCCAATAGACCTTCATCAAGTCAAAACCGAGGTGCGATCTGTCGTAATATGCCAGCGTATGGTGAGTTAAACCATCAAGACATATGCGAAAGCCGTGATCGCGCAGGTAATCTCGCGCAAATAGAAATGCTCCCATGTCCGAGAACACATCGATTTTGTTCATCTCGATTACCAGGCGTCCTCGCAATTGAGGAGAGATTATTTCCTCAAAGCGCATAAATTCCGGCGATAAAATAGTGGCCACGTTGAGATTTAGGCTGAATGGGCGATCGCCTCGCACTCCGTCTCGGATCAGCATCATGATTACACGCTTATCGAGCGTCTGGGTCAGATACTGAAACAGCCAGCGGTTTGCCAGCAGGTCGACTCCGGGCGTAGTGATGTTTTGAAGATCTTCTATGGAAACATACAGCTCTTCGAACAAGGGCTGCGGCGGCTTGCCCTCGAATAGAGTGCACACGGTTTGACGGCGCACCACGTTTGAGACATCGGCTTTTTCCAAAGCCAGTTCCAGTTTTGCCAGCAATTCGGGGCGGATAGGGGTCAGAAGGTTTTCGTTTTCAACGACAATATCCGCATCGGGATCGTAACGATGTTCTTCCGCCTGCTTGAGGTATTTCTCTGCGGTGTCGTGCAACAAGTCATAATCGGTTTCAATTTTATACCAGTCGCAAA
Organism: Alphaproteobacteria bacterium; assembly: GCA_028692635.1. Taxonomy (GTDB): domain Bacteria; phylum Pseudomonadota; class Alphaproteobacteria; order UBA9219; family UBA9219; genus JAQUWX01. The sequence goes on from JAQUWX010000011.1 coordinate 26,560, forward strand.
ATTTAGTCGTGCCGCTGTTATCGTTGAATTGTATCAACGGATCGCCGCTGAATAAAACGCGCAGGCGATTCACAATCGGATCCAAAGCGGCAAACGAAGCGTTTCGGGCAATGAAGATTATGTCTGAGTTCTTCATTACGAACAGATGCCCGTCAAAAATCTTTATCCCAGACACAAATGTTTCTTTGGCGATGCGGATATAATTTTCGCGCCTGTAGGGGGTCGCTAACTGCGACAGATTTATTTTTACGCCCACTCGTCCAGCGCGAAACCGGTCTATTCGCTCAACATAATCGACAAGCGCTAGTTCCTGGGTTGGTACGCGGGGATTGTTTCGCTCTATCATGCGAGGAGGACCTTGAGGGGAAAAGCTTTTCTCATACTACCGTTATCACCTTCCTATGGGCAAGGTAGTATATGTAATAAAAATCCCGGCCCTGCCAATTTATGGCAGAGCCGGGACATTATTCGATCTTTATGTCGCTCCCTTTCAGGCTGCTTTTTCCTCCAGTTCGCTGCAAAGGCGCGTAATCTCGTCTTTAATGTGCAACTTGTCGCGCTTCAATTGCTGTAACAGCGTTTCGTCAGGAGCTATTCTGGATTCTTCTTCATCTATTCGGTCTTCTATTTCCGTGTGCCGTTTTCTCAGAGACTCAAGGCGTTGGATCAAGGCCATTATGTACCTCCCGTGGGTTGTTTCTCCACCTACCGAACCTCCCTGATTATACCTCAAAACATGAGAAATTTTATAACTAAAACATACAAAATCTGCATATTTTGACTGGACTTTTGCGTATCGACGCTTCCTCGGTTAAAATACCGCTAACCAAAGCATGGCGGGAAATGCTTTTTTCTGCTATCAGAGCGGGTCTTTCATGCAGCGCACAACGAGCCGTTAAGAAAAATTATGAGCGATCAGGAAAAATTACGGGAATACTTGGCTACGCTTAAAGCAGAACATCGCGATCTCGACGATGCGATTCTGGCTCTTTCTCAGATGTCCGTCCCGGATATGCTGCAAATCCAACGCCTGAAAAAACGCAAGCTTCAGCTTAAAGACGAAATCCTGCGGGCGGAAAGTAAGCTTCTTCCTGACATCATCGCCTGACTTTATTCCGGGTCGAGTACAGGTCCCTGGTGTGCATGGGGATGATTGGGTGCATTACCGGGAATGCTGTGCGGATCTACTGGTTGGTTGGCGGTGAGGGCAGGCGATATTGCCGGGCCATGTCTGTGCATTATGATAGACGCGTCCAGAAATGGTTCAAAATCAAAACCCATATGGGCAAAATTCTGGGGGATGCTTTTTAGCTGGTGTAGCAATTGCCTTAGCATGTACTTCGTGCCGTCGTTATTAGGATCCATTAGAAGGCTGTTAACCGTCGTATAGAGCATGAACATGGCGGCGCTCGCCCCAAGGACATTTATAGGATCGTCAAAGTCAAAGCTCTTTGAGCCCAGCCCCAGCATCAGTTGGTTCAGCCTTTCTTTGGCCTGTTTTAACTTGCGCTCCCTTTGCCTTATTAGCTCTAACTCTTCGCTCTCGTCCTGGGACAGATCGTCCTCGTTGGAGATATAATCAAGCAGCATACCGACCAGATGTAGGTTGCGCTTTATGAGGCTTACCTCTGTCGGACGATCAAGCTGGTCCACTCCATAGACGACTATCATAACGTCATCCATTTCCTCGTTTAACCTCACGAGGCGCTCTTTGCTTACTTTGAGCGATTGAGGGGAATCATAAGTGTTATATTCGGGACTGCTTCCCGCCGGGTCTATGGAAATACTTCCTTTGTGCGGGAAAACATTCTGGACCAGCTCGTCCAGGACTTTTCGGGAAAAGCCCTTGCTTACATGAAGGACGACGATATCCCATTTATTTAATTCGGCCTGCTTTGTAACAATGTTACACAGCGAATCCATAAATCCTGCCGCTTGCTCCGGGAAAATAGCGGGAAGGCGCAACTTAGCCTCACGCAAGACATGCTCCAGCGAGCCGAAGACTTCAAAGTGCGAGGGATAAGATTTTGCCATCTATTATTTATGAGTTACGGACTCGGCGGCATGCTTGATGCCTCCGGCCACGTCCTCGTTTTCGTGAAAGGTATAGGCGCCATAATTGATTCTTGGCGTTATTTTATGTCCATCAATCTCTGACAGCGCTTGCTGTAGTTGAATGGCCAATGTTTCACCTTTTTTCCATGCCTGGGCATTATCGCAACGGACCAGCATTATTCCAAATTCGTTAAGCGCCAGACGTCCAAGAATATCGCTGGTTCTTATGCTTTTCGCCAAAATATCGCAGATTGTGCGAGCCGCAGAATTCGCCGCAGCGTTTCCAAAATTCTTGGCTATATCGCCAAAATTCTCAAAGTCAAAATAAAGCACGCTGGACAATCCGCCATAGCGTTCGTCAAACGCCAGCATACGCGCAACCTCTCGGTTGAACTCCGGCCTGGTTAGAATAGAGCGGTCATTGTCAGTGTCGCTAACAGCTTGTCTGAAAGACCTTAGCTGTATTTCCATGTCCTGAATCTTCGCTCGCGCATCGATTAGCTCGGCGCGGGCATTAGTCCACACCTCGCGCTGCTCAGGGGTCAGCGGGGCGGAAGCCAGGCTATCTGTGGAAAGATCGACTATATTCATAAGAGTTACTTTACCTTCCTTAGAGATAGTTGGCTATATCAATAATTTTTTGATTTTCGGTAAAAAAAGGGTAGGCTCCCTCCTTTGCCAGTTTTTCAAGGAGAATTTCTCATATGCCGCGTAACTCAAAGGTAAAAGTCCGTAAAGCCCCCAAATCAAAAAAAAGCGCTCATGAGCCTTTGGTCAGCATAATCATGGGGAGCCAGTCGGACTGGGAGACTATGCAGAACGCAGCAAACGTGCTGGATAGCTTTGGTATTCCTTACGAGGCTTTAATCGTTTCCGCTCACCGCACTCCAAAGCGTTTATTTTCATATGCTTCCTCCGCAGCTTCCAGGGGCATTAAAGTCATCATTGCCGGCGCCGGGGGTGCCGCCCATCTTCCCGGAATGACTTCGTCGCTCACCACCCTGCCTGTTCTTGGCGTACCCGTTCAGAGCAAAGCTTTGGATGGTATGGATAGCCTTCTGTCTATCGTTCAGATGCCTGCTGGTATCCCTGTAGGCACTCTGGCTGTCGGCAACGCTGGGGCTACTAATGCGGGGCTTCTGGCGGTTTCTATTCTAGCTTTGATGTACCCCGATCTGGATAAGGCTTTAAATATCTGGCGGGAAATACAGACCGATAGAGTAGCCATTAAACCTTCCTCAAAAAGGAAATAGGCATGAAGATTGTCCCTCCCGGATCAACTATAGGCATTCTTGGCGGGGGACAGCTTGGTCGCATGACTGCTCTTGCTGCGGCCAATCTGGGATACAGGTGTCATATTTTCTGCCCGGAGTCAGAAGCTCCGGCGTTGCAGGTAAGCGACGCTTATACCACCGGCTCTTTCACGGATGAGGCCGCTTTAGAAAAGTTCGCCTCATGCGTCGATATCGTGACGCTTGAATGGGAAAATGTGCCGATCTCGACCTTGGAATTTCTGGATGGAAAAGTTCCGGTCTGTCCCAGTCCAAATATTCAGAAAATAGCGCAGGACAGAATTCTGGAAAAAAGTTTTGCCAGACAGCATGGAATTGGCACCGCTGATTTTATGGCTATCGGTTCGATCGATGAGTTAAAGATCGCTCTTAAAAAATTTCCGCTTCCTGCCGTATTGAAATCAACTCGCATGGGGTATGACGGCAAGGGACAGGTCAAGATAAATGCTGACACCGATGCGGCCTCTGCCTGGCAAGAAATGGGCGGAAATGCCGGTATTCTTGAGGCTTTCGTCGATTTCGATTGCGAGCTGTCCGTAATTGTAGCCAGGCGGGCCGATGGCCTTATGGTTCATTATCCCGTGACTCAAAACATACATCAGAACCATATACTCGCACGAAGCGAGGCTCCGGCTCCTGTGTCAGCGGATGTTGCGGATGAAGCTGCTCGGCTGGCGTGCCACATGGCGAAAGAGCTTGGAGTTGTCGGGCTTCTTGCCGTTGAATTTTTTGCGCTTAAAACTCCGAACGCTTCAGGGCAGCTCGTTCTTATGAATGAGATCGCTCCACGTCCGCATAATTCTGGACACTGGACTATCGATGCCTGCTCGTGCAGTCAGTTCGAGCAACTCATTCGCGCCATATGTGGGCTGCCACTGGGATTGTGTGAACAACACAGTAAAGCCATCATGCACAATCTCATCGGAGACGATGTTCTTCGCTGGGCGGAGCTGTTGAAAGATCCTTCTGCCTGTTTACACATATACGGTAAAACCGACATAAGGGCAGGGCGCAAGATGGGACACGTCACATTTTTGCATGACAAATAGCGAAGAATCCTAAAAACCCGGTTTTTGATTCCAATTATCTCTATATTTCCGTATGTTGCGGCGCAGTAATTCTGCCCTGTGAATACATGAGCATGCTAGTTAATAGCTTTGTAACCATAAGTATTACCCTTAAAGGGTAAGTACTTACCCAAAATTAACAAAAGTAAATTTGTGTTTTTTAGTATCATGATTTTCATATACACTTCATTTTATTGGATTTCATCTAGTAAAAAGATATTTTGATTAATAAATATTAACCGAATTACTTGTTTATAAAAAGAAGTATTATAATAATACCATGGGAGGATTTTATGTCTCAGAAAGTATTGAAAAGCATTCCTAATGAAAAACAGGCAAAAAACGATGTCGATATTATAGTCATTATTACCGATATTGTTCAAAAATTGAGCACCATTTGCCTGATGCTGAAATATTTCGGCTGGAAAGAGCCTCTTTTCCATATAGAGGCTGCTCGCAACTCTCTAGTAAAACTGGCTGGCGACAGCGAGACAGAACAGGCGACCCAAGAATGAGCCGCGCATTACCCCTGATGGCCATTGCGCTTGATCCCATCGTGATAATCGGGTTCAAGTCGGACCAACTGCTCATTCATCGCGCCAAGAGCTTCCGTAATCTCATGAAGCAAGCTTACCTGCTTGGGATTGGACTCTATATTGTCGGGCAGGGCTTTGATTTGTTTATCAAGCAATACTAAGCGCATTTCCAATTGATTTTTTTGTTGTTCTATTAGCATCGAGATGTCGTCACGGACGGAGTCTATCTGCTCGACAGATGTTCTCCAGTGATTTTCAAATTCCGCGAGGAGCTTTCCAGCTATCTCCTCGGTAGGAATTACGATGTCGCGTGAACCTTCAGTCACCGTTTGCGTGCCTGTCAGGGACGGGATCAGCTGGCCAAGTTGGCCAGCAACCGTTCCCAAGGTTCCCGTCAACTGGCTTAGAACCGTCAGGCGTTGCAGCGCCTGGTCAATCGAGGTCGTCATCGTGGCGAGCTTCTCGCAATTCTGCTCTGCCATTTGTTCGGTTCTTCCGAATGTCTCGGTCACTTGTTTTTCCAGCTTGCCGCCGACTTCGTCAAGCAGATCGGTGAAGCGTGAGTGGACGCCTTTAAGATCGCTTTGCGAGGCGTTTATCTCATCGACAGCGTTTATCAACGCCTGCGTCGCGGTTTCGGTTTTTACAGCCAGGTCGCCGCTTTGTCTCGCCATGGAGTCTATTTGAATTTGGGCAGACTGCGAGTTAGTGACAAGGCGCTCCTGTAACTGCTGCATCAAGGTTTGACTGCACTCGGCAAGATGTTGCACTACTTCGTGCCCGGTCTGGCTGGTTCTGCTTAATTTGGCCAGCACTTGCTCGTTGCTGGTCTTCAATTCCTGGAACATTCCGTTCAGAAGTCCTCCGTCGCGGCTTATGTTCTGCAATGCGTCGCTCATGGCGTGCTGCGCTCCGTCGAAGCTGGTTATAATGGAATCCAGTTTCTGCGTCGCCGTCACTATTTGTTCGCCAAGCTTGCCGTGCTTTTCGGATATAGCCTTTATAACTCCGTCCATCTGGTCGGCATTGCGTTCCGTTCTGGAGGCTAGGCTGTTGAGATTTTCTTCGGCTTTCGCAGTCGCTTCAAGGCGAAGCTCAACGCGATCCACAACCTGCGTCAACTTGCTTTCGCTGCTGCCTAGAGTTTCCAACAGCTCTTTCAGGCGGCTCTGAGAGCTTTCCGTCGTTTCATTCAAAACCTTGCTGCTGGCCTGAAGAATATTAAGCGCGGCAAAAATTCTCTCGCCCAACTCCTTGGTCGAAGCGGCCAGCTCTTCGACAGTTCGCAGGCTTTTGCCTGTGCTGTCGCGAAGATTATTCTCGCTTTCAAGCAGGCTTTTGAATGTGGCTGTGACTTGGCTTCCCGCAATCTGCGTAACTTCCGCCATGCTCTGTGCGCGCTTCTGCATGAAGGGAACCAGTTGATCCAGCTGGCCAGAGGCTTGCTCAAGATTCTGAGATAAACGCTGTATCGTTTGGTTGTTCGCTTTATCGTTGCGTTGAATCTGCTCAAGAGCCGAATTAAGACGAACAGGAATTTCAGCGAGCATCTTGTGTTGTCCGGCAGCCGTCGATGCAAGATCGGACGCTTCATCTCCTATGCGAGCGGCCTGCGTAGTAATCTGCTGCATCATCGCTTCGAAAAGAGTTCGCGCTCCGCCTTCAAACTTTATGCGCACAGGTCCCTGATCGCTTAAAACAGACATGTCCGGCAGTTGGCTGAAATGGCAGCGCGCTTTATCGACTGCTCGCGCAAGATCTCCGATGGAATCCGTTCTTTCCGTTCCCCATATCGGAGTTTGCATATCTCCTCCCGCCAAGTTCGATATGCTTTGCGCAATCGCTCGCAGCGCAGGGGACTGCCGCCGTTGGATCACAAGATAAAGACCGATGGCAAGTCCTGCCGCCAGGATAACGCTGCTCCACGCTATGAAGGTCAGGGCTAACGACCATGCGCGGAGATTTTGCTTCGCTTGCTGGCGCTGTTTGCTTGTATCAACTTGTTTGTCCATGTCCTGGACTGGGACAAAAGAATCCGGCTGAACTTCGGTCGGATTGTCTATGAGCACCAGCTCGTTGCGATCCAGCTCAAACTTTACATAACCAGCCGCTCCTATGAGGCCGACGCACGCGATTGTTATTAATATCAGCATCAGGGTTATAGATCTCCCAACGCCGCTGCCTTGCTCTATCGTGCTGCCCATTAGTAGTCCCCGCCACTGTTCTATTAAGTATTATGGCCAAAAACATAAGCTCACAGCCGGATTGTGGAGAAAATTATCCACAGCCATGCTGCCATGTGCTCTTTGGTTAACGAATTATGCCGAATCAGGGACAAAAAGTAAATGCTCTCAAGCGATAGCCCCACATTATTACACTATCGCTTTAAAAGCTGACTATCAGGGTGTTTCTGGCTAGCTTACGGTTTTCCTGCCCCGGATCACCTGGTCAAACAACGCAGCGTTCACAACAGGGGGAATTACCCCGTTTTCGCCGCTAAAGGACTGGCGGAGAGCCAAAAGTCCTACGCGATTGCACAGGTTGGTTATATCAGCCGGTGACATTCCCTGCGTCATAACCGCCAGTTGATCAAAGTCAATGTCCGACGCCATCGGAAATTTCTTCGAGTGTATTTGCAATATCTTTTTCCGAGCCTGTATGTCCGGCATAGGGAGGGTGATCGCATAGTCAAATCTGCCAGGACGCATCATTTCATTCATCAGACGATCTGGACGATTAGTAGCCCCTACGACAATTACCCCAGGAATATCCGAGAGATGGTCCAGCTCATCCATTAATTGAGCTATTACAAAATTCGGAGTTTGCGGCTCATCTCCTCGGTTCTGAGGATCGAGCAGAGCGTCAATATCGTCAAAGAAAATCATGCATGGCGTGCTTTTCCGCGCAAGGGCAAAGCTTTTATGCACAAAATCAGCCATAGCCCCCTGATCCTGCATGAGTAAAGTCGGGCAGGGGACTTCTATCAGATTTAAGGGAGTAATGCTGGCAACTGCGCGCACCAACGTGGTTTTACCTGTGCCCTGACCTCCAGAAACGAGGATGCATCTCGGAGGATGCACATCGGCTTCCCTGAATTGATGACTGCGCTGTAGCGACCATACAAGCGTTTCACGAAATAACGCTTTTATCTCATCAAGACCGCCGACGCTTTCCCATGAAACATCCGGGACATCGCTGTAAAGCGGATTAAGCGCAGACGGAACAATGGCGCGAAGCGCTACGGCAAAATCTTTGTGATTTATTGTGACAACCTCACTGGATAGATCAGCCATAGTAACCAGACGTCTCAGATCGGCAGCGGTGCAGCCTCGAGTAGCGTTCGCCAGTTGTTTTAAATCAACTGTATCGTCAAGCGGCGCATCGCGAGTAGCAAGAACCAGCATCTCCTGTCGCGCAAGGCGATCCGGCGCGTCAACAGGAAGCACAACGTCAAATCGGCGGTTCGATAAAAATCTTGGATCGGGATCGCTTGAGCATATTCCGAACAGAATTATCTTTCTGTGCATCCGCAGCTCATCAAGAACATTGCAGATATGGGAAATAGCCATGTGACCATATTGATGTTCGTTAAGCGCCTCCATGTTGTCGAGCAACATGATAATCGGCGCCATATGCGATAAATCAGAGAATATGGTTTCAAGATCGGAGTTTCCAAACACTACATAGCGATCAAGCAAAGTGTGCGCGTCAATAACGCGCAACCCTACCTTCATGTCTTCAGCAAGGCGCTTTACAAGCTGGGCCTTACCGCAACCAGCCGGTCCCGTCAGCAATATAGATTTGGCAGTCGAAGCAATTTCGCCGTTGAGCCGCTTGTCCGCCATTATGCGACATGTGCGATATACATCGCGCAAACCGGCAAGACCTGTGTCCGGCTCATCCTCGTTACAGCATATAATCTGGAACTCCGTCGAGCTGCAAACCTGGACAGGACCGGCTGGTATCGTTTCGGCAATCCTGACTTCAAGCGGAAATTTATCGATCGTTGGCACCCTCAACCGATCATCGACAACGATTATTCTTTCATGCCACAAGGACGTAAGCTGGTTCAGCCTTACGGAAAGGTGGAGATTGTCTATATCGTCCGTTACTTCAAGAACCACTTTCTCCGCCAGCTCCGGCGTTTTAGTCAGAGCGGATATCTTTATCGGCGCATTATCCGGGGCTTTGGTATTAAAGAGCAGTTGTGAGCTTACACGCGCCAGTCTTTGGTTTCTGTCTTCCATCAATGCAGGAATAGCTCGAGCGTAACTTGTGCGCCCTCCCGTAAGAGCGACGGTATCTCCGGGTTGAACCCTTAGCAAGCGAAGGTCTGACTGATCAATGCGAACGCTGTCATCCGATAGATCTTCAGCTATGCGTAAATTAAGCGATATTTCGGCAGTCATTGATGTGTCGCCTTATACAAAGAGCCAATTTCACTCCACGACAATAACACAAAATTACATACAGCGCGATTACGATTCGTATTTTTTTCGCCCATCCATTAAGGCGCTGCGCGATGTCTCGTATATGGATTCTATAAACTCGGTCAGCTCTATTACGCGCTGCTTTTCTCCGGCTTTTCCTGCGGCTTCCAGTTGGCGCATGGCATCCGATAGACGAAGCAACCCGCAACTGGCGCTGCTGCTTTTTATTGCGTGAGCTTCTTCCGACAGCTTATTGTACTGCTCAAGAGAAAATTGTTCCTTCATGCGAAGATGCCGTCTTTCCAGATCGTCCAGAAATACTTGGGAAATTCTCAACATTGATGGCGTATCTATATCCCCGGCCAAACGAGCCAACGCTTCCGGATCAAATATAGGCACAATTTCCGGAATAAGGGATTTTACCGACGCCGCAGATGGATCTTTTTCTTCCAATGATGAAATATTACGTTTCGGCCTCTCCTCAGAAAGCCACTTCGATATGGTTTTCACAAATGCGTCATAATATAACGGCTTGCTTAGATAATCGTTCATGCCCGCAGCGATGCACTGCTCCTTGTCGCCCTTCATAACATGCGCGGTAAGCGCTATGATGGGAATGTCCTCATACTCTTTCCCTAATCCGCGGATAATTTTGGTCGCCGACAGCCCATCCATTTCCGGCATGGATACGTCCATCAATATAATGTCATATCGCCTGTTTTTAACTTTATCTACAGCTTCTTGTCCGTTGCTTACAACGTCCACGCTGAACCCTGCTTTTATTATATAACGAGACGCCACAAGCTGATTTACAGGATTGTCTTCAGCAAGAAGCACGACAATTTCAGAATCCTCGGAAACGCTGGAGCTTTTTGCCACTATCGTTTCAACCGTTAAAACGGGAAGAGCAGGTTGCGCCGTAGCCTCAACCATCTCTGCTACAGGCAGGCTTTCTCCTTTGCCTTCATCGGCTTTCTTATCAAATTGCAATGGCAGCATAAACCAGAATTTACTTCCATGCCCCGGGCGGCTTTCCACGCCAATTTCGCCATTAAGCAGTTTTACTATTTGTTTGCTGATCGCAAGCCCTAAACCAGTTCCCCCAAACCTGCGGGTAAACGATTTTTCAACCTGATAAAACTCGCTGAATAGTTTGCTTTGATCCGCGATGCTTATGCCGATCCCAGAGTCTATTATCTCAAAACGTATCAGCGCTATATCTTCATCTGCGCTTGACGGATTGACCAGATAGAAAATCCTTAGCTCTATGTTGCCTTTTTCCGTAAACTTTATGGCGTTCGATATAAGATTGAGAATTACCTGCCTTATTCTTCCGCTATCGCTTTTCAGAACGTCAGGCGTGTCGCTTGTTATAGTGCATAGAAGGCTAAGCCCTTTGGTCGCAGCAACCGGCTGCATAAGCTCAAGAATTTCCTTAATAAGCCGCCTTAGAGAAAATGACATTATTTCTATATCAAGTTTTCCGGCTTCCATCTTGGAGTAATCAAGGATGTCATTAACAATCTCAAGCAATCGCTTGCCGGAAGTTTGCGCTATATCGACCAACTTACGCTGATCGTCGTTAACAGGGGTGTCTGCCAGCAAATCCATTATGCCAATCATGCCGTTTATCGGAGTCCTAAGCTCATGACTCATCGCCGCAAGGAAATGTCCTTTGACGTTAACAGCGCGTTCAGCTTCTTCTTTGGCTATCAATAGAGACTCCTGCGCTTCCTTTATCGAGGAAATGTCAGTAATCATCGATATGAAATGAGAAACCTGTCCGTCTTTTTGCACAACAGGCGCCGAGTTCCAATCGCTCCAGAAAGCGGTGTTGTCTTTGCGGTATATGAGAAGCGTCGTTGTAATGGACTTCCTGTCTATAAACGCTTGCCATATATCCTTCATCGCTTTCGCGTCAGTATGAAGACCAAGTAGAAAACACGGCGGCTTTCCAATAATGTCGCCCACGTCGTAACCGGTCATGTTCGTCAAAGCGCGATTGATAAAAACAACCGGTAGATCAGGATCTAATAAGTTTCTTATTATAACTCCAACTTGTATCGACTGAAGGGCTGCGGCAAATAGCTCATTGCTTTGTTGCGCCAGACGCGCTTGCCTGCTTTCGTTTCTATATCTTCTGGCGTTGTGAAATAAAAATGCCGCAAGAACGGCAAAGGCTATCCATGTCAAAATTAACAACGCCATGCGCTGTGAATCTTTCTGCTGTAATACGTTAAGCAGGTTGAACATTTCCACTCTGTGGAGAAGCTCCACCTGATTGTTAAATTCCGATACGTCTTCTATGAATACCGAGACAGTCCGTTTTAATTCGGATACCTTTCCAACATCATAGGCATTTAAAGAGTCCGCCTGCTTATTAATTGAATCCACGACAACTTTAAAATTGTGCCTCTGCGCTATATCTATTGCTTTTCCATAAATAGCTTCCGAGCTATTTTCACCGCTGAAATAATCGTCAAGATTTTTAAAATCGCGCCACACGTTTTCCAGATTCTTTTTAAGAACCTCCAACTGCTCGGGCGAATTGTTGGTGGTCGAGTAGATATCCAGCTCATGCCTGGAGATAAGCAGAGACTCATAAAGATTTTCCCCAAGTCCCGGAGCCTCGTCGCTTAAAATGAGAAGGATAAGGCTGTTGTAGTGATTTGTCTTATGCTCTGTAAACAGAGTCAGGCATACCATCAGCAAAATCAGCAATGAGGGTATTATGAAAAGGGGATGCGAGATTGTGCGTAGCACTATGACTTAACTCCAGCCGTTTGATTGGACTCATAATACCAAGTTCATAGACAAAAACTTAACAATAAGTTTTAACGCATACGCTTTTTTCACAGAAAGCTGTGAGGGTCTATATCAATCTGAAGTTTAAGCGCACGCGAAATTTTAATTCTCGAAACCCAGTCGCTTAAAACCTGGGACAGAACGACCGACTTGTTCGCTCTTACCAACAGACGGTAGCGATATCGGCCCCTAAGTATCGAAAAAGGCGCAGGAGCTGGCCCTAAAACCCGGATTCTGCTGTCTTGCGGAGCGGCAGAGGCTATCTGTTGAATCGCAATTATCACCTGTTTTTGATCCCGTCCGGTTACGGTGATATTCGCCAATCTTGTAAATGGCGGAAGATGGTATGCGCGCCTCTCATTTAGTTCGGCTTCCATAAATGCGTCTCGATCTCCCTTTACCAGCGCTTGCATAACTGGGTGTTCAGGGGTCGTGGTTTGCAAAAGCGCTCGGCCTGCATTTTCTTCTCGTCCGCTTCTTCCTGCTACTTGCTGTAATAGTTGAAATGTGTGCTCGGCGGCGCGGGGATCGCCTCCGCTCAAGCCAAGATCGGCATCTATAACCCCCACCAACGTAAGTCGAGGGAAGTGATAGCCTTTTGTCATTATTTGAGTGCCTATTAAAAGATCTATCGACCTGTCTTTCATCTGCTTTATGAGTTCTTGCGCAGCCTTGGGACCGGAGAGAGTATCACTCGCCATAATTGCGCAACGCACTTCCGGCAGGCGCTGTTTTACTTCCTCGGCTATTCTTTCGACTCCGGGTCCGCATGCGGCGAAATTGTTCTCGGCCTTGCATGTCGGGCAGGCTTTGGGTTGATAGGCGCTGTAGTCGCAATGATGGCAATGCAGTTTCCCGGATTTTTTATGCTCGATCAGCCAGCTTGTGCAATTGGGACACTGCAATCTGTGTCCACATGAGCGGCATAATGTAAGAGGGGCATAACCTCGGCGATTTAGAAACAGCATGGCCTGATGGCCTTGCGCGAAAGCGCTTTTTAGCTCCTCAAATAACGGAGCGCTTATGAATTCCCGGACGTTCATTTTTTCTTTGCGCAAATCTATGAGACTTATGAACGGCATTTTTGCTCGGCCAAAGCGCTCGCTTAAAACTACGTGCTTATATTTGCCCTGCTTTACGTTGTTCAAAGTTTCAAGCGACGGAGTAGCCGAAGACAATATTATCGGGATCTTTCCTATGTGAGCGCGGACAACCGCCATATCGCGGCCATGATAAATTACTCCTTCTTCTTGTTTATATGCAGCCTCGTGTTCCTCATCGACTACGATCAGCCCCAGGTCCTTATATGGCAACATAAGCGCTGAACGCGCTCCCAATATAAATCTTGCCTGGCCTTGCGCAATCGCGTGCCAGTTTAGCCTTCTTTGCTTGTCGGATAATTCCGAATGCCATTCAGTCGGACGCTCGCCAAAGCGCTCGGCAAATCTGTCTATCAGCGCCGATGTCATGGCAATTTCAGGGAGAAGCACCAGAACCTGTTTGCCTTGCCTTAATGCTTCAGCTATCGCCTCGCAATACACTTCGGTTTTGCCCGATCCCGTTACGCCATCGAGAAGAGTCACGCTGAAGCAATCGGCTTTTACGTCGTTCACTAATTTTAGAGCAGCCTGTTTTTGAGCGTCGGTTAATTCCGGTTGATGATAATCAGGATCCGGAGGCTTAAAAGAAAGGCGATCTTTATCGGTAAGCACTCGCCATTTGCTTCCTAAAGCCATTTTCAGGACAGCTCCTTTGGGAGTTACCGTGTAATTAGCCATCCAGTCTATGAAATCTCTGGTTGCTTTCGGTAAAGGCAAAACATTAAGTATTTGCCCTATTGGCTTGAGTTTATTGAGAGGAACGGAGTTATCGCTATCTCCCCATACAACCCCGACTACATATTTTTTGCCTAAAGAAACTTCCACAAACGATCCCTTAGGCGCCAAAAGTCCTTCTGGCACCGTATAATCATAGCCGTTACCTATGGGCATTGGCAGAAGGACTCGTACTGTGTGTTTCATGCTTTCTCGTATTTGCTTGTATTGCGCGAGGATATCCTCATGCTATTTAGGAGTATAGACTCAATTCAACCCTAGTGGAGACTTGGCCGTGAAATTTTTTGTCGATACCGCCGATTTGAAAGATATTAAAGATCTTGCTGAAACCGGGCTTTTGGATGGCGTTACCACCAATCCTTCTCTAGTCGCCAAGTCAGGGCATACCAATTTCATCGAGCTGGTTCGCGAAATCGCATCCATCGTTCCTGGCCCGGTCAGCGCCGAGGTGGCCGCTCTCGATTATGAAACTATGCTGGCTGAAGGCAAATATCTTGCGAAGATCGCAAAAAATATCGCTGTTAAGGTTCCTCTTACTCCGGCTGGACTGAAAGTCTGCAAGCAGCTTTCGGGGCAGGGGACTATGGTGAATGTCACGCTGTGCTTCTCGGCGGCTCAGGCAATTCTGGCGGCAAAGGCTGGCGCTACTTTCGTTTCTCCGTTCGTCGGACGCCTGGACGATGTCGGACAAAGAGGCATGCAGCTTATCGAAGATATCTGCACCATATATAATCACTATCCCAACTTTAAGACTGAAGTGCTTGTCGCTTCGGTGCGCAATCCCATGCATGTCGTCACGGCGGCTAAGCTTGGCGCTCATGTCGCGACTATTCCTCCAAACGTCATCCGCCAGTTGTTCAATCATCCATTGACCGATAAGGGCGTTACTCAATTCGTGGCCGATTGGGCAAAGACTGGTCAAAAAATTCCAACCGCTTGAAGAAAATGGCTGCATCAGCCGGTATAGACACCCTTCCAATAGCGGCGGATTTGCAGGACGTTCTGCTTCGCTGGCAAAAATGGCTTAGTAACGAAAAACGCGCTTCGCCTAGAACTTTGGAGTCGTATCGGTTCGATGTTTTCAATCTTCTGAAATTTCTGAGCGGTTATCGCGGCGGACAGATAAAGCTGGCTGTGCTTGGCGACCTTACTTTAACGGACTTTCGCGCATGGTTGGCTAATTGCGCGGAGGAAAATCTCGAAGCCGCATCCAGAGCGCGAGCAATCGCCGGAGTGCGAAACTTTTTCCACTGGCTCGACCGTATGGGAATTTTGCGCAACGAGGCGATTGACCTTCTTAAAAGTCCAAAGACTCCCAGACGCCTGCCCAGGCCAATTTCCGAAGGCAGCGCTTTGGATATCGTGGAGCTGGCAAAAAACGACTCCGCAAAGCCATGGATAGGTTTGCGCGATGAGGCTTTGTTCACTCTGCTTTATGGAGCAGGGCTTCGTATAAGCGAGGCTCTTGGATTGAAGCACTCGGATCTCGCGCAGAAGGACCGCATTGTCGTTAAAGGTAAGGGCAATAAACAGCGGCAGGTTCCTTTGATGCCTATAATTCAAGAAAGCTTACGACACTATATAAAAGCTTGTCCGTATCCTTCTTCTTCAAAATCGGCAGTGTTTCTCGGTTCGCGTGGAGAGGCTCTTAATCCCGGCGTCGCTCAACGACAACTGCGACAGCTGCGCCGCGATCTTGGACTGTCAGATAGCGTTACTCCTCACGCTCTACGGCATAGCTTTGCCACACACATGCTTGCATCCGGGGCCGATCTGCGCAGCCTTCAGGAGCTTTTGGGACACAGCTCGCTTTCCACTACGCAGCTATACACAAAGATAGAATCTTCAAGACTTTCAGAGACTTATCGCCTCACTCATCCACGGGCAAAGGGCAAATAAATTCATGGAATTACTTGCAGGATTTTACTCTAATATCCGTGGGCTTTAGTTAATCTTTTGCGGGTTTTGCTGTGAAGTATGCGCTTTATGAAATTGCTCCGGGAGTTACGAAAAAAATTCTTCTGAAGGAGCTTGTTCACACAGTTGGGTCAACCGATCCTAAAAAACTGTCCGCTTCAGGTATTCGCTGTCCTGACTGCGGAGCACAAGTTCATGTTTACGATGTTCTAGGAGCGCTCGGTTTTAAAACTGCATCTAAAGAAACGACGCGAAAAGTTGGTTTTCACCATGCCGATCACATGGCAGGAGAGAATTGCCCAAGCGCATATGATAAAAATGATCCAAGATATCTGGATATAAGAGCAAATAATTCATTCAATATAGATGCCAAAAGACAGATAGAAAAGATTCTGCTTTCCCCAGAAATACGGGCAAATAATCTTAAAGTGTTGGGCTTCTTTATTGGAGAGGCCGATCTCACACATGAAAGACTTGCCTGCATAGATAAATTTTCAGAGAAAAAACTTTATCATATGGAAGCTCTTGAGCATATGCCTTGGATGCTCCCTTATATGCAGGTCATTATGGAGGGGCATTTTGATTTTACTTTCGATAGTGGAATAACAAGAAAAATAACCTATGTCGGAGATAAAAAAGTATCCTGGGAATTTTATTCCGATGGTGGAGAAATTTATTCTATTTCGTCGCCAAGGATACTCAAAAAATGTTTTGTAAATAAAAATGGAAGCCTTACTCAACTGGTTAATCCCAGCAGTAAAAAACCTGTAGAATATGAAATCTCGAAAGCTGGATGGGAACAGTTGGTTAAAATGGACAGGCCAGCTCCTGCCTTCTCAAGGCAGGCTTCCTACATATTGGGAAACAAACCGCCAAATAAAAAGGCAACAAGAACGCCCCAATTTGTCCAAGGAGCGCTTTTGTTTCAATAAGCTTGCTTGTTCTGCCGTTTTTTATATATTCACCGGATAATTTTATAGGGGAACACTTATGCGCGCAGAAATAGCGTCGGCAGTTGCGGCGATCGAAAAATCGCTGGCCTTGCTGAGGAGGCATCTTTGACTACGATCAGGCCGTCATCCGTTTAGATGAGCTGTACGCTCTATCCGAAGATCCCGATCTTTGGAATAACTCCCAAAAAGCCCAATCCATCATGCGCGAGCGCACTCATCTTGAGCAAGCTGTGCGCGGATATCGTGAATTAAGCAGGGAGCTTAAAGATAATATTGATTTGCTCGCTATGGCCGAGGCCGAGGGCGATCAGGGTATGATTTTGGATGCCGAAAGCGCCATATTCAAAATAAAAATTTCCGCCGAAGAACGCGAGCTTGAGAGCCTGCTCTCCGGCGAAGCTGACAGTAACGATTGCTATCTCGAGGTGAACTCGGGGGCAGGAGGGACTGAGGCTCAAGACTGGGCGCAGATGATACTCAGGATGTATATGCGCTGGGGCGAAAAGCATAATTGCAAGATACTTCTTCTGGATGAAAACGTCGGAGAAGAAGCCGGGATCAAATCGTCTACTATACAAATATGCGGACATAATGCTTATGGCTGGCTAAAGACCGAGGCCGGAGTGCATCGGCTTGTGCGTATAAGCCCTTATGACTCGAACGCTCGCCGTCATACCAGCTTTGCCAGCGTCGCTGTAAGTCCGGTTATCGACGATACAATTCAGGTCGATATTTTGGATAAGGATCTAAAAATCGACGTTTATCGCTCTTCCGGGGCAGGTGGGCAGCATGTCAATAAAACTGAAAGCGCTGTGCGTATTACTCATATGCCGACCGGGGTCGTTGTCGCATGCCAGCAGGAAAGATCGCAGATAAAAAATCGCGCCAAGGCTATGGAGATGCTGCGAGCTAAAATTTATGAGAAAGAGTTGAAGCGGAGAGAAGACGCCGCCGCAGTTCTTGAGGCTCAGAAAAGCGATATTGCCTGGGGACATCAGATACGCTCGTACGTTTTGCAGCCATACCAGATGGTGAAGGACGTTCGCACTGGCGTTGAGACTAGCCAGACGCAGGATGTGCTTGATGGAGATATAGACAAATTTCTGCAAGCGTCTTTAGCTCAACGCATCAAGGGCGCGGAGGAGTAAAATAGTCTTTCCACTGGTTTCTGAACCAGGTGGATTGGCGTTTGGCGTAGTTGCGGGTGGACTGTTGGGCTTTGGTTATGGCTTCGTCTAAAGATAATTTCCCTTCTAAATATTCTGTCAACTCTCGGACGCCTAGAATTTTCATTGAAGGGCAATCTTTGTCCAGGCTCATTGCCATCAGGCTGCGGACTTCCTCAACGGCTCCTTGATCGATCATCTTTAAGAACCGTCCGTCACATGCGGCATACAGCTCGTCGCGCTGGGGCATTATTAGAATTCTTTCTACGTTTAATCCTAAAGATTCCAGAATTCCGGGGTTCTTTCCTTGCTTTTGCCAGTGCTCTATCGGTTTGCCGGTGTGAAGCGCCACCTCATATGCGCGAATGAGGCGTTGCTTGTCATTGGGCTTTATGCGCTCGGCGCTTACCGGGTCTAATTTCAAAAGAGCGGCGCGAAAACCTTCGCTGCTTGATTTGTCATATAATTCCTGCGCTTTTATACGCGCAGATTCTGGAATGGGAGGAATGTCGGATAGCCCCCCGCAGAGCGCATTGAAATACATGCCCGTTCCTCCCACCAGAATAGGAACGCGCTTTCTTGCCAGAGTTTCTTTTATGGCTCCCTCAGCCAGTTCCAGCCATTTGCCCGCTGACGATTTAAATGACGGCGGGAAAACCTCATATAGTTCATGGGGCGCGGCTTTTTTCGCCTCGCCATCCGGTTGGGCTGTTAAAATTGGCAGTCCAGCATAGACCTGCATGGCGTCGGCGTTGATTATTACCCCGTTTACTTTATGCGCCATATCAAGCGCCATGGCCGATTTGCCTGACGCTGTGGGTCCTCCGATAAGGTATATTGTCGGTTTTTGCATGTCGTTTGTCTTATGGATCGGCTTTTGTTAGTGTCACGGCTATATCTTTATCATGGAGACTATCATGGGTCTTAGCATTTGGCATGTTCTTGTTGTTCTTATTGTCGTTCTGGTCATCTTTGGCGCGGGCAAGTTGCCCCATGTCATGGGGGATCTTGGCAAGGGAATACGTAATTTCAAGGCCGGATTAACTGGAGACGCTGCGGATAAATCGGAGCCGACACAGCAAATTTCCGATAAGACCGATGATAAGAAATCGTCCTGATGCTTGATGTGGCCTGGCCAGAGCTTTTGGTTATAGGGGCGGTGGCTCTTGTCGCCGTCGGACCGGAGGATTTCCCCAAAATCATGCGTTCCCTGGGGCGCTGGGCCGGAAAGATCAGCCGCATGGGAAAAGAATTTTTAAGCGTTATCGAACAACTGGACGATGAAGTCGAAACGAAAAAACGCGAAGATAAAAAATCGTGAACGAAAAATACGATCCATCGTTTGGAGATGACTCTCCTCGCCAGCCTCTCCTAACTCATCTTACAGAGTTGCGGCGGCGCTTGATATTTTCGCTTATTTCCATATTGATAGGGTTTATCGTTTGCTATTCCTTTGCGCCGGAGATTTATGGATTTCTGGTCAAGCCGTTGGCCGAAGCTTCGAATGGAGAGCATCGTCGCCTTATCTATACCGGTCTGACCGAAGCCTTCGTCACATATATCAAGCTGGCTTTGTGGGCTGGGTGCTTTCTTGCTTTTCCAATTATCGCGGCCCAAATCTGGATTTTCGTCGCTCCGGGACTTTATAAAAACGAGCGCAGGGTGTTTACGCCTTTCCTTGTGGCAACCCCCATTCTGTTCATGATGGGAGCCGCTATGGCCTATTATCTGGTGTTTCCTCTGGCCTGGACTTTCTTTTTGGGCTTTGAAGCTGTGGGGGCTAATGGCAGTCTCCCTATACAGCTCGAGGCAAGAGTCAGCGAGTATCTTTCTCTCTCTATGACCATCATCTTCGCTTTTGGGATAGCCTTCCAATTGCCTGTGGTTCTTGTGCTTCTGGCCAGAATCGGGGCGGTTTCAGCCGCTCAGCTGTCTAAATTCCGCCGCTATGCCATTGTTATAATTTTTATAGTCGCCGCCGTTCTTACCCCTCCAGACGTCAT
>JAQUWX010000058.1 GCA_028692635.1 Alphaproteobacteria bacterium
ATCAGTACGACATTGTATGCAACGGCATCGAATTATCGTCGGGCGCAATCCGCAACCATCTTCCCGAGGTCATGTATAAGGCGTTCTCAATCGCCGGATACTCGCAGGAGGAAGTGGAAACCCGTTTTGGAGGCATAATCTCCGCGCTTAAACTGGGCGCGCCTCCTCATGGAGGCTCAGCTCCTGGCATTGACCGCATCGTTATGATGATTGCCGACCAACCCAACATTCGCGAGATCATAGCCTTCCCGCTTAATCAGCAAGCGGAAGACCTTATGATGCAGGCTCCGAACACAGTTCCCAAAGAAAGATTGAGGGAATTGCACATAAGCCTGTCTCTACCTCTTGCGAAAAAAACGGATCCACAAACGACATGATAACTCGCCCCGACGTTCGTTGTTTCGATCATTGGGGAAGCCGTTATTTGCCGTATGCCCTGCTTATCGCGGCAGTGGGGATCGCTTATTCAAATGTTTTTTGCAATCAGTTTCTGCTTGACGATGAATTTCTCATAATCAAAAACATATTTCTGCGCGACAAGCGCTACCTGCTGGACCTCATCGCATCGTCGAGCACCGCAGGAGCCGGAGGAACTGACCTGTTCTTCCGCCCCTTACAGGGATTGCTGTATTTTCTGATCTATCAGATAAGCGAACTGTCGGTTTTCAGTTTTCATCTATTGAACGTGGCGCTGCATGCGGCAAATGCATGCCTTGTTTATACGCTTGGCCGCAAACTAGGATTTAACAAATCGGCGACGCTTATCGCTGCGTTGATATGGGCGGTGCATCCCGTCCACACCGAAGCAGTTACATACATAAGCGCGACGGCAGACCCTCTCTATTCCATGTTCTGCCTTATCGGTATATGCGCGCTATTGCCTGATTTTTCCGCTCGCAGAACGATGGTGGCATGCGCGGCTTTCGCGCTTGCTATTTTAAGCAAGGAAACCGCGATCATATTTCCTTTACTGGCAATGTGCTGCCTCTTCCTGGTAAGCGACGACCGGCTGAAACTCCGCACATATCTTAAAACTTGGCCGCTATGGTTGGTCGCAGGAATTTACATAGTCATTCGCATGACTCTGCTCCCCAACGACGATTTCCAGTTTTATAAACAGCCCAATATCTACAGCGAAAATATCGGCGCACGAATATTGACCTTTTTGTCAATTTTGCCGGATTACTTCGGCCTGCTGCTGTGGCCGAGCAATCTTCATATGGATCGCACTTCTCTGGTCTATATCTCTTTATGGGAAGCTCCGGTTCTGTTCGGAGCCTTGTTGGTTCTTGCCGCAATTGGCTTTGTCTTATGGTCAAAAGGACGGCGCGGTTTGGCTCTTACATGGGGCCTTTTCTGGTTTGCCTCGGCTCATGTGTTGCATACCGGGATTTTTCTTGCTGTGAACTCTCTGTTTCTGGAGCACTGGCTCTACCTCCCATCCATAGGGATTATACTGGGCGCCGCTCAAAGCCTTAGCGCGCTGAATAAAGCAAAAACTGCAATGACAGTCCTTGCTCTATCGATAGCATTCTCGCTTGGCCTGCTGACTTTCATGCAAAACAGGATATGGAATAATCCCATAACATTTTTCGAGAACATCCTTAGCAACGGAGAAAAATCCGCTCCGGCGCATAACAATCTTGCCATGGCTTACGGCGAAAAAGGAAAGTACGATTTGGCCATCGAGCATTACAGAACCGCAATAAAAATATACGATAACTTTCCGCAAACGCACCACAATCTGGCGAAATCGCTTCTTGAAATATCGCACGAAGAGAAATACGTCGCAGAAGCGATCTCAGAGCTTGAAAAAGCAATACGCATGAACCCTGAATTTTTCCAATCATACGAAGCTCTGGCTGAAATCTATGACAGCAAGGGAGACTCCCAAAAAGCCAATTACTACCGCCAGAAAGGAAGAGAGATTCTTAGTCGCCGGATACCGGATGCCATGATAACCAACTGAAATATATTGATGTTAAACCCTGCTGGCATTAAATAGCGCCTTACACTAAAGTCTCAGCAACTACCGTTTACCTCAAGCTCGGATACCCCTCTTAATGTCGCGTAAAATCATAGCGCTGGTAATTATCTCGTGTTTGTTTGCGCCTTTTTCCGCACGAGCGGAATACGAGTCAATCGTTCCGTCGAAAATCACGGTTATTCCACACAGAGCAATTTACAATATGTCTCTGGCTTCCGTTAAGAACGGAAGCAACATAACCGGAGTTTCCGGCAAGATGATGTTCGAATGGTCGGACACCTGCGACGGATGGGCGGTTCAGCAACATCTGAAACTGCGCTTCACATACGCGCAAGGAGACGGATCTGATATCGGAAGCTCGATCGTCACGTGGGAATCCAAAGACGGAAAGATGTATAACTTCAATGTAAGACGCACTACCGATGGTAAGGAAACCGAGAATTATCGCGGCAAGTCGTCTCTTGGAGAAACCGGAGGAAGCGGCAAATACGCTATTCCGAAAAGCAAGGAAGTAAAATTCGGCCCCAACGCCCTATTCCCATCTGCGCATACCGTGCTCATCCTAAGCAAAGCGCTTGACGGAGAAAAATTCTTCATGCGCCCTGTGTTCGATGGCTCTGACGAGGATGGAATTGCAGACGTAAGCGCCTTTATCGGCAGCAGACTAAACGATATCTCATCTACCGAGATGAACCCCAAACTGCGCGACAACGCCCTGCTGTCTCAACCTGGATGGCCGGTAAGGCTGGCTTTTTTCAAGCTCAAGACCGAAACTGGTGAACCCGATTATGAGATGAATCTGACCCTGCTGGCCAACGGAGTGGCCAAATTTATGCAAATAGACTATGGGGATTTCTCGATATCGGGAGTGCTCGAAGAGATTGAGAAACTCCCTGCTCCAGGTTGTTAAGATTTAGTAAACAACTCATAGAATATGATAGGTTGCCCACGCCTTTATAGGGTTAAACTTAATAGGATTATAATAATATTGGTTTAGCTTAGGCGCATGTTTTTACGTTGATTGTGACCATGCAAAATTCGTCTGATAAACTCGTGCTTATAGTTGAGGATAACGACCTCAATATGAAGCTATTTAGAGATCTGCTGGAGGCCCACGGCTACAGCACGCTGCATACACGCGACGGCCTGGAAGTTTTAGACATAACCCGCAAGAACCACCCTGACTTAATTCTTATGGACATACAGTTACCGGAAGTTTCCGGGCTTGAAGTCACCAAGTGGCTAAAAAGCGATCCCGAACTGAAGCACATACCCGTGATTGCGGTCACCGCCTTCGCCATGAAGGGCGATGAGGAAAAAATCCGAGCAGGCGGTTGCGAAGACTATCTATCCAAGCCAATATCGATAAACCTTTTCGTATCCACGATTAGAAAGTATCTGGAACCTGGTAAAGAATAGGGTCTAATGTCCGCTCGCATTCTGGTTGTTGACGACAATCCGCTAAACATAAAGCTTTTAGCCGCAAAGTTAATGCGTGATTACTATATTGTGATCTCCGCAGAGAGCGGAGAGAAGGCAATCGAGCTGACCGAAAAAGAAAAACCCGATCTTATCCTGCTGGACATAATGATGCCGGAGATGGACGGATTTGAAACCTGCAAACGAATTAAAGCCAACGAGAAGACCAGCCATATTCCCATCGTGATGGTGACGGCTTTATCTGACGTCACGGACCGAGTGCGCGGCCTGGAGGCTGGAGCGGATGATTTTCTGACCAAGCCAATTAACGATATGGCGCTTATGGCCAGAGTTCGATCTCTGCTTCGATTAAAAATGATAATGGATGAATGGCGATTGCGCGAGGCGACCGCAAGTCAGCTTACTCTGCCGAATTCCTTGGAAAAAGATGAAGACGGCCCGGCCCGCATTCTCCTGCTTGAGGACAGTCCTCATGACAGAGACAGGATCGTCAATACCATACGCAAGCTGACAGGATCGACAGCCACGGCGGTCGAGAATATGGATGACGCGGTTCAAGAAACCAAGCTCGGCGATTATGACCTTGCCATAGTAAGCCTTGATTTACAGAGCGGAGACAGCCTGTTCTTTTGCTCGCAATTACGAGCGGATGAAGCGACTAGATCTCTGCCTATTCTCCTTATCGCGAACGAAAATGAGATTGATCGCGTAGCCAAAGGGCTTGATCTTGGAGCCAACGACTATGTCCTTCGCCCATTGGAAAGCAGCGAGTTGCTCGCTCGCGCTCGCACCCAGCTGCGCCAGAAAAGACACCACGACTGGCTGCGCAAGAATTATGAACAGAACATGTCTCTCGCGCTCGTCGATCCTCTGACCGGAGCCTATAACCGGCGGTATCTCGATGTGCATCTGCCAAGGATGTTTGCCAAATATCGCTCGGACAATCGACCGATTGCGGTGTTGATGCTCGATATAGATTTCTTCAAAAAGATCAACGACACATACGGCCATCCGTCCGGAGACGTGGTTTTAAAAGCTATCGTAGCAAGAATAACGCAAAGCGTTCGGCCTCATGATCTCGTCGCTCGCACCGGAGGGGAAGAGTTCTCGGTCATAATGCCCGAAGCCGACATGCAAACGGCTATAAACGTCGGGGAACGCATGCGTGAGAAGATTTCCGCAACTCCGATACCTATAAACGATAACGATCCAGGAATAACCGTCACGATCAGCATAGGCGTCGCGGTCACGCGCTATGACAAGGAAGACAGCATAGATTCCGCATTCCTCCGCGCAGACACAGCCCTTTATCGAGCCAAGCAAACAGGCCGCAATCGTGTCGAAAGCGACGCTGGCGGGGATTGATGGTTAATAGCTTTTTAAGCTGACAATCGGGGTTAAAATCGCTACACCTACCCCGTTATGACCATATCTAAAATAGCCGAAGAAATAATCCGGCGCAGAACTTTTGCCATCATTGCCCACCCGGACGCCGGTAAAACGACGCTTACCGAAAAGCTATTGCTGTTCGGAGGAGCCATTCAGTTAGCCGGAGCCGTCAAAGCCAGAGGCGAACAAAGACGCGCACGATCCGATTGGATGAAGGTAGAGCGCGAACGCGGGATTTCGGTGACTGCGTCGGTCATGAGCTTTGACTACGCTAACAGCAGTTTCAATCTGGTCGATACTCCCGGCCATGAAGACTTTTCAGAAGACACCTATCGCACTCTCACCGCAGTGGACAGCGCAGTGATGGTGATCGACGCAGCGAAGGGCATTGAAAGCCAGACGCGCAAACTTTTCGAAGTATGCAGACTGCGCGACGTTCCGATTATGACGTTCATAAACAAGATGGACCGCGAAGCCCGCGATCCCTTCGACATTATGAGCGAGATTGAGCAAACGCTTGCGCTTGACGCTACCCCGGCAAGCTGGCCCATAGGAATGGGACGAGATTTCAAGGGATGTTACGATCTTATAAGGGACCGCCTCATACTTATGGATCGCACTCAAGGCGACCGCGCAAGCGAAGGCGTTTCATGCTCCGGTCTTGACGATCCGAAACTGCCGGAGCTTCTCGGCGAGGATTTTGCGGCTAAGCTACGCGAAGAAGTAGAGATGGTCCGCGGCCTTTGCAAACCGTTTGACCTTGACGCTTATCGCGAAGGGCATATGACCCCGGTATATTTCGGAAGCGCTATAAACAATTTCGGCGTGCGTGAGCTTTTGCTCGGGCTGGCGGAATACGCTCCCTCTCCCCGGCCTCAGAAAGCGGACAGTCGCGTTGTAAAACCTACTGAAAACAAGGTAAGCGGCTTCGTGTTCAAGGTACAAGCTAACATGGACCCCAACCACCGCGACCGCATAGCCTTTGTGCGTTTGTGCTCCGGGCACTTCAAGCGTGGGATGAAATTATTTCATGGCCGCAGCGGCAAAATGATCTCGATCAACAACGCGGTATTGTTTCTGGCCAGAGAGCGCGAGCTTGCCGAAGACGCGTTTGCAGGAGACATCATGGGCATCCCCAATCACGGGACTCTGCGCATAGGAGACACTCTGACCGAAAGCGAAGCTCTTAATTTTATCGGAGTGCCCAGCTTTGCTCCTGAATTGCTCCAGCGCGTGCACGTCGATGATCCGATGAAAGTCAAACATGTTCGCCGTGCGCTTGAGCACTTCTCCGAGGAAGGCGCAAGCCAGGTCTTCAAACCGCTTAGCGGAGCCGACTGGATCGTAGGAGTAGTCGGGCAGTTGCAATTTGAAGTTCTAGCCGCTCGCATGGCGGCAGAATACAATCTTCCTGCCCATTTTGAGAGCGCCGGACTTGAAGCCGCAAGATGGATAGAAGCTCCTGACGCGGTTTCCATGAAGAAATTCGTAGATGCCAACCGCGGCAGCCTGGCCGAAGATCATGACGGAGCCATAGTATTTCTGGCTCGCAACACCTGGCACCTCAACCGAGCGATCGAAGAAAACCCCGGCGTAAAGTTCCTAAAAGCCAGAGAACAAACTCACGCGAGCTTGAACGCGAAATAACGAACCGTTACGCCTGGTCCTTACTCGTTATGGTCTGCTCTCCCCTTTTGGGGCTCCAGTCGTCTTCGCCCATGTCACCGTGAAGAGCTATGCCGGGAATGTCTCTTGCCAGCACCTCAAGCATCTTCTGCGCAATAGGACGCAAAGAAGGATGAACGGTTTTTGCCGATCTTATTTCACCGACGTACACCGTTTCGGGAACAGAATACGAAACATGCACCATGCCCATGGTTCCCATTGGATATAAATACTGATTTAGCGCTGGAGAAGTTTTGATGTCCTTCAGATTCTTTATGCTCTTAAATTGATCCTCTATATCCCGCATAAGAGAGGCAAAATCTTTTTTGGACATAAGCTCGGCAAACTGTTTCTTATACCAAGGATGGATGCCGAAGCGCCCATCGATAAGAGGTATCTGGCAAACCGCATTGCGATGGCGCTGAATATCCCGGAACGATCCGAAATCCAGCAGAAAAACAAAGTTGTATCGCCCGTACGATTCAAGCCTCCACGGCAAAGGAGAATAAGCCGGACGCGACATCAGAGCGTCTTTTTCAAAGTGAATTAAACCATCCAAATCCACGGTATTTTTGCAAACGAGCAACTCTCCAACTTTAAGCCGCGCCATGTCGTAAGACTTTATACCAAACCGCTGAATAGCGTCCTCTGGCGACAAGAAGTTATTTTGCAAGGACAGTTTTTCCGAATAATTATCGCGAGCGGAATTGGACTCCGCCATATCTTCCGCTTTAAAGCTGTTGGGATAACGCTCGTGAAGTTTTATGAACAGATTCTGAGCCACCTCGCGCACTTCCGGCAACGGATGGTGCTTAAGCTTACGCAAGTGATCCCTGGCATGCCGCAAAGAAGTGCTCCAGCTTAGCAACGTGGTGGTGCCAAGAGGCAAAAGACTGCGAGCGATATCGAAAGCCCTCGCCCGCAAAGTGTTGTCCCATATCTTTTCGTTTTTATATGACTGCGGATCGAAAGGACGCTGCTTGCGAAGCCCATCGATTAAATGAGAAAGCGTGGAATTATAAATAGCCTGCCACTTTTCCTGAATAGCCGCGCTTGAGGCATGATTGTAAGGATCGATGACTTTTTGTTTTGAAAAATCCAGATATCTCGTCGATGCTTCCTGCCCGTTATAAAGCGGAGTGTCCTGCACAGCCTTAGCCACAAGCATAGACACCTGCTCGATGAAAGCAGTGGTAGCCCCGCAATCTCCGATAGAAGCATGGCCATACCCGACATAGTACTGACTCATAAATTTGCCGCTGCCGGTCTGCTTCAGCTTCTCAAGATGAGTGACGACGCTGGCAGGGCTGCGTGAATACAAAGCCTGCAACATAGCCAGATCTTCGGGGTGCTTATCATCAACTATGAAAACATCTTGGGTCATTAGAATCACCTTTGGTTGAAACACAAATAACTCACATAACCCCATGAATCTCAAACAAAACTTCAAGTTTGGCTTTTTATTCAACGTTTTCATGGTATAAATAATCGTCGGTTTACCGACTATGGCGATAAACGCTATGTGGAATAGACGTTGCGGACCCGGGGGCGGTACCCGGCGCCTCCACCAGAACGCCGGTTTTTCTGTGTAAGAACGGGTGTTGTGACGGGGGCGAAACAGGATCGACGCACGTAGTAAAGGCACAGCTTTTGCTCGGCATGATACCGCCGATATCGGGTCATTTTTACAAGTGCCAACGACAATGTTGACACTCGTGCAGTTGCGCTCGCTGCCTAATTGTCCGCTTGCGGATAAGGGGTAGTATGCAACCACGCGGTTCGGGGGGCACCGGGCAACAGAAGCCCCCCACTTTAAAATCGTTGTTTTGCCAGAGCGAAACCTTATGCTATCCAATAGTAGTATCTGTTGTTTAGAACCGTGAGCACCATGTCTGAAGATTTATTGCATTATGACGTAATGATTGAACAAGCGCTTAGGGAGGTCGTGCGCCAAACCCTTAACAAGGTGGTGCAGAACGGACTGCCTGGCGACCATCATTTTTACATTACATTTCTGACTAAATTTCCCGGAGTTGAGATTCCCGACTATCTGCACAAGCAGTATCCCGAGGAAATGACCATAGTTCTGCAATACCAGTTTTTCGGCCTTACGGCTGACGACAAGGGGTTTAGCGTGATGCTGAGCTTCAATAACGTACGCGAGAGGCTCTCTATACCGTTTGATGCGATCACTACGTTTGCCGACCCATCCGTGAATTTTGCCCTCCAATTCCAGTCTGGAGTCGCTGAAGAGCCCCCTGCTTCCGATTCTGTAAAGGAAGACGGAGAAAACCCGGCGCCCCCTCCTGAGAGCGAAAAACGCGGAGAAGTTATCAGCCTGGACATGTTCCGCAAGAAATAACCATATTTTTATCTTTACTTATCATACGGTTATAAGGGGGGATCGCGATCGCCCTGTGGAAAAAGAAACGCTTTCCTGTAAGCCTTTGATCGTGCTATGAAACGGCCTCTTTAAAATTTACTACACCATCAGAAAGGGTGATGTTCGTGCAAGTTTTGGTTCGTGATAACAATGTCGACCAAGCGCTGAGAGTGCTCAAAAAGAAGCTGCAACGTGAAGGCGTATTTCGTGAAATGAAGCTACGCCGCAACTATGAAAAGCCGTCTGAACGCAAAGCTCGTGAAAAGGCCGAAGCCGTTCGCCGCGCTCGCAAGGTTGAGCGCAAGCGTAAAGAACGCGAAGGTTTCTGAAATCGTTGAAAGCCAAGTGATTACGGTCTATCGTAGCGTAATCATTTGTACTTTTAACATTTGGCGTTCATGTCTTTTCTCTCCGTAACAGGCAATCCTGAATTATCGATCGTTATGCCCTTCTACAATGAAGAGGGAACGGTCCGCGATTTGTTTCAAAAACTTTATCCGGTGCTAAGCCGCATGGGAGTAAGTTATGAGATCATCTGCATTGACGATGGCAGTTCAGACAGAACATATAATCTTCTTTTGCACGAACGTGAACGTGACCTTCGCATCAAGCCTGTAAGACTGGCTCGTAATTTCGGCAAAGAAGCTGCGCTTACCTGCGGGCTGCACCTTGCAAGCGGACGCGCTGCCGTGACTATGGACAGCGATCTGCAACATCCTCCTGAAGTCATTCCCGATCTCGTCTCCGCATGGCGCGGCGGTGCTAAAATGGTTTACGGGATTCGCCGCGACAGAAACACTGACGGCATTATCCGCAGGTTTCTATCCCGTGCGTTTTATTCCGTATTCAGCCATATCGCGGACATAAAAATCCCTGAAGGCGCCGGAGATTTCCGCCTGCTGGATCGCGCTGTGATCGACGCAGTAAACGCCCTGCCGGAGCGCAATCGCTTTATGAAAGGGATGATGACTTGGGCCGGATACAGTTACGCTCTGGTTCCCTTTGACGTAGCTCCAAGGATTGGCGGCATCTCACACTGGAATTTTTTCCGCCTTGTGCGTTTTGCTTTCGATGGACTGTCCTCGTTCAGCACCCTGCCCTTACGCATCTGGACATGGTGCGGAGGAATAGTTTCGGTCTTTGCCATGGCTTACGGAGCATATCTTACCGTTCGCACTCTGATGTTCGGCATAGATGTTCCCGGTTATGCGTCTTTGATGGTGGCGATCCTGCTGCTTGGAGGAGTGCAACTTTTAAGC
>JAQUWX010000059.1 GCA_028692635.1 Alphaproteobacteria bacterium
TATATCAGGATCAGCGTGACGAGGATAATGGGGACTCTCCAGGAGACGTTCGTTTGCCGCCTCTTAGCAAGGACGATCCCCTTGGCAAAAAAGAGCTTAAGCCGGAGCAGCATTTTACCCAACCGCTCCCTCGATTCAGCGAAGCCAGTTTGGTCAAGCGTCTTGAAGAACTTGGCATCGGGCGGCCTTCCACTTACGCCAGCATCATGCAGGTACTGCAAGACCGCGATTACGTTAGGCTGGATAAAAAGCGCTTTATCCCCGAAGATCGCGGCAGGATCGTCACGGCATTTCTTGAGAACTTTTTCCGCACTTATGTCGAATATGATTTTACTGCCGATCTCGAAGGAAAGCTCGACGACATTTCCGGCGGAAAGATTAAGTGGAAAAAAGTCATGGCGGATTTCTGGAAAGATTTCTCCGGAGCCATCGACGGAACCAAAGATCTTAAAATATCGGATGTTATTGACGCTCTTGACGAAGCGCTGGGACCTCATTTCTTCCCGCCTCGCATAGACGGAACGGACCCTCGCAACTGTCCTCTTTGCGGCACCGGTCGCTTGGGGCTGAAGCTTGGCAAATTCGGCGCGTTTATCGGTTGCTCTAATTATCCTACATGCCGCCAGACTCAACCGCTCGCCGTTACCGACGAAAACGGGAACGGAGCGCCACAGATGGCTCCTCGCTCTTTGGGCGACGATCCTGCCACGATGTTGCCCATAACTGTGCGCATTGGACCTTATGGCGCTTATGCGCAGCTTGGGCCTGCTCCAGTTAAAGAGAGCGAAGAGAAGCCAACCGACGGTAAGAAAAAACGCAGCAAAAAGAAAGCTTCGGATGCTGTAAAGCCTAAGCGGGTTTCTTTGCCTAAAGGCATTGATCCTAATTTGATAAATCTTGATACTGCTATCGCGCTTTTGAATTTGCCTCGCAAGATAGGTCCTCACCCCGATACCGGAGAGATGATTACGGCTGGGATTGGACGGTTCGGATCGTATATCAAGATGGGGCCGCGTTATAAAAATATCACCGATGCCGACGACATACTAAGTATCGGCATGAACCGCGCAGTCGCTTTGCTTGCGGAACCGGATAAGGAAAATCGCAGAGGCGGACAAGCAGGTAAAGCTTTGGGAAATCATCCCGAAGACGGAAAGGCTGTGTCTTTGAATTCCGGTCGTTTCGGTCCTTACGTTAAGTGGGGCAAGGTAATGGCTACCGTCACCAAGTCATACGATCCTGAAAGTTTGACGCTTGAACAGGCTATGGAGATTTTGGCCGCAAAAATTGCTAAAGGGCCTTCTCCCGGCAAAAGCAAAACAAAGGCAAAGGCCGTTAAAAAAGACAGCGGCAAGAAAAAAGGCAAAAAAGCTTGAAACATTATCACTCACGCAAGCCTACTAAAAAATTTGAGGGCGGAAGCCCTAAGCGAGGATTTCGCAATCGAATAAAGCACCAACCTGAAACAAAAGAGCCAGCATCAAAGCCCTCTCGCGTCGCTGCGGTCAATGTAGTTGGGATAGTGAGGAAGGCCGCTTTCGGGTGGACCTTGCAGCCATCTGATAGGCGTGAAAAAAACGAATATCTGGTTCGCCCGTCCTCCAAGGCCGAGCAGTACGCCGGAGAGCTTGTCGTCGCAGAGATACTGCAAAGCAGCAAGAACGGTCGCAGAGAAGTTTCTATAAAGGACTGCATAGGTTCCCCTGACGATCCTAAAAATATCAGCCTGATTGCCATTAATGCGCATAACATTCCCTATCGCTTCAGCGATGAAGCTTTAGAAGAAGCATCGGCGGCAAAGCCTGTAACGCAAAAAGATAGAACCGATTTGCGCTCTATACCCCTGGTCACTATCGATGGGGAAGACGCTCGCGATTTTGACGATGCGGTTTTTGCGGAACCAGATGTCAATGGCTGGCACCTTATCGTAGCTATCGCGGATGTGTCTCATTATGTGAAGGCGCGAAGCCCTTTGGATAATGAGGCTTACGAGCGCGGAAACTCGGTTTATTTTCCCGATCGCGTAGTGCCTATGCTCCCCGAGGCTCTTAGCAACGGGCTTTGCTCGTTAAATCCAAATGTGGATCGCGCATGCATGGCCGTTCATATGTGGATATCGAAAAGCGGCGAGCTTACCAGATGGCAGTTTGTGCGCGGAATTATGAAATCCTGCGCAAGGCTTACTTATGAACAAGTTCAAGCCGCCATGGATGGAAAAGCCGACAATTACACCAAGCCCTTGCTTGATAAAATCATAAAGCCTCTTTACGGCGCATATAGCTGTCTTGCGGCAGCCAGAGTAAAACGAGGAACGCTGGAGCTTGATCTTCCTGAGCGCAAAGTAATCCTGAACAAGGACGGATCGGTAAAAGCTATAAAACAGCGCGAGCGTTTCGACAGCCACAAACTTATCGAAGAATTCATGATCGCTGCAAACGTATCGGCTGCAGTTCAATTGGGAGAAAAGGGCAACTTCTGTTTGTATCGAGTGCACGACAAACCCAATGAGATAAAACTTACCGCACTGCGCGAGTTTCTAGAGGAAATCGGATTTGGACTTCCTCCCGGCAAGCAACTTCATCCGCGCATGCTTACTCAAATTTTAGAGAAAGCGGCGAACACTCCTCATGCTCAGGTTGTGAATGAGTTTATGTTGCGCTCTCAAGCTCAAGCTATTTATAGCCCGGATAATATCGGGCACTTTGGACTTGCTCTGGGGAAGTACGCTCATTTCACTTCGCCCATACGCCGATATTCCGACCTTATCGTGCATCGCGGATTGATAAATGTATGCAAACTCGGCAATGACGGTTTAATGGACGACGATGTCTCTCGCCTTTCGGATATAGGAGAGCATCTTTCAAACACCGAGCGCCGCGCCGCTACAGCAGAGCGGGAAGTCGTCGATCGCTTTACCACTCTGTTTCTTGCTGAAAAAATCGGAGAGGTGTTTTCAGCCCGCATCAGCGGAGTCGCTTCCTTCGGATTGTTTGCAAGACTGGATGAAAACGGCGCGGACGGGATTATCCCTTTCAACTCCCTGCCCCGGGATTTTTATAATTACGATGAAAAACATCAATCCCTGGTAGGACAGCGCGAAGGCCGCACATATCAACTCGCTATGCCGGTCAAAGTGCGATTGGAAAAAGCGGATAAGCTCACTGGCAGCATCAGCTTCGCTATTGTGGAAGACGAGGAAGAAAACAAAAGCGTCAAGAAAACTTTCCATAAACGCCGCCCAGTAAAAACTCCATCGAAAAACAAAAATCGTAAATGGCGGTGATGCAATAAGTTCAATGGGTTATCTATTTGATATCTAATTGACTTTAGCTCATAATAAACCCATATTCCTCTTGCTGTAATCTTCAGTTTTTTCGACGGGAATCCCTTACATGTCTTGGAACGATAATAACGGCCCCTGGGGGCCAAGCGGCAATAAATCCGGCGGAGCTGGCGGTAATAAGCCAGGAGACGATAATCCCTGGATGCGTAAAAACGCAGGGGGGCCTCCGAACACTTTCGCTCCTCCTCCCGATATTGAGGAGTTGCTCAAGAAACTGCGCGAATGGCTGAAGCCTCTTCGCCCTAACGGTCATGGACAAATTATTGCGTTCGTTATTCTGGCTATCATAGGCATATGGCTCGCCAGCGGCGTCTATCAGGTTTCTTCAAATCAACTTGGCGTTGTCATGCGCTTTGGAGCTTTTAATCGCACCGAGCAACCGGGGCTGCGTTACCATCTTCCTTCTCCGATAGAAGAAGTGTTGCTTCCTATCGTAACGTCGCAGAACGAAATCCAGATCGGCTTTCGCCGCATTAGCCGTAGCAGCGACGATGTGAGATCGATACCCGAGGAAAGCATGATGCTGACTCAGGACGAGAATATCATCAACGTCGAGTTCGCGGTCTTCTGGCGTATAAATGATGTGAACAAATATCTGTTCGAAATACGCGATCCGGAAATGACTGTGAAGATGGCTGCGGAAAGCGCTATGCGCGAGGTCATTGGACAGAACAAACTGCAATTTGCTCTGACCGACGGACGCGGGCAGATCGCAGAGGAAGCCAAATCAAGATTGCAGGAATTGATGGACGAATATAACGTCGGCGTCGTGATTACTCAGATCAACCTTCAGACGGTATCCGTTCCGGACGAAGTTAAGGCTGCGTTCCAGGATGTCGTGAACGCTCGCCTCGATCAGGAGCGGTTCCAAAATCAGGCGGCTGCCCATGCCAACAAGGTGATTCCAGAGTCCAAAGGACAAGCAGCTAAACTTATACAGGAAGCAATGGGCTATAGGGATCAGAAGATCGCCATCGCTCAAGGCGACGCCGAGCGCTTTAAGGAGGTTCTGTCCGCATACAATATGTCTCGCGATGTCACCTCAAAGCGGCTTTATCTGGAAACTATGGAAGCGGTTCTCGGAAGCGCAAACAAAATCATCATGAGCAAATCCGGGTCAGGCGCAGTTCCATACATGCCTCTGAACGATATGCTGCGTAATAACAAGCCAAGTCCCGCAGAAAGCGGCGAAGGAGCCAAACGATGAAGAATCAACGTCTAGCCATGTGGCTGTTTGGCGGCCTGTTCGCATTCCTATGCATAATGAATTCTTATTATGTGGTTATGCAGACCAAACAAGCTGTCGTATTCCAGTTCCGCGAGGTCGTGCGGGTTGTCAGCAATCCGGGACTGCATTTCAAAATACCGTTTTTCCAGTCTGTTGAGTTTTTCGAAAGCCGCGTTCTGGCCGTAGATGCTCCCAGCCAGGAGATTATGACTGCTGAGCAAAAACCGCTTGAGGTCGATGCTTTCGCTCGCTACCGGATAACGGATCCTTTGCTGTTCTTTCAGCGTTTAAGGATTGAATCTATCGCTCGCGACCGCTTGGGAAGCTTGCTTAACGCTTCTTTGCGGAGCGTTCTCGGTACTGTGAAAATGGCGGCTCTTCTATCCTCAGAGCGCGTCGCCATTATGGCCAAGATAAAGGAGCAGCTTAATGCCGAGGCAAAAGATTTCGGCATTGAGATCGTCGATGTTCGTATTCGCCGCACAGACCTGCCTCAGAAAACCAGCGAGGCTGTTTTCGCTCGTATGCGCTCACAGCGTGAGCAAGAGGCAGCTCAGATCCGCGCAACCGGTCAGCAGGAGGCCGTACAGATAACCTCAGAAGCCGACCGTCAGGCCACAGTAATCGTTGCCGAGGCTCAGGGAAAAGCCGAGAAGCTTAAGGGCGAAGGCGACCGTAAGGCATTGGAAATTATGGCAGATGCCACCAACAGGGACCCGCAGTTCTTTTCTTTCTGGAGATCGCTATCCGCTTACAGGGAGGGCTTGAAATCTGAAAATACGACCTATGTATTATCTCCAGATAGTGAATTCTTCCGCTATTTTAACTCGTCAACTGCGAACAAATAAAAAGGGATAACCGGAAATGCTGAACAAAATTCGTCCTGTCTTTCTGTTTCTTGCCACATTTGTTTTGGCCTCGACTGCCTCAGCTCCCACTCATGCAAGCAGCGGCCCTTCGGGGTTTGCCGATCTTGCCGAGAAACTGCTTCCAGCGGTTGTTAACATTTCAACCACTCAGACCATCAACTCTAAAGATGAATTGTTTATGCAGGACTTCCCTGATTTGCAGGTTCCTCCGGGTTCGCCTTTTGAGGACTTCTTTCAGGAGTTTATGAATAAAAAAGGTAAAAGAGGCGAAGGAAATAAGGAGACAAAACGTAAAGCTACCTCTCTTGGTTCGGGCTTTGTCGTCGATCCTTCCGGATATATCGTGACCAACAATCACGTCATACAGGATGCGGATGAAATTACTGTCATTCTGCAAGACGATACCAATCTCGTCGCCAGCGTTGTCGGACACGACAAAAAAACCGATCTGGCTTTGCTGAAGGTTACTCCAAAAAAATCTTTGGTGTCTGTTTCCTGGGGAGACAGCGATAAAATTCGCGTCGGCGATTGGATCATGGCTATCGGCAATCCCTTCGGGCTTGGCGGAACGGTGACTACCGGTATCATATCGGCAAGAGCCAGGGATATTAACTCTGGCCCGTACGACGATTATCTGCAAACCGATGCTCCCATAAATCGCGGCAATTCCGGCGGGCCTATGTTCGATATGGATGGGAAAGTTATCGGCGTTAACACAGCTATATTCTCTCCTTCCGGCGGCTCTATAGGAATTGGTTTTGCCGTCCCCTCTTCAATGGCAAAAAGCGTCATAGATCAATTGAAAGCTCATGGACACACTCGCCGCGGATGGCTTGGCGTGCGCATTCAGCTTGTCACCCCTGAAATAGCGGAAAGCCTGGGTATGAGCGGCGCTCCTCGTGGCGCTTTGGTTTCCGGCGTGACTCCGGGCGGGCCTGCGGCTCAAGCAAAGATAGAACCCGGCGATGTGATCGTCGGATTTGATGGAAAAGATGTAAACGAGATGCGCCGTCTGCCGCGCATAGTCGCAGAAACCGACGTGGATAGGACGGTTCCAATCACCGTGTTCCGCAAGGGCAAAGAACTCTCCCTGCAAGTGAAGGTGGGCGAGCTTGAATCAAACGATGAGGCTCAAAAAGATGAGGAGAAAGAGGCAAAAATCTCTGAAACTCATAATGCCGAAAAAGTCGATGAGATAGGCGCTCATGCGGCTCCTATATCGGACGCTTTGCGCAAGCAATTCGATATCAAGAAAGAGGTCAAAGGTCTTGTAGTCGTGAATGTCAGCGCTAACGGCATAGCTGCCGAGCAAGGCATTATGGCAGGAGACGTTATCAGCGAGGCTTCTCAACAGGAAGTGGCCACTGTTGCAGCTCTGAACGAGATGATCCAAAAGGCGAAAAAAGACAATAAGCCCCTTCTCCTTCTTGTCGATCGCAAGAATGAGCTTCGCTTTGTCGCCATCAGCTTTGCCAAGAAGGCCAAAAAGGATAAAGAATAGGAAATGGATCATAAACAGATACTGGCTATTCACAGAAGAAACCGTATCGACCAATTGGCTGGGCTGCCGACAGGCTGCTGGGTTGAGATCGATATCGAAATCCGTGATGGCTTTGCGTATCTAAGCCATGATCCGTTGAGTTCAAGCGATAATCTTCCCGATAAGCTGGATGACTTTATTCCAGCCGCGCTTAAAAACGGCGTGGCGGGATTTATCGTGGATTGCAAGCGTGAAAACGCGGAAAAGATCGTTGATCCCCTTTTATCCAAGCTTGAGGTAAAAAATTATTTCTATCTGAACGAGATGGAAGTGCAGGCGGATATTCTTCAATCTTTGGATGCACCCCATCAAAGCGGCATTCGCATCTGGAAATATCGTAGCGCCGACGACATAATCATTATGGCTGAGGACATGAAGCGCAACGGGCAGTCCGCTCCACAATGGATATGGGTGGATTGCTGGCAGCGCGGGCTATTTCAGGACATAAAACGGGCTTTCATTCCCATGTCGGGAGATCAAGCTCAGGAATTGCAGGAGCTTGGAGTTCGCTTGTGCATATGCTCTCCGGAATTGTATGCGCATAAATATGATGTGAAATATACCCCTGAAGAAATGGGCGCGTTTTACAATGGCGTGGTTCAATTCCGTAGAAAACTGGAAAATCTGGAAGTAAGCGGAAATATGATTTGCACCAAGTTTCCCTGGTTATGGACTGCGAATCTCAATCTGCTGATTGACGCTCAAAACAAATTGGGAAGTTTGGATTTTGGACCTTATGCAAGAATTACTGACGCAGAAATATCAAAACTCTCGTAAGAAGTAATCGCCTTTTCTCATTCGGCAGCCGTTTGATCGGGATCGTCTTTTACCCATTCGGAAAAAGCTTCTTCGTCATCTATGTCAGCAGACGTTTCGTCTTTCTCGCTCGGTAGAGTCTCCAGTATCGGACGGGAATCTAGAAGCCCTGCCGCTTTCAAATCATCCAGACCAGGCAAGTCATTGAGCGACGAGAGATTAAGGTGGCTCAGAAATTCAGGGGTAGTCTGCCATGTAAGCGGCCTTCCTGGAGTTTCGCGACGCTTGCCGGGACGTATCCAGCCAAGCTCAAGCAGAATATCCAAAGTGCCTCGGCTTGTCTCGACGCCGCGAATGGATTCGATCTCGGACCTTGTGATTGGTTGATGATAGGCGATGATCGCAAGGACTTCGGATGCAGCTCGCGGCAGTTTGCGCCGTGGTTGCCTGACTATCTTCATCTTGTCGGAAAGATCCAGAGCAGTGCGGAAGCTCCATGCTCCATCGGTTTCAACAAGATTTACTCCGCGAGTTGCGTATTCTTCCTGCAACTCCTTCAACAGAGCGACCGCATCCGCGCCCTCCCCCAACTGATCCTGCAACACGGCAAGAGACAGCGGCTCATTGTTTGCAAACAACACGGCCTCTAAAAGGCGCAACGGGAGGCGATCATCTTCAGTTGTGTTTGTCATCTATCACTCTTTTTCCACATTCGTTTCACGGCGGCGCAGATATATAGGAGCGAACGTCCCATCCTGCCTTAACTCTAACTCTCCCAATTTTACCAGCTCCAGCGTCGCGGCAAAAGTTGACGCCACAGCAGAACGAGCTTCCAATCCTTCGCTTTCGACGGATGGGAGAAATTTTTGTAATACGCTCCAACTCGGCACAGCTCCGAGAAGATGGCGTAGTCTGCCTACGCTTTCCTCCATGCTATAGAGGCGATTGGGCACTATGTTATAATTATCGGGCTTGCGCCTGCGTTGTGGCGCTCCAAGCGCGGATAGGAGATCGTAAAGCGGGAGAAAATATATCGGCTTTTCCTCGATCTCTATTTCCTCTGGCGCGCCGCGCATGAAAATATCCACGCCCAGTTGCGGCAACAATTGCAATTCTTTGGCGGCTTTTTGCATGGCTTCCAAACGCAACAACTGAAAGCGAAGAGCGTCCGCCATGCCCGCCGGATCTTCAGCGTTTTCAATTTCCTCAACCGGCAAAAGCAGACGCGATTTTAAAAACGCCAGCCACGCAGCCATGACAAGATAATCCGCCGCGACCTCAAGGCGCAGTTTGCGCGCAGAGGCGATGAAATTCAGATACTGCTCCGCTAGAGGCAATATGGCTATTTTGCTTAAATCGACTTTCTGTTCACGAGCAAGATTAAGCAATAAATCTATCGGGCCTTCGAAACCGTTGAGGGCCAGCACGAGATCATTTGTTTCTTCAGCCGGAATATCAGAGTTTTGATCTGTCATATTTCATTCATCGTTTGATTTGTTAAGTAAAAGCCTTAGTCCATCCCTCAAGCTTCTGCAAGTCGGCTTCGGGCTGATATCTGTATCCTGGATTGGATAGTCCGGATAGCGCTTTTTGCCAACGGCGATAAGCCTTGCGGCTTATAGGAGGCAGGACAGACGCAATCTGCTTCATTCCTGGCATTGTCCCCGGGCAATAGAGCAAAAAGTCAGCTCCTGCATCGAGCGCCTGCAAAGCGATCTCGCCCAAATCTCCTTCCAGAGCTTTCATGGCCAGATCGTCGGAAAACAACAATCCATTGAAGCCGATTTTTCCGCGTATAATTTCCTCATGCGCTTTGCGCGAGAGCGAAACAGGATGGTCAGGATCAATCGCCTTAAACACTACATGGCAATTCATTCCAAGCGGAGCATCCTTTAACCGGATAAACGGCGCAAAATCTTCCTCAAGAACGGATAGAGATTCATCAACCACCGGCAAAGAAAGATGGGGATCGACTTTTACTCGGCCATGTCCCGGCATGTGCTTGATGACCGGAAGAATTCCATTGTTCATATAAGTTTGAATCATGGCTCCAGCCAAGGACGCTATGATTTCTGGATCGCGACTTATAGCGCGGTCGCCTATAGCGCTGGACGCGCCTTCAATATACAAATCCAAAACCGGAGCAAAATTTCCAATTATGCCAAGAGCTGATAACCACTGCGCTGTAATTCTTGCGTGGATA
>JAQUWX010000060.1 GCA_028692635.1 Alphaproteobacteria bacterium
TCTAAGGACTGACAAATATGCCCCCCTCGCCTGAACGAACATTGTATCTCATAGACGGCTCTGGATTTATCTTCCGGGC
Organism: Alphaproteobacteria bacterium; assembly: GCA_028692635.1. GTDB lineage: Bacteria > Pseudomonadota > Alphaproteobacteria > UBA9219 > UBA9219 > JAQUWX01. Next base: position 80 of record JAQUWX010000060.1, read on the forward strand.
GTTTTTTGGACTGCCGGATATGACGGCGGCGGACGGCACGCATGTGAACGCGGTGTATGGCTTTTGCAATATGCTGCAAAAACTGCTCAACGATTTAAAGGCGCATCATATAGCGGTTATTTTTGACGCCGCCCGCAAGACGTTTCGCAACGACATATACCCGGAATATAAAGCCCACCGCCCGGACGTTCCGCCAGAGCTTATTCCGCAATTCTCGCTCATCCGCGAAGCTACGCGAGCATACGGCATACCCGCGATTGAAGCCGAAAACTATGAAGCCGATGACATAATCGCGGCATATGCTCGCATAGCGCATGATGCCGGATACAACGTGTGCATAGTATCCTCGGACAAAGATCTGATGCAGTTGATAAGGCCTGGAGTAGAGCTTTACGACTCCATGAAATCCATCTCCATCAAAGAAGCGCAGGTGCTGGAGAAGTTCGGAGTACCTCCTGAAAAAGTAATCGACGTCCAGGCTCTTGCCGGAGACAGCACCGACAACGTCCCCGGAGTTCCCGGCATAGGAATAAAAACTGCCGCGCAGTTGATAAATGAATACGGCGATCTTGAAACTCTGCTTGCCCGAGCGAGCGAGATCAAACAGCCCAAACGCCGCGAAGTTCTGATACAAAACGCCGACATGGCGCGAATTTCAAAACGCCTGGTTACATTAGACGATCATGCGCCCACGCCGTTGCCAATCGAGGAGCTTCACCCCCGCAATTATAAGCAGGAGGACCTTGTCGCATTTTTGGAAAAGATGGGGTTTCGCTCTATCCTTGCACGGCTTAAGCAACCTACTCCGACAGCGCCACAGCCGCATGAAAACAAAAAAGAGTTGCCACCCCCCGCCAATCGCACTGACCTTGTTCCAGAGAGCGTCAGTTATGAGCTGATACAGGAAGCCGCTCAACTCCGCCCCTGGATCAAACAAGCAAAAGAGCAAGGCTATATAGCGCTAGATACAGAAACCACATCCCTCGTCCCATCCACTACCAAACTGGTAGGAGTATCTCTCGCGACTGCTCCCGGCAAAGCCTGCTATATACCGATAGGACACATAGACCCCAACGACACCGGCACAGACGGCTGCTTTTCGTTCACCGCCGCGCAAGCCCCCAAGCAGATGAATGCCTCCGCAATGGCGGCAGAGCTGAGAGATCTATTAGCCGACGAATCCGTAATCAAGATAGCGCACAACCTTAAATTCGACCTGCAAGTCCTTGAGCAGCATGGATTAAATATCCTTAGTTATGACGATACGATGTTACTCTCATATGCGCTTGAAGCTGGGCTTCACGGACATGGACTGGACGAGCTGGCCATGATGCACTTCCAGCACAAAATGATTTCGTTCACGGAAGTAACTGGATCGGGAAAGAGCAAGATCACCTTTGACCGCGTTCCCTTGGAGCAGGCGACAAACTACGCCGCCGAGGATGCCGACTTTACGCTCCGTCTATGGCTATTGCTAAAACCGAGGATAGCGCAGCAAAACCTCTCGCGCATATACGAAAGAATAGAAAAGCCCCTGATCCCTGTCGTAGCAAGCATGGAGCGCAACGGTATAGAAATAGATCCCGCAGTGCTGAAAGAACAAAGCAACGCCCTGACCCTGCGCCTGAAGGATCTGGAGAAAGAAATCCACAAACTGGCCGGTCATGAATTCAACGTCGGCTCGCCAAAGCAACTGGGCGATGTACTTTTCGGAGAGCTTGGCCTACCCGGAAGCTCGAAAGGAAAGAACGGCGCATACTCTACAGGCCATGACATTCTGGAACCTCTGGCAGAGATGGGGAACGAGATAGTAACCAAAGTCCTCGACTGGCGAGCGATAGCAAAACTCAAATCCACCTACACCGATGCATTACCCGAACAGATAGATGCCAAAACTGGCCGCATCCACACTTCGTTCTCTTTAGTCGGAGCAGCAACCGGTCGCCTTTCCTCGACCGACCCTAATTTACAGAACATCCCCATACGAACTCCCGATGGCCGAGCCATCCGCAAAGCGTTCATAGCCCCGGAAGGATACAAGCTTCTATCCGTGGATTATTCTCAAATAGAGTTGCGCCTGGCCGCAGAGATCGCAGGAATAAAAGCTCTAATACAAGCATTCCACGACAAAGAAGACATTCATGCTCTTACGGCGAGTCAGGTATTCGGAATACCGCTAAAGGAAATGACATCGGAAAAGCGCCGCCAGGCCAAAGCAATAAACTTTGGCATAATCTATGGAATAAGCGGCTTTGGCCTGGCCAAACAAATAGGCTGTTCCCCCAAAGAAGCGAACGAGTTCATCCGCCAATATCTCGACCGCTTCCACGAGCTGCGCGATTGGATAGAAGACACAAGAAACTTCGCACGCGAACACGGATACGTGGAAACTTTATTTGGAAGGCGCGTACACATAACCGGAATGCGCGACAAATCAGCCAACATGCGCAACTTTGCTGAACGGCAAGCAACGAACGCCCCGCTTCAGGGAACAGCGGCGGACATAATGAAACGCGCCATGATCCGCATGCCCCATGCGCTATGCGAGGAAAATTTGAACGCCAAATTGCTACTCCAAGTACATGATGAGTTAGTATTTGAAGTTCCCATTCCAGAAATTGACGCCACGTCAAAATTGGTGAGAAAGATAATGCAAGAAGCCCCTTTGCCCTCCATCAAAATGCAGGTCCCTCTAATAGCAGAAGCCGGACACGCCGATAACTGGGCAGAAGCGCATTAAATCTAGCCACCCTTGCTCATATCTTGATTTGCGGTTATACTTTCCAGCGAAGGCATAAAAAAGATGCCTTTGGGGTATCAAAACCTCTCGATAAGCGGTTTGTTGCGCAAAACCTGTCCGAAAACAGGCGTTCTGTTTTCTTGTGTAGATTTTGTGTGACATTATGGCATTGGGTTTTTTGATCCGATGTTGTAGAGCATTGCCGTCACGAATGCTGCCTCCGGCCCTTAGGGCTGGGAGGCAGTGGCGCATGTCCAAGGCCGAAAAGCCCAAAGGCCATTGCAGTCGTCTTATCGCGATTTTTGAACTCCCAGCCCACCAAGGTTTTCTTGGTGGTGCTTCTTGTTTTTATGGGAGAAATCGGATGCGGCATTTCGGGGTTTCCTTTTTGTGCCTTCTGGTAATGCTTTTTGTATGCGCCCCGGCGATCGCGGCAGAAGCGGTTGTCACGCCTATAAAGTCGGGAGCGCTAAGTTGCTTCAGCATTTACCCTCCGCCGATTGACGCTAAACAACCCAAAAGCTGCGATAACTATTGCGAAGAGTCACAGGCAGTTTGCTCTGGAGTAACCAGCAATCTAAGCCCTGCGCAATCTTGCGCCTCTCCGGCAGGACAATATCAAATTGTCTGCCGCTGCTGCACGGTGACGCCATGAGGAAGGCAGCCTTTCTTGCAGTTTTGCTGTTGCTTGTTAGTACTGTCCCATCTTTTGCTCAAACGCTGCCGACGTTCGGCGAAAAATCAATTGGCAGCATAGATTGCAAAAACAGCGGTTCGGCCACTGACTTCGACACCATCGCGCAGTGCACCAGCACATCAAGCGCAACAGGCACCATGCAAAAAGCGCCATTATTCGTAGGCAAAGTAACCTCCCCGCCCTATGCCACAACAAATTGCGACGCATCAAAAGCCGGAATGATCCAGTGGACAGGAACCAGTTTTACCGGATGCACCGGAACAAGATGGATTGTATTCGCACAGGCATCTCTCAAAGGAACGTCCCAATCCAATCCCGGTGAAGATTGCGCTGATGTTCTGGCTGATGGAAGCACGACCAGCGGCACATACTGGATATCCCCGTCGGGCACCTCTTTTCAAGTTTATTGCGATATGACAACGCTTGGCGGAGGATGGACAATTCTCGTGTCTTCAACAAACACCACCGATCAGTGCAGCAACGCCAACTTCAGCGCAATAGCCGGAGGAGGATGTTCTGCCACTGCCGCTTACGCCAACTCAAACGATGGAGGAGGCAATTCAACAGCTGGTTTTACTCTATCTTCTGGATACTTTTCAGGCTTTGTTGTCAGCTCAGTCCTTTATCAAGTGTCTAATTCCAGCTACACTACTCCGCCACAACTTTGGGGTATTTCTCTGTATAATTCATCATCTTCTACTATAGTCAGCCAACTTTATTCAACCACAGCCACCGCTTACACGCTTTCAACACCTCAAGTGCTGTATGCTATAAAGAACCATGTCGGAGGAGCAACATCAAACAATATTGTAACTCTGGGCATTAGGTAGATTTAATTAAACTCAATTGGTCGAATAAAATAACTAAGCCACAATCGCCAGCATCATTTTCACCACCCTGCTCATAGACTTTACGTCGTGAACGCGCAGGATGTCGGCTCCTCGCATTGCGCTTATGGCGACGGCTGTGGCGGTTCCCTCGAGGCGATCGCTTACTGACACATTAAGCACTTTTCCTATAAACGACTTGCGTGACGGACCGACAAGGACTGGGTAGCCTATCCGCTTTATTTTATCCACCTCGTTAATGAGCCTTAAGTTTTGCTCCACTGTTTTTCCGAATCCTAATCCGGGATCTACGATTATTCGATTTTGCGGCACCCCGGCAAGCTTGGCCCGTTCTACCATTTTTTCGAGATCCGAGATAACATCTGCAACGACATCCGTATAATCAGGAGCGACATATTCACCACCCACGACAACATCTTTTTTTACCAGATCGGACGCGCTTCGATTGTGCATAAGAACAATATATGCCCCGGAATCCACGGCCAGCTTATACAAACGATCGTCCGCATTCATGCCGGAAATATCGTTCAAAATATTGACGCCGGATATTATAGCAGCCTCGGCCACCGCAGGCTTTGTAGTATCTATTGAAAGAGCAATTCTTCCCCCAAGCTTTTCCCTGATAGCTCCGATGACAGGAACAGTACGATTGATCTCTTCCTCGACGCTTATAGGATCGGCTCCTGGGCGAGAGCTCTCTCCGCCTATATCGAGAATATCCGCGCCATCGTTCATCATATTTATAGCCTGGCGCACAGCGGCTGAAACGTAATCATCGGAAACCATAATGCCGTCGCCCGAGAACGAATCTGGAGTAACATTCATAATTCCCATAATAAGGGGCCGTTTTCCCAGATCAAAAAGAGGCGGGATACGATTCATATCAATCACAAAATCATTTCAAGGGAAAGGCAGTCATTGTTTTCGGGCAATTCCTTCAATAATTCCTCAATCGTTTTACCTGTAATTGGATCTTCATATTCTTTTGCGATATCGCTCAAAGGACGCAACACAAACGCACGCTCACGCATCCGCATATGAGGTATGGTTAACTCCGGTAAATCCATGCAAATACGATCATAGAAAATTATATCGATATCCACAACGCGTGGCCCGTATTTATAAGTAGGTCTACGCCCCACCTGCCTCTCGATCTCTTTTATGGTGTAGAGAAGAACCAGAGGATCAAGATCGGTTACCCCGGATACGGCAGCGTTAAAGAACTCTGGCTGGTCGGTGACGTAAAGCGGAGCCGTTTTATATACGCAGGAACGCTCTCCAATATCCATATAAGGCTCGAGCCTCGCCACAGCATCGCGCAGAAACCTCAGCCTATCGCCAAGATTAGAACCAAGACTAAGATAAACTTTATGTTGTTTTGTCATCGTATTTAACGCTAAAAGTGACGCCGTGGGCGGCACTATAGATTATAGAGCAGCCATTGTCTAAACTGAAGCATTCGCGCCCGTAGCTCAGCAGGATAGAGCATCGGTTTCCTAAACCGGGGGTCGTAGGTTCAAATCCTATCGGGCGCACCAGCCTTCGCTCGCTGCGCGAGCTACGGCTCGGCGAGCCACATGCGGGGGCAGGAAAACTACTGACTCAGCAACTCGTTACAGCGTGAGATAAATATCTCCTGATTGCCGGCTCCGCGAGCCTCAAAGAGATGGAAGCAGTCATCCCCGTATGTAGTGCCTATGCCATAGCACTGAGGGCGACCGGGCAAATCCCACTTGGGTTTTACAAAAGACGTCGGCGGGATAAGAGTAACGGGCAGATTGTGATACCGCCAAGTGTCGGTCCAAAGCTGGCATACATCGGCATTAGCCGTGGGCTTGGCTGAGGGCCTTTGGAGCGCGCTCCAAACTTTGCGATTGATAAACGCGTACCACGCTCCCACATAAGAACGATTGGGATCGATATGATTTGCGGCGCCCTCCGCGCCGACAAGCATGCCGCCCGCGGCTTGAGTTATGCGCTCCATGACTTTTTCTTTGGAAAGAGGGATACAGTCGGTATCTATGAAAAAGAAAACATCCACATCGTCCATTCTGGTCATTATCCAGTCGATCCACTCGCCATGATCGAAGCCGTTTATCCTGTGCTGATTGACGGCGAGTCCGAAGCGATCGAACACCTCTTTTTGCCCGGCGACTATCCGAGGATCGATGTTGTCCCAGTAAAGAGAATATATACGCGCATTCATTTTAATCCCCCGGCAAAACCAAGGCCGCATTGTAAACAAATTGGACAAACAGCACAATCCGCGTTTATTCTTGATCTTAAAGAGAGTTAGCTACAACATAAGAGACATCCTCCATTATCGGCCACTTTAAATGACAAACCCGGCGTCCTTGCTTTTCTCCGTCGTCATCTGCACTTTCGAGCGCCATGATCTGCTGCCTCGTGCGATAGCTAGCGTCATGAACCAGGATTTTGATCCGGCTTGCTATGACATATGGGTGATAGACAACTCCCCGCCGTCGAAAGCTCGCGAAGCAAGCAAAAAGCGTTATGCCGAAGTTGCGCGCCTGCATTACATCGAAGTCGATATACCCGGGCTATCCAACGCCCGCAATGTCGCGATAGAGAAAGCGGCTGGAAAGTACATAGTATTTCTCGACGACGACGCCGAAGCCTCTTTGTCATGGCTTAGGCATTATAAAAACGCCTTCGACCAGTTGGGCGAAAAAGCCGCCGTAATAAACGGCAAAATAGTCGCCGATTTCGAAGCGCCGCGTCCGCCGTGGCTGCACGACAGCCTGCTTGGATATTTATCGGTCATCGACTGGTACCCGGAAATCCGCGAACTTCCCAACAGCCACAGCCCCGTCGGGGCAAATATTGCCTTCCTTCGCGACGCGTTGATCGAATGCGGATGTTTCAGAACCGCCCTTGGCCGCCAGGTAGCGGAGGCTAACACCCTTCTATCGGGAGAGGAATCCGGACTTGTCGATGCCTTGCGCCAAAACGGTTGGAAGCTTTACTACGCGCCATTGCCGCAAGCGACCCATCACATCCCGGCAAATCGCCTTACGCGAGAATGGTTCCGCCGCCGCGCCACATGGCAAGGAGTTTCCGATCAGATCAGAGTAGCGTTAAAGCCGGAGCACGCTCCGACGTTGTGGTCGCACATCATCAAATATTTACGGCAAGTGCCAAAGGAGCAATCCCCCTTCATGGGCATGTTTTGGGACACCGAAGATCCAGAACTATTCCGGCAACAATTGGCTTTTCTGCAATTCATGACCCAAATCACCCTATCCCAGGGCCGCTATCCGCCGGAGATTTTTGGCGATCAGAAATAAGCGACTAGTTTTCCAACCACGCGGATATTTTTCCGCATATCTCATCCGGAGAACCGCTTAATTCTATTATCTTCAATCTTCCGCCTGCCCCTATTTTTATCTCGATATCGCTTTTTCTGATACCAAGCCCCTCCGAGATTGTTTTGATTATAGCCTTGTTGGCTTTTCCGTCCTCGGGAACGGCAGAGACCGCGATTTCCAGAGCGTGCTTACTATCTTCCAGCTCAACAATCTTCGGAGCACGCGAACGGGACGATCCAGGCTTTGCCTTTACAGCCAGCCTGACTCCGCCCTGAAAGACAGTCGTTATGTCCCGCACATCCACCATAAGAATTATACTTCCATAGATGGCTGCACAGCGCCCGCCTCATACTGCCGCGAGTATTTCAAGCAGCGATACATTCCATAAACGCTTATCAAAGCCCAGAAAGCATTACAAACAAATGCCGCCATATTCCACTTGTGCCACAAGGAGACTCCTATAAGAGCGGCTCCGAAAAGATTGCCTACGGAATAAAATATGCTTTTGGCAAAGTCCCTATGCCATTGCACTCTGGCATAGCAGGAAATGGACGTAGCGACGCCCATAAGCCCTATGATATCGAATAAATCCATGTCCGTCATAACAGGCTCCAAATTGAATAAACTATGTTTAAGGCTAACTCCATTGAGGCATATATACAAATTCAAAAGAATGTATGATTTGAGTCTGAAGCAAAATCGTCTATACTCTGGGAGCTTTTAAAGGACCCGCGCCAAGGCCATGCCCGCTCATACCCCATCAATTCCTGACGATACACGCCTTTACGCCATAGGGGACATCCATGGCAACACAGCGCCGTTAAAGCGTCTTTTGAAGATGATCCTCGAAGACGCATCGAGGCACAGCGCGACATACTATCAACTGGTTTTTCTAGGCGACTACATAGACCGGGGCATGGACTCCAAAGGAACCATAGAGTTTCTTATGAACGAGCTTCCCAACAAAATGTCCAAAGTCTTCCTGCGAGGAAACCATGACGACGCTTTCCTGCGCTTTCTTGAAGGGGATTTTGAAACATCCTCGTTCTGGCTGCCCTGCGGAGGGCTGGCGACTCTTGCCAGCTATGGCGTTGACCCGTTCAAGATAAGAGCCACTCAGGATCTTGAGGTTTTAAGAAAAGCGCTGGCTGCCAATGTTCCTCAAACGCATCTGGATTTTCTAAATGCCACGCAGCTTTTCTATGCGCTTGGCGATTATTATTTTGCCCATGCGGGGATAAAGCCGGGAACTAAGCTTGAGCTTCAAGAAGCGGAAGACATCCTCTGGATAAGAGGAGAATTCCTGAACTCGCATCAAGATCACGGCAAGATCATAGTCCACGGCCACTCGGTCACAAACAAGCCCGAAATAAAGCCGAACCGCATCGGCATAGACACCGGAGCCTTCGCCAGCGGCCACCTAACCTGCCTAATTCTGCAAGGCAACGAGCAATCGATTATATCGACTTAAGCTATTTTGCGGCCATCATCGCCTTGGCCGTATCGGCCATGCGCATGGAGAAGCCCCACTCATTGTCATACCAGCTCATGACTCTGACGAAAGTCCCCTCAAGAACCTTTGTCTCGCCCAGCGCAAATATAGACGAATGCGGATCGTGGTTGAAATCGGAGGACACCAAAGGTTCTCTATAGCAATCGAGGATTCCCTTCAGAGGACCAGCCACAGCGTCCATCACAGCCTTATTGATCTCTTCAACCGTAGTAGCTCTCTTCGCGACGAATTTAAAATCGACGACAGAAACATTCGGAGTTGGCACGCGTATAGAAGTTCCATCGAGCTTTCCCTTCAAAGAGGGCAGCACCTTACCGACAGCCTTCGCCGCGCCGGTCGTAGTCGGAATAAGATTGATAGCCGCTGCGCGAGCGCGATGCATATCTTTATGCATCGTATCGACCGTACGCTGATCTCCGGTATAGGAATGTATGGTAGTCATAAACCCATGAGAAATCCCGACAGCGTTATTAAGCACATAAGCGACAGGAGCCAGGCAATTCGTAGTGCACGAAGCGTTGGAAACAATAGTGTGTCCGGCCTTAAGCTCGTTATGATTGATCCCGTAAACGACAGTAATGTCCTCATCCGTAGCAGGCGCGGAGATAAGCACTTTCTTTGCTCCCGCAGCAAGATGCATGGAAGCATCTGCGCGTTTAGTGAATCTTCCCGAGCATTCCATGACGACATCTATGTTCAAGTCACCCCATCCGGCTTTAG
>JAQUWX010000061.1 GCA_028692635.1 Alphaproteobacteria bacterium
TGGCTTAAATCATACCAGCTTTGCCCCGAAAGCCAGTTCATCACCTGGTTCATGCGCATATAGCTGTCGGTGTCGGATAGGGCGAATGTTTGTAACGCTCCCTGTGGGTGCAAGATGAAACATAGCGCCAAAAAGCTGAATACGGCCAGCGGCAGGCTGCGGTAAGGCGGCAAAAACAAAGCTTGTTTTATTTTTGAAAAAACAATCATCCCTAAAGCACGCCAGTGTGTGTAACAAAGTTTCTTGTATGCGCTAACATGCTTTATATACGATATATGGATAATTGGCGATACGGATAGAGGGTAGAATGACGCGCTGTGAGCAGAAGCCTATTTCGGACCGTTGTTGTGATAAAGCTGGATCTCGGATAAAGCCGGTCCCCATTAATGACGGCATTTATACTTGTCCTATGCATCCCGCCGTTCGGCAGGTCGGGGCCGGAGAGTGTCCTGTTTGCGGCATGGCTTTGGAGCCAGAAAAAATTTCTCGCGTCGCTGCGCCGGACGCTGAGATGATTTCTATGCGTTGGAGATTCTGGTTCGCGGCGATCTTCTCGATGCCGCTGGTTTTTTGGGATGCGGTGGAGGCGCTCTACCCTCTCGTCTCAGATTATAAAAATGTGGCGCAGTTTGCTTTGGCTACCCCTGTAGTTTTGTGGGGAGCATGGCCGTTTTTTGTTCGCGCAGCTCGATCTGTTTTAAATCACAGCCTCAATATGTTTACTCTGATCGGATTGGGAGTCGGAACGGCTTATGGGTATAGCTCCATTGTCGCGTGGTTTCCCCAATGGTTCGGAGATATCGGTCCTGCCGTTTATTTTGAATCTGCGTGCGTTATAACTGCTCTGGTTCTTCTTGGACAGGTGTTGGAATTAAAGGCCAGGGCTAAGACCGGTGACGCTTTGCGCGCTTTGTTCGATATGGCTCCGAAAATAGCTCGGATAGTAAGGGACGACGGAAGCGAGGAAGATATTCCTGTAACCGACGTTATGGTTTGCGATTTGCTGCGCGTAAGGCCAGGAGAAAAATTGCCGGTCGATGGAATAATTATCGAAGGGTCCAGCTTTATCGACGAATCTATGCTTACTGGCGAGTCTATGCCGGTGGAAAAGCGCTGCGGCGATAAGGTGTCCGGCGCTACCGTTAACGGCGGCGGCGGATTGTTGATACGCGCAGAACGAGTTGGCGACGAAACCATGATGGCTCAGATTGTGGCTATGGTGGCGGCGGCTCAGCGCAGCAAGGCTCCTATACAGCGCGTGGCCGATATTGTGGCAGGGTATTTTGTGCCAACCGTTATTGCAGTGGCTGCGCTTACGGCTGCCTGTTGGTGGATTTGGGGGCCGGAGCCTAAGCTTGCTTTTGCTCTTCTTAATTCTATCGCGGTTTTGATTATCGCTTGTCCCTGCGCTTTGGGGTTGGCAACTCCTATGTCGATTATGGTTGGCGCAGGGCGCGCTGCGAGGGAAGGTATTCTTGTTAAAGATGCCGCGGCTCTGGAAAAATTCGAGAAGATAGACACTCTGGTTATCGATAAGACCGGAACCCTTACTGAGGGCAAGCCCCATCTTGTCGAATTATTGCCGTTGGAGGGGTTTGAAAAAAACGGACTCTTGCGCCTTGTCGGGAGCCTTGAGAGAGGAAGCGAACATCCTTTGGCTGCCGCTATTGTGCGCGGCGTCAGCGAACAGCGACTTGGGCTTATAACGGCTGTGGATGTGCAGGCTTTTCCGGGAATGGGAGTTAAAGGATGCGTGAATGGAAACGAGGTGTTGGTCGGAAATGCGACTCTTTTGCGAACCAACAATGTGCCCGCCGAAGCGCTTGAAAAAATGGCGGAGCCTTTCAGGGCCGATGGGCAGACCGTGGTTTTTATCGCAGTTAACAATAAACCTGCCGGAATTGCCGCTGTGGCCGATAGCGTGAAAGATACTACGGCGGACGCTATTTTGGAGTTGCGTAACGATGGGTTGCGGCTGGTTATGCTTACCGGAGATAATGCTGCAACCGCGTTTGCCATTTCACGCCAACTTGGCATTGAAGAGTTCGAGGCTGAGATGCTCCCGGCGGATAAAGTCGATGTGATTAAAAAATTACAACATCAGGGACGTAAGGTTGCCGTTGCAGGGGATGGCATTAACGATGCTCCGGCGCTGGCTGTTGCGGACGTTGGAATCGCCATGGGTAACGGAACCGATATCGCCATGGAGAGCGCGGGTATAACTCTTGTTAAGGGCGATCTTATGGGGCTGGTTCGCGCCCGTCGCCTTAGTCACGAGGTTATGCGCAACATAAAGCAAAATCTGTTTTTCGCTTTTGTTTATAATATTATCGGGGTGCCCGTCGCTGCCGGGGTTCTTTATCCTGAATTTGGGATTCTTTTAAGTCCCATTATTGCCAGCGCGGCTATGTCTTTTAGCTCGGTTTCCGTTATTGCCAATGCTTTGAGGCTGGGCAGAATAAAGCTGAGATAATGCCGCACGCGTCCGTATTCATATGAAAATACATGGGTTTTTTGCGCTTTATTGAAAATTAATGATAATAGAATAACCTTTGTTCAAGCAATATCGCATGTCGGCGATCTTTAGCCGTGTTTTCTAGTGGGCGGGATTAAATGAAAATTCTTGATAAAGATGCAGAACAGCCACTTATGGACCTTATAGACAAGTTGCGAAAAGATCCGCAGGGTTGGCGCGCCCTTCATTTTCATTTTTCTTCTCTTCAGCCCGAAAATCGCAAGCCCCATCAGTTGCACGCCATCACAAACGTAGTTCAAGCCGATATGGGTCAATATGCTGGAACCACATATGTATGCAGAGATGGCGATCTCATAGTCGTTTCCGAACACGCCGCCACAAAAGCCGTTGAAACTATGATGACGGACTTCAGGTTTCTTTTCGCTGACGATCCTCTGGCTTCGGCTTCTTATGTATCGGGTCAGCCGGATTCTTTTTGTACAGTTTACGATTTGTCTGTGGCTTTCGAGCAATTCTTTTATATGTGTTTGCACAAATTGTCTCTGGTTAACCAGGATTCCCCAGATGGTAGGGCGCACCTATCTCCCGAACAACGCGTTGCTTTGCCGCACCCCTCGGTTTTCCATAAACTCGCCAAAGACAAGCTGGATAGAAAAAAACCTTTGATATTGGTGGTTGAGGATAGCTATTTTTCACGGCAGATGATGCGGCAGGCTCTTACCCCTAAATATGACATCCTTTTGGGCAAAAACGGGTGGGAGGGATTGTCGCTTTATTTAGCGCATGCTCCGAATATTATGTTTCTGGATATAGATTTGCCTCAGATGAATGGCCACGAAGTTCTTACCAGAATATCGGCGTATGACGACAATCCGTTCGTCGTTATGCTTACGGCAAGCAATCTTAGTAACGACATAAAGGGCGCTATAGCTCATGGCGCTAAGGGGTATATTGTAAAGCCGTTTACGGTCGCCAAGCTTACGGGCTATATAGATCAGTATATGCGCGAGACGGGCATGGTTTTGAAATAATCAGAGAAAGCGTTTTTCATGGTCGATCCCGTCATTGATCTAGAGTCCTTAGATCTTTCCAACCTGAGAGAAATTACCGGCGGCGACGTGGAGCTGGAGCGCGAGCTGTTTCTTGTTTTTATAAAGTGCGGCGAGGAGAGTATCGCTACGTTAAGCGGGATGTGCGCGGATGGGGATTCTCCTGACTGGAAAGAGCATTCCCACTCTTTAAAAGGCGAGGCCGCAAATCTGGGCGCGGTAAGGCTTGCGACTATTTGCCAGGCGTCTCAAATGGCGTGCGCCGCAACGGCGGACGAAAAACGTGCCATTTTGGAAAAAATAAAACAAGAGTGGACTATCGTTGTCGGGTATCTAAAGCGTATTTTAGAACCCGGATCTTAGCCATGTGCACAGATGTTTTGTAAGCAGCGTTTCATTCATCGTGTAAAAGTGAAACGTTGTAACTCCATGCTCGATTAAGCGCGTTATCTGGTGGGACAATACGTTCATGGCCAGAAGTTTGTGATCTGTGCTGTCTGGCTCGACGCCGTCGAACATCGTGTGCAAAAAAGCAGGAACGCTTGCGTTGCATTTTTCCGCCATCGCTACTGTCTTGGGAAAATTGAGCAGGGGTAGCAGGCCGGGGACTATCGGCACGTCGATCCCGTGCGCGGTTACTCGGTCCCGCCATTTTAAAAATATGCTTGGGTCAAAGAAAAACTGGGTCAAGACCTCATCGGCTCCGGCGTCTACTTTGCGCTTCAGGTGATCCAAATCAAATTTTTCTGACGGCGATTCAGGATGCGTTTCCGGGTATCCTGCTACGGAAATTTTCATTTCCGGGCGCCGCTTTTTTATTCCGGCAATAAAATCTGCGGTGTTCGGATATCCCTCGGGGTGCGGCTGATATGGGCCTTCCGTCGCGAGGATGTCTCCTCTTAGCGCGATGATGTGTCTTATGCCGTCATCCCAAAACGCATCGATGAACGAATTTAATTCCGCCTGACTTTTGTTAGCGCAAGTCAGGTGTGCGGCTACCGGAAGATGAGTTCGATCAAACACGCTTTTAACTGCGCGGCGGGAATAATTGTTGCCGGAAGAGCTTCCTCCGGCTCCGAAGGTTACCGATAAATATGCCGGCTTTAATGCTGTGTAAGCATCGACCGTCGCCATTAAACGATCCATGCCAGCGGGAGTCTTCGGGGGAAATACCTCTAAACTGAATTCCAGGGCGGAAGAGGAAAATTTATCCGGCATCTATTATCCTTTGGTCGCGCTTTTGCCGCGCTCGGATCGGACGTGCTTTGCGGCGGACACCATGTTGGCTAATGCCGCTTTGGTTTCCGTCCATCCTCTCGTTTTAAGCCCGCAATCCGGGTTTACCCAGAGCTGATCCTCGCTTAGCCGTAGCCTCGCTTTCTCTAAAAGATCAATCATTTCCGTTTGTTTGGGAACGCGGGGACTGTGGATGTCATATACTCCAGGGCCTATTTCGTTCGGATAGCGATAATTCGAAAACGCATCAAGAAGCTCCATTTGCGAACGGCTGGTTTCTATCGAGATAACGTCTGCATCCAAATCCCTTATCGAGTCTATTATGTCGTTGAACTCGGAATAGCACATATGCGTGTGAATTTGCGTGTCGTCTCGGACTCCTGTGTAAGCAAGACGAAACACTCGCGTGGCCCAGGTCAGGTATTCCTGCCAGTCGCATCTGCGCAGCGGCAGGCCCTCACGGAAAGCCGGTTCGTCTATTTGAATTATTTTTATTCCCTCCCACTCAAGATCGAGAACCTCATCTTGAAGAGCGAGCGCTATTTGGTGCGCCGTCGTAGAACGCGGCTGGTCGTCTCTTACGAACGACCACTGCAATATCGTTACTGGGCCGGTCAGCATTCCTTTTACCGGCTTTTTGGTCAGTTTTTGCGCAAACACCGACCATTTCGTCGTCATCGGTTTCGTGCGATATACGTCCCCAAAAATAATCGGCGGCTTTACTACTCGCGAGCCGTAAGACTGCACCCATCCGTGTTTGGTGAAGGCAAAACCTTCAAGGCGTTCCCCAAAATATTCCACCATGTCATTGCGTTCAAACTCGCCATGCACGAGGACATCAAGATCTATGTCTTCCTGAAACTTTATTGCCGCCTTTATTTCTTTTTCAAGAAAAGAGTCGTAAGCGCCCTCAGATATGCGGCCTTGCTTGAAGTCGGCGCGCATTTTGCGCACTTCTGCCGTTTGCGGGAACGATCCAATGGTGGTGGTAGGATATTGCGGAAGATTGAAAAGATTTTTTTGTTTAACCCGCCTTTCGGCAAATGGGGCTTTTCTTCCTGCGGCGGTTAGCGGGTGTTTTTCCAGCCTCTCTCGCACTTCCGGGTTGTGGATTCTTCGGGACAATTCCGTTTCGTCGCTGGATACAAGCAAGTCGGCTATTGCTGAGTGGCCGTGGTTCAGTCCTTTGGTGAGGATGGCAATTTCTCCGAGCTTTTGTTTGCCAAACGCCAGCCAGTTTTTTAATGCGGGATCAAGCGTGGTTTCAAGATCAAGGTCATATGGAACATGCAAGAGAGAGCATGACGGACTTACCCATATGCGCTCGCTGCCGATTTTTTCCGCAGCCTCATCGAGAATATCTAACGACGCGGTCAATTTATTGTGCCAGACGTTTCGTCCATCTACGACTCCCATCGAGAGAATCATGGATGAAGGAAGTTTTTGCAGCACTTCGTCCAATTGCTCCGGGCCACGTACAATATCTATGTGCAGCGCGTCTATTGGAAGGTTGATAACGGTGTCCAGATTTTCTCCCAGCGCTCCAAAATAGCTTGTGACGAAAATCTTTAATTTGGTCGATTGTCGCAACGTTTCGTACGTTTTTGTATATGCCGCTCGCGCAGAGTCGTTGATGTCTCCTACGAGCATCGGTTCGTCAAGCTGTACCCATTCCGCTCCGGCCACTTCAAGCTGTTTCAAAATCTCCGAATATATCGGAATCAGGCGAGGAAGAAGGTCCAGCTTGTTTCCACCTCCGCGCATCTTTCCAAGAAGAAGATATGTTATTGGACCCACCAGAACCGGACGCGTGGTGATGCCCAGGCTTTTTGCTTCGGTGAATTCTCTTACCGGTTTGTAAGAGGCTATTCGGAAATTCTGGTTCGGGTTTAGCTCGGGAACTATGTAGTGGTAATTGGTGTCAAACCATTTGGTCATTTCCGCCGCAGGGATGTCTATCGGGCCTTTTTGTATCCCTCGCGCCATCGCAAAATAGGTGGCCAGATCTACAATTCCCCATTGCGCACGGTATCTTTCAGGCACCACCCCAAGTAGTGCCGACATGTCCAACATTCCGTCGTAAAGAGAAAAGTCATTAGATGGAATTCCGGTTATGCCTGCTGCAATTTGCATCTTCCAGTGAGCTTTGCGCAAGGTTGCCGCCGTTTTCTCAAGATCGCTTTCGGATATCTTGTTCTGCCAGAAGCTTTCGAGCGCGGTTTTTAGCTCTCGATGCTGTCCTATGCGCGGGAATCCAAGAATGTTGGCTATGGCCATTTAATCCTCTTTTGCGTTTCCTGATCAGGATGATTTTTCTTTCAACCCCTAAGTACAGACCATAAATCATTATGCTTTGGTAAACGGCAAAGATTTTTTGCAAAACCACCTCATAGTATGTGCAAGTATTTGCTGGCAGTTGTTAAGCAAGATAAAATTCCTATACTTTAAGCCAGGATTTGTTTTACTCTGCCATAGGCAAGGATGCTTCTGATGCTTAAACATGCGGATGTCTGGCGGGCTATTGATTTGCTCGCGGAAAGAAACGGGCTTTCAGTTTCGGCTCTGGCTCGTTGTGCCGGGCTGGATTCTACGGCCTTTAACTTAAGCAAAAGAATAAAAGACAGGCGTAAGCGCTGGCCCTCAACTGAGAGCATTGCCGCTATTCTTAAGGCAACCGAGACAACGTTAGATGATTTTGTGGCTATGGCTCAGTCGGGCGACGCCGTTCGACAGACTATACCCATTCTCGACAATAAAGAGGCGGCAAAGGACGGGCATTTCGATGAGGCCGGATACCCTAAAGGTCGAGGCTGGGATAACATGCCGGTTCCCTGCATTTCCGACCCCAATGCTTTCGCGATAGAAATATGCGACGACGAAGCGGAGCCGGTTTATTGCGATGGCGATCGCGTGATCGTTTCTCCGTCCGAAAAACCAAGAAAGGGCGATAGGATTGTTTTGCGCACGGCTTCCGGCAACCTTTTAATCGGTCGGCTGGGGCGCGAGACTTCGCTTAAGATCGAATTTGTTTTCTTTAATCCTGCTCGGCTCGCTCTGAATTTGCCTCGCAAGGAAGTCGTGTGGATTGGCCGTATTTTATGGGCTTCGCAGTAGCCTTTAATGGGGGCTTTCCTTATTTGGCATAAAAGGATAAACCTAATTCATAATCTTTTTTTGATATGAAGAAGGAATATGCTGCGCTATGTCGGAATCTAATGTAGTCGAAGATGAGGTTTCTCGCCGAATTTCCAGGCTTGAGAAAATTACCGAGCTTTATGGCAACCCGTTTTATTCAACCGGGTTTCCTAAAACTCACAGCGCAGCGCAGGTTAAGGAACAGTTCGCGCAGCTTGCTTCCGGGGAAAAAACCGACAAAACAGTCGCGGTGGCCGGGCGCATTATGGCTATACGCAACAACGGCATGTTTCTGGATGTTCTGGACGATAGCGATCGTTTGCAGGTCTTTCATAATCTGAAAGAAATTTCTCCAGAAAAGGCCGAGATGCTGAAATTGTTGGATCTTGGCGATATTGTCGGGGCTGTAGGGCTGGTTCGCAGGACTCCTCGCGGAGAAATTACGGTCGATGCTTCCGACTTGAAGATTTTGAGCAAGGCTATAGAGCCTCCTCCTGAGAAGTATCATGGACTTAAGGATGTCGAGGCAAGATTTCGCCATCGCGAGCAGGATTTAGTTGCAAATCCTCGCACCAGAGAGACTTTGCGCGCCAGGTATCGCATGATCGCCGCTATTCGGCAGTTTCTCTATGAGCGCGAGTTCATGGAGGTTGAGACTCCTATGCTGCACGTTATTGCAGGCGGAGCTATTGCCAAGCCTTTTGTCACTCATCACAACACCCTGGATATGCCGCTTTATCTCCGTATTGCGCCGGAGCTTCATTTAAAGCGCCTCGTTATCGGAGGCGTGTCCGAGAAAGTTTTTGAGATAAACCGTTGCTTCAGAAATGAAGGGATAAGCCCTAAGCATAATCCCGAATTTACCTCGATTGAGATATACCAGGCTTATGTCGATTTTACTGCGATGATCGATATTACAGAAGCTATAGTGCAGCACGTCGCGCTTACGCTTCATGGAACTACCAAGGTAAAATTCGGGGATAAGGAAATAGATTTTACCGCTCCGTGGCCTCGCGTCGGGATGGTCGATCTTATTAAGCAGCATACCGGTATAGATTTTTATTCTATTGCAGACGCAGGGGCCGCTGGCGATGCCGCTCGCAAGATTGGCGTTAAGGTGGAGCCGGGGTTGAGTTGGGGGCAGGTGATCGAGGCTGTGTTCGATGAGCGGGTCGAGGATAAGCTTGTTCAACCCATACACGTTGTCGATTTGCCTAAGGAAATTTCTCCGCTTTCTAAAGCCTGGCCGGATCGGCCCCATATTGCGCAGCGGTTTGAGACTTATATAAATGGGTGGGAGATCGCCAACGCTTTCAGCGAGCTTAACGATCCCAGAGAACAGCGCGCTCGTTTTCTCGAGCAGGCGGAACAAAAACGCGGGCCGGACGATCCTCCGCATCCGATCGATGAGGATTTTATCAAGGCCCTTGCTTTTGGCATGCCTCCTATGGGTGGGCTTGGTGTCGGACTCGATCGCCTTGCGATGCTTATGACGGATAGCCAATCTATTCGGGAAGTAATCGCTTTCCCGACCATGCGCCCCGGAGATTGATTTTATGAAAATAAAGCCCCAGGCGATGTATCAGGGGAATGACTGGTTTACTCATCGCTGGCTTGTTGCTCAGGCTTTCGACACTCTTGATCGTATGCGCGATATTTGTTCGCTTCCTTCAGAGGCGGAAATCGCCAATCTTACTCAGGCCAGGCTCGACCTTCTTACTGTGATTGCCGATTTGTGCGACGATCTTGCCGGGGAAATTGCTATTGCAGAGGCCGATCTTCTTCCCGTGTTTCAGAACCGCATTGCCCAACGCTGGACAGCTTTTGAAATG
>JAQUWX010000062.1:0-5311 GCA_028692635.1 Alphaproteobacteria bacterium
ACGATATTCATTTCTTCGTCATCTCGGATTTTTTGCATAACGTCCGCCGCGCAGGTTATTTGCACTTGTCCGAATGCAGTCGGGCTTATGGTGGCGACTTTGTTTTCCAGGCCTTGCTCGTGCAGCCAATCGCGTAGCTTTTGTACGACTTGTAACGCCTTTTCGCGCCGTATTTCCTGCTCTTCGCGGCGTGAGGAGGGGGTGGTAGTTTCCAGTCCCAACTCTATGAAATAACGAAATTTTTCGTTTACCATACTGACCTCTGTGGGCCTTATTTATGGTTTTAACCAATAACTCGCCTTAATATACAAAGACTTTTCGTGTTATGGTTAATACCCATTTTTGACCTTATGACTAAACGTTTAATAATGGCTTAAAACCGGTATTTAATTACGCTGGAAAAACAACGATGAAAAAACGTGTGGGACGCAAACAACACAAAATACCATCGCAGGATAGTCTGGCGGGTTCCGCTGTTTTTTATCTGAGCAGATTTGCCGCTTCCGAAGAGCAACTTCGTCGCGTGCTGAATAATAAAATAAGACGTGCGAAAATTTCTAATCCGGATTTCGCCGCTGACGACGTTGTGCAGCAGAAATTGCGTGAGGCGATAGAGTCCATAATCGAAAAGCACAAACGTAGCGGAGTTATAAATGACGAAAACTTCGCAAAAATGAAAACGCGTAGCCTGCGTAATGGCGGACGTAGCGCAAGCGCGATTTCCGCTCGGCTGAAGAGCAAGGGCGTTTCCGGCGATATTATCAATGGTGCACTGCGGTCGAATGAGGATCAACAGGAAGAGGGCGATCCGGAATTAAAGGCCGCCATGGTTCTTGCTAAAAAGCGCAAGCTTGGATTTTTTGGTGGAAAATCATCGACTCCAGAGCAGCGTAAGAAAGATTTCGCGGTTATGGCTCGCGCCGGGTTCTCGTATGAGATCGCCAGATCCGTGCTGCGGTGCGACATTAAAGATTCAGAAGATTGAAAAATTACACTAGCCCTTTGACATAATAATTTTTCCGAATTAGTTTTCCGTCTCACCGGGGTGCCCTTTCTTGGGGCTGAGATTATACCCGTTGAACCTGATCTGGGTAATTCCGGCGAAGGGAGTAAAATGTTTCAGCAGGCAGTTGAAGCAGATCATATGCAAAATCAACGAAGCTTTCTAAATAAACCTCGCACTATTTTTGTGCCACCTGAAGCGGCAGGGCGAAGAATAGCGTTCGGGTTTTCCTATCTTCAGCGCGTCGGCAGAGGCGCTTCGACGAACATGTGGTTCTCAAATTCCGTTCAGGAAGATATGGAAGAGCAGATAAGAAATCAGGAAAAATCTTTACTCGATAAGTTTAAGGTTGAATGGGCCGCTGTGCGCCAGTTCGAGCTTTTACAGGAAGCCGGTAATCTTGCCATATACGATCTTTCAGTCGAGAACATGGCCAGGTCGCTTAAATATCTGACCAAAATGCGCGCAGGCGGACACCGGGTGACGGTGATAACGATGGGAGATTATGTCAGTCCGTCGTCGTATGACGAATTGAGAATTATGGATAGCCGTCTGCAAGAAGCCATAACCAATTTCATAAACATGCTTTATCTTGAGGAGCAGAGCGCTGCGGCTACTTCCGGCAACGCAGCTTTGTGCGAGGCCGGACAATGGAATTATGTCGAGGCATTGCCGCATGTGGCAATAACTCTCGGGGCGGGGCAGTTGTTTAAGCCGTCGAAGTCGTCGAAAGCTACGGAGCGCTTCTTCCAGTTGCTGGAAATGCTGCCGCAGAAAAATATTCATCACGAGGTGGCTATTGGATTGCAGATACCGGAAGCCACTGCCACTAAGTCATGCGTGTATGTGGGGCCGGGGGAAAAGCATTTTACGGCTTTTCAGAACGCTATTACCGATGTTTTCAGCGGGTTTGACGGTATCTCGCTTGGAGAGCTGCACGAAAGAGAAGGGGCTGGGAAAGAGATCAAGTCAAGCATGGCTCATATGCGCTCGTATGGAGATCACATGCGTAGCGATCACGATGAGCATTATCGCGCTCTTGCTTCTTTTGCTAGAAGCCATGTCAACGCATCGAGCTTATCTGTAGCATAAGTTGCGAGCACAGCGTGAAGGCCGGGGTTCCTGTGCTTTTTACGGCGGCCTCGGCTTCGAAAAGACGTTGCAGCACTTTTTCGATCTTATCTGCGCGCCATTTCCGTACCTGCTGCGTCATCGGGGCTACGGATTTCCAGAACACTGGCGGTTGAAGTTTTTTTATGGCTTCTTCCGCGCTTGATCCTGAATCAAGCGACGATCTTGCCAGTTGAAGGCGGATAAAATGCCGTTGCGCCGCTCGCAATATGGAGACAGGGGCGATTTGCTCGGCGAGAAGATGGTCTAGCGTGGCGATGGCTTTGCCTGCGTCTCCTCCGGCTATGAGCATTATCAGATTGTCCATTTCCGCCGAGCTTGCGTTGTTGAGTACGGCGTTTACATCATCCACAGTCACGGAAGTCTGTCCGTGCGCGTACATCGCGAGTTTTTCCAGCTCGCTACGCATGGCAATGCGGTCAGGGGGAAGGATGGAATTCAGCAATGCGATCGTCTCGCGGGAGGCTTCAAGTCCGCAGGATTGCAATATGTCGCCTATCGTTCTTTGCCGCGCAGCGGCGTCCTCGACATAACAGGGGATGGCGCAGACTTTTTGATCGTTGCTTTCGCAGATAGCTCGCATCTTTGAGCGCTTATCGAGATCTCCTGCTTCGATTATAAGCAGGCTGTCTCCAAGCGGCATGTCCGCTACAAGCTTTCCAAGAGCGCTGGCGTTGCTTTCAATCGCGTGCTGTATCCGAACCAGCCTTTTGCCTCCGCCTAAGGCTTGCGCGGCCATTTCTTCGTAGAGCCTGGTCGAGCTTTCGCTTAAGGAATTTCCTGTCAGAAGCGCTATGCGAAAGGGGTCGTTTTGATCTTCAACGGTTTTTATGGCCATCTGATCCGCTCGCTCGCGGACCAGCCCTGCGTCAGGGCCATAGAATAGTATAACGCGCACCGCCGGATCGGGCGATTTGAGAAAAGCGTTTATCTGCGATGTTGCCAGCTTCATTTAAGATCAGCGGGTTCCACCGGCGTTTCGGACAGATATAGGCTTAAGCGATTTATGATCTGTTCTCCGACATCTTTTACCGATCGGTCGGACGCGTTCTGCTGCGCCGCCAGCGTGCCGTACTGCGCGCTTAGTTTGCTGTAGCTGACGATGCTTCGTGCGCTTCCGCTGAAGAGCACTTTGTCGTTCATGTCTTTCAGGCGATAGTCCGCGGAAAGAGAGTGCTCCTGCCGGGTGGTCGTCGCGTCTTTTTGCAGGCCAAGGCTGGTGTCGCTGCTTTGCAGGGATATTTCAAGTCGGGCTATTGGCTCAGACGGGCGGCCATGGTGATACATGCGGTCGATAAGTTGGTTTCTTAAGACCTGTCCCTCGCGGTTGCTTATGTTGGCGATAGCGATTTGATTCATGCGCTCATCGACAGGAGACTCGTTCCCCAGATTTCCGTAAATCGGGTGAAAGCCGCACGAGGATAAAAACAATAACGAAATAACGCAGAATAATCGTTTCATGGGAAAAAGCCCGCCTTGGTCCAGATTCCCCTAAGACTAGCCCATTTTTAAATCACATCAAATCCTATTCCGCGGTATCCAGCCCTATGTCCAGTATTGGGGCGCTGTGGGTTATCCAGCCTGCGGATAAGATGTCCACCCCGGTCGCGGCTATGGCTGAGGCCGTTTCAACGGTAATGCGGCCCGATGCTTCGGCTGCAAAGCGGCCTCTTATCATTTCTACGGCTTTTTTTATGTCTGCGACTTCCATGTTGTCTAACAAAACGGAGTCGATGCCGGGATCGATGGTCAGGACTTCTTCGAGTTGTTCAATAGTGTCAATTTCAACTTCAATTTTTATTACATGTCCTGCCGCTTTGCGGGCCGCCAGTACGGCTTGCTCTATGCTCCCGGATACCGATATGTGGTTGTCCTTTATCAGCATCGCGTCAAAAAGACCGAAGCGGTGGTTTATGCCGCCCCCTATGCGAACTGCGTATTTCTCCAGCATGCGCAGGCCGGGGGTGGTTTTCCTTGTGTCCGCTATGCGCGCAGACCACGGCTTTACCGCTTCAACCAGCGCGTTGGTCGCGGTCGCTATTCCGCTCATGCGGGAAACGAAGTTAAGCGCTGTGCGTTCGGCAAGGAGAATTCCTCGCGCAGGGCCGCTGATGCGGGCTATTTTTTCTCCGGGTTTTATTTTCGATCCGTCGGTGACTGCCGCCGTGAATTTAATGCGCTCATCGGTAAGATGAAAGGCCAGCCTTGCAAGATCAATGCCTGCCACTATTCCGGGATGCCTCGCGACTAATACGCTGTGCCATTCCGCTGAGGCGGGAATGATCGCGTTAGTAGTGATGTCTCCCGCTAGACCCATGTCTTCCTCAAGAGCGTTCCTGACGAAGGGGGTGAGCATAAAATCTGGCAATGGAGAAATGTTCATGTTTAACCTCAAGATAAGTGGTATTTGCCATTCGGATAGATAACGTCATCAAGCGTTATTATAATATGATTGGCCTGCCCAGGATCGGTATGGGGGCAATCAACACGATAATGCGCTCCACGACTTTCTTTGCGCAAGTGCGCTGCCGTTGCAATCAGCAATCCTACAAGCGCCATGTCCGAATGTCTTGCTAGAACAGCGAGGCTGCGCATGGCTTTTTCCAGTCCCAGACCATCTCGCACAATGCCTACGTATTCAGACATTATCTCTCGGATGGCGGCTCGCTCCTCCGGGGTTTCCGTTTGAAGGTCTTTCGGAGCCGGAAGATTAGATGCCGCAGGCTTTGATAAAATATCGGCGCTCACCATGTCTTTGGCAACTCGCTTTGCGAAGACTGCGGCTTCAAGAAGAGAGTTGCTGGCAAGGCGGTTGGCTCCGTGTAGTCCTGTGGCCGCTACTTCGCCGTAGGCATAAAGGCCGGAGATGGAGCTTCTTCCAAGCTCATCCACTGCAACTCCGCCCATGTGGTAATGGGCGACGGGGAGTATCGGTATCGGTTGCTTTATGGGATCTATACCAGCGCTTATGCAATATGCGTATATTGTCGGAAAGCGGTGCGGAAAGTTTTCCCCGACCGCTTTTCGTCCGTCAAGGAATACCTTGTGGCCCTTCGACATGTGCTCCCATATGTTGCGGGTCACGATATCTCGCGCATCCAGCTCATTCTGCATGAAACGCAGGCCGTTCTCATCGATAAGCACCGCTCCTTCGCCGCGTAGAGCTTCGCTTGCCAG
>JAQUWX010000062.1:5411-9718 GCA_028692635.1 Alphaproteobacteria bacterium
GTGGCCATTCCAGCCAGTCCCGACCCTATTATTACCGGCTTTGTCGTTGTGGATTTCATTTAACCTCCAGCATGCGTTCGAGCGATTTTCTCGCTCTCTCCGCTATGTCTGGAGCAATTGTTACTTTATAGGTCATGTTTTCCAGAGACTCTCTGATTTTATGCAATGTGATTTTCTTCATGTGCAGGCAGAGATTGCATGGACGCACAAACTCAGTCTCAGGATTAAGCGCCGCTATGTTATCGCTCATGGAGCATTCGGTTATCAATGATACTTTTTTTGGTTTATTCTCCGCTACCCACTCGCACATTTTTGCTGTGGAACCCGTAAAATCAGCCTCGGCTACAACCTCAGGAGAGCATTCAGGATGCGCGATGATGGTTATTCCAGGAGATTGTTCGCGATACATGCGTATTTCGTCCGCAGTAAATCGCTTGTGAACTTCGCAATGGCCCTTCCAGGATATGATCTTTATGTTTGTAGTGGCGGCGACATTCTTTGCCAGGTATTCGTCAGGAACCATGATTACTTCCGGTACGCCAAGGGACTCAACGACTTTTTTCGCATTGCCGGATGTGCAGCAGATATCCGTCTCCGCCTTAACTTCCGCGGAAGTGTTTACATAAGTGATTACGGGTATTCCGGGATGGAGCTTGCGAAGATTGCGTACGTCTTCGGCGGTTATGGATTCGGCCAGCGAGCATCCTGCGTCAGGATCGGGGATGAGCACGGTGCTTGACGGATTTAAGAGTTTTACCGTTTCCGCCATAAAGTGCACGCCAGCCATCACTATGACATCCGCTTTTATTTTTGTGGCTTCGCGGGCCAGGGCGAGAGAGTCCCCGACGATATCGGCTATGCTATGGAAAATTTCCGGCGTTTGATAATTGTGGGCGAGGATAATCGCGTTATGTTCTTTTTTCAGGCGGTTGATCGCGACAATGTCGTCGGCGTAACCGGCCCATTCTTCCGGGGGAATGATGGTCTTTACGCGCTCATAAATAGCGGCGGTCGAGGCAATGGCCTGTTTAACGGTAGTCCCGCGATTGGACAATTTATTGTCCATCTTTTTCGCCTCTTCATAATTCGGGTTGAGAGAAAACTTGCGCATG
Organism: Alphaproteobacteria bacterium; assembly: GCA_028692635.1. GTDB lineage: Bacteria > Pseudomonadota > Alphaproteobacteria > UBA9219 > UBA9219 > JAQUWX01. The sequence continues at coordinate 6,524 of JAQUWX010000062.1, forward strand.
CAGGCGCAACGTGCCATCAATATAATCACATTGAGCATAAGGGGCAAGCATTTACTCGCTCGTGTAAGCGCCGGATAAAATTAGGCAATATGGGCATGCAAAAATTACTTGATAATAATGCCATGATCGATCTCAGCGCGGTAATCGTCACTGTGTCCGATAACGCGCCCAAGGTGATGATCCTTCCCGACATGCGATTGCCCTCAGGACCGTTTAGCACTAAGCATCGCACTTTAGAGCAAGGACTGCGCGGATGGGTTCTGGAGCAGAGCCATATTGATTTGGGATATGTCGAACAGCTTTATACTTTTGCCGATAAGAATAGAAGGGCCGATGGTAAGCGCGTTGTTTCCATCGGCTATTTGGCTTTGGTGCGTGGCGGGGAGAAGAAAACATCCCGCGACGATATATGCTGGTCCGATTGCTATGAACATTTGCCTTGGGAAGACTATAGAAACGGTCCTCCAAAGCGCGTGATTAGCGTTATTCATAAAGGGTTGGCTAAGTGGAGGGATGGCGCGAAGGACTCTGCGGTAAGACGCGCCAGAGAGCAGCGGATATCTATAAATTTTCCTAAAGGCGCTCGTAAGTGGAATGAGGAACTGGTTTTGCAACGATATGAATTGTTGTGGGAGGCTGGGTTGATCGCAGAGGCTGCGGTTAATAATAAATCCATAATTCCGGGAACTGCTATGGCTATGGATCATAGGAGGATTCTTGCGACTGCTATGGCTCGGCTGCGGGCAAAGATAAAATATCGCCCCGTCGTTTTTGAATTGATGCCGGAGCGCTTCACCTTGTTGCAGTTGCAAAATATCGTCGAGGCTCTTGCGGGCTTGCGCGTGCACAAGCAGAATTTCCGCCGTCTGGTTCAAGGGCAGGGATTGGTTGAGAAGACCTCTGTGAGAAGCGGCGCAACCGGAGGTCGTCCCGCTAAGCTATTCGCTTTTCGTCGCGAGGTTTTGCGCGAAAGAGCCGTTGTGGGGACTAAGCTTCCAAGGTCGTCATGACTTGTGGCTGAGCATCGGGCCTAGGGAATGGCCGCCCAGGATGTGTATGTGATAGTGCGGGACTTCCTGGCCGCCGTTGACTCCGCTGTTGATTATTATTCTGAAGCCTTCGTTTGTTACTTCAAGCTGCTTTGCCACTTTTCCGACTGCGCGATAGAAACCTGTGATCTCGGCATCGGAAGCGTTTGCAGCAAAATCCTCGTATGAAGTGTATGCTCCTTTGGGAATTACAAGCGCATGTACGGGAGCTTTCGGGTTGATGTCGAAAAACGCCAGAGAGTAATCGTCTTCGCATATTTTCTTGCACGGAATCTCGCCGCGTAGAATTCGGGCAAAAATGTTGTTGGAATCGTAAGACATTACAAACCCCCTTTGGATGGCGTAATATAATAGATAATCGCTCTTGCAAAAATACTATTTTATAACCATCTATACCAGATAACAAAGAAAGGCTCCATTATGGAAAATGCTAATCCTACCTGGCGCGGGACGACTATAATATCGGTTCGTAAGGGCAATAAAGTCGTAATTGCTGGGGACGGGCAGGTTACTCTCGGGCAGACCGTTCTTAAAGGGAATGCTCGTAAGGTTCGGCGGCTTAATTCAGGTAGCTCGGGAAGCGATGTGATTGTTGGTTTTGCTGGGGCTACTGCCGATGCTTTTGCTTTGTTCGAGAGGCTTGAGGCTAAGTTAGAGAAGCATCCAGGACAACTGATGCGCGCTTGCGTCGAGATGGCTAAGGATTGGCGCACAGATCGCTATTTGCGCAGGTTGGAGGCTATGATGGCGGTGGCGGATAAGCAGACCAGCCTTATCCTTTCAGGAAACGGAGATGTTTTGGAGCCTGATGACGGTATCATAGGTATCGGTTCCGGCGGTCCGTTTGCTTTGTCTGCGGCTCGCGCTCTTTTCGATCAGGAAAATATGGATGCAGAGGCTATTGCGCGTAAGTCTTTGGCCATCGCCGCAGGAATCTGCGTCTATACCAACACTAATGTAACTTTGGAAATGATAGATCTATGACACATTTATCTCCTCGCGAAACGGTCGTTGAGCTTGATCGCCATATAATCGGCCAGGATGACGCTAAACGAGCGGTCGCTATTGCTCTTCGCAATCGCTGGAGACGGCAACAACTGCCGGATGAGCTGCGTGAGGAAGTTCTGCCGAAGAACATTCTTATGATTGGGCCTACGGGAGTAGGTAAGACGGAGATCGCTCGCAGGTTGGCCAGGCTTGCTGAGGCTCCTTTTGTCAAAGTAGAGGCGACTAAGTTTACCGAAGTCGGATATGTGGGGCGCGATGTTGAGCAGATCATCCGTGATTTGATAGAGATATCCATAAAACTGACTCGTGAAAAATTTCGCAAGGATGTTTCCGCTAAAGCTGAGGCTAAAGCTGAAGAGCGGTTGTTGGACGCTTTGGTGGGGGAGAGCGCGACGCCGGAGACTCGCGTAAAATTCCGCCACATGCTGGAAAAAGGCGAGTTGAATGAGCGTGAAATAGAAATTCAGGTTCAGGACAATAACAATCCGTCTATGCCGACTTTTGACGTTCCGGGAATGCCTGGCGCTCAAATGGGGATGATAAATATCAGCGATATGCTGGGCAAAGCTCTGGGCGGATCGCGCATGAAGACGCGTAAGCTTACGGTCGATGAGGCTCGCAAGGTTCTGCTGGATGAAGAGTCGGATAAGCTTCTCGATACGGATAAGATGGTATCCGAGGCTATCGGTAACGCTGAGCAGAACGGCATCGTTTTTATCGATGAGATAGACAAAATCGCTTCGCGCAGCATTGAGCTTAGAGGCGGCGGAGATGTGAGCCGCGAGGGCGTGCAGCGCGATCTGTTGCCTCTTATTGAGGGAACGACGGTATCGACGCGGCATGGCGTCGTTAACACCGACCATATTCTTTTTATAGCATCGGGCGCTTTCCATCTGGCGAAGCCTTCCGATCTTTTGCCGGAGCTTCAGGGGAGATTGCCTATTCGCGTCGAGTTGAAAGCTCTGAACCGCGATGATTTCAAGCGCATTTTAACCGAACCTCAAGCCAGTCTTATAACTCAATATAAGGCGCTGTTGGCTACGGAGCAGGTCAGTTTGGATTTCTCTGAGGATGCTATCGATGAGATCGCAAATCTCGCTGCCGAGATAAACTCCAGCGTCGAGAACATAGGCGCAAG
>JAQUWX010000063.1 GCA_028692635.1 Alphaproteobacteria bacterium
CCCAGAGCCTCGCAATAACGCAAGTACGATGTGCGAGCCAGAACATCGACTTGCGATCCGGCATCGTTAAAATAATACTCTTTCGTTACATCGTATCCCGCTTTGCTTAGCAGGTTCGATAGCGTGTCTCCAAGAACGGCGCCGCGCACATGACCTGCGTGCATGGGGCCTGTAGGATTCGCGGAAACAAATTCGACGTTCACTCGCTCGTGATTGCCGATAGAGCTATCTCCGTATTTTATGCCGGATTTCAGTATGACTCTAAGCTCTTCCTGCCAGACATCGGGGTTGAGCCGCATATTTATAAAACCAGGCCCTGCAATTTCGACGCTAGCGATCTCTGGCATGGCTTCCAGCTTTGCCTTAAGCAATTCCGCAATAGCTCGAGGAGGCTTTCCCGCCGATTTCGTCAACAGCATAGCCGCGTTAGTTGCAACATCTCCATGCATAGGATCGCGAGGAGGCTCTATCACAAAAAGAGGCATGGGCAATTTTAAAGACAACGCTCCTTCGGAAACCAAATCTTCCACAGCTTTAGCTACATGGGATTGAATTGTTTTGAAAACAGTCATGAGAATTTAAACCATCTTTTACGTTGAAATAATCTTCTGTGTTCTTGCGCAGCGAACGGATCGGTCATGCCCGCGACATAGTCCGCGATCAATCTGGCCTTAAAGAAATCGTCATTCTCATGGCCGCGCAATTTGTTGAACCAGTCTTGCGGCAAGCCTTTAGGATTTTCCATTAAGATTTTGAAAATTTCCCTTACGATGCGCTCTGCCTCGGTAAGGACCAGATTTACCATGCTGTTACGATACATCTTCGTCGAGAGAAATTTCTTAAAAACTTTTTCATTTTCGCTCATCTCGGAGCTTAGTCTTGCGACAGGCGCTTCTGCATACCGGATATCAGCCGAAGACTCCGGTTTAAGCGCTTCTATGTTAGAGCGCGTATTGTTTATCAGGTCATCCACCATAAGCCCAACTACTTCGCGCACAGCTTCGTGCATGGCGCGTTCGTTATCAACTTCAGGAAAGCGCTTTTGCACCTCCGTCAGTACAGGGCCAAAAAGCGGAAGCTCTTTTATTTCATCAAACGAAAAACAACCGGCTCGAAAACCGTCGTCCATATCGTGAGTGTTATAAGCAATATCGTCCGCTATAGCCGCAACCTGAGCTTCCGGTCCGGCAAAAGTGCTCAGCTCTAAATCGAAATTATCGTTAAAGTCGGCAATCGTTTTGGGTAGAACCGCTCCTTCGGCAAGAGGTAGCAACGGCCCGTTATGTTTGACCACTCCCTCAAGAGTTTCCCATGTCAGGTTTAGCCCATCAAACTGGACATAGTTGTGTTCAAGCAAAGTTAGAATGCGAAATGTTTGCTCATTATGACTGAACCCGCCATAAGGCTTCATCTCTTTTGATAGCGCCCATTCTCCAGTATGGCCGAAACAGGTGTGCCCAAGATCATGCGCCAAGGCGATGGCCTCCGTCAGGTCCTCGTTGAGGCCCAGAACCCGAGAGACAGAGCGAGCAATCTGCGCCACTTCAAGCGAATGCGTCAGCCGCGTGCGGTAATAGTCCCCCTCATTCTCAATAAATACCTGCGTCTTGTTGCGTAGCTTGCGAAAAGCTCCGGAATGTACGATGCGATCCCGGTCGCGCTGAAACTCGCTGCGAGTCGAGCTTGCTGGCTCATATACCACCCGCCCAAGCGTAGCCGACGCCTTGGTAGCGTACGCTGCCAGCCCGGTTCCAACGGCTTCAAATCTTTGATCTTGCAAATGTTCGTTCATGGCTACACATTAGCCGCAGGGCCTTGTTTTGGCTAGTGGCCTGAATTAGCTAAAATGAAGGGTTATGTTTGTAAAAAAGCAAGATAGGCTAGGAAAAAGCCGCAGGTCGATGTGGTTCCATCGACCAAGGTTTTTGACGACGCGTATCGCCGCTTTTTTACAAACCCAAAGGGCGAAGCAGAACCCTTCATTTTAGCTAATTCAGGCCACTAGGGTTCTGTTAACAATTAACTGTGTCATTTTATGCATATTGCTACATGGAATGTGAACTCCGTTAAGGCCCGTATGGCTATTGTAACCAATTGGTTGCAGTCGACTCAGCCTGACGTTTTGCTCCTTCAGGAGATAAAGTGCGAGACGGATTCCTTCCCCTCGTTCGAGTTTGAGGCCTTGGGGTACAAAGCCTATGTCATAGGGCAAAAGAGCTATAACGGTGTCGCTATTTTAAGCCGTCATTCCGCAAGCGATCTGGTTTATCAGCTTCCGGGAGATTCTGAGGACGCTCAAGCGCGATACATAGAGGCGACTATCCAGGGCGTGCGTATTGCAAGCATCTATTTGCCAAATGGAAACCCTGTTGGCGCCGATAAATTCACATATAAGCTTAAATGGATGCAACGACTCAAAAAACACGCCGCTGAATTAATAGAGCGTGAAAACTCCGTTGTGCTTGCAGGCGACTTTAACGTAATTCCAGAACCTATTGATGTTTATGATCCAAAAGGGTGGGAACAAGACGCTCTGTTCCGCCCCGAAACCAGAGCCGCTTTCCGTGAGATCGTGAATCTCGGTTATACCGAAGCTTTTCGCGCCCTGCATCCTGACCAGAAAGATGCCTATACGTTCTGGGATTATCAGGCTGGATCATGGCCTCGCAATAAAGGGCTTCGCATAGACCATTTTCTGCTGTCTCCTGAAGCAACAGATCGCCTCATATCCTGCGAGATAGACAAAAATCCGCGTGATAAGGAAAAAGCCTCGGATCACACGCCGGTGGTAATTGAGTTGAGATAGACTATTCTTACTTCCGCTTTATCTGCATTACGCCCACAAGAAAGGCGGAAAAGCCGAGCTGCAATCCGGCTACAACGCAAGTCACCGCGACAATAAGTATGCGCATGACATCGCGATAATCCAGCGCTCCAAAATTAACCGCAGACCATCTGTGCGCAGCCCATAATATGCAAACCGCTCCAAATGCGAGAAGCACTCCAGCAGGAAGAAGCATTCTCTCAAGCGTCACGCCATCCAACACTTTTTCATATCTGGCGTTCGTTGGAATTATTCCATTGCGAGAAGCATAGGATCTGGCAATAAAACCGAAGGTTATGCTTTGCACCCCTACAATAATCGCTGCGGATGCCACCAGCAATGTATGAACATCAAGTCCCACGCCGTCGGCTATCATCATCGGCCCCGGCAGCAACAATGCCGCAATGAGCATTCCAAAGACAATCATCGCCAGTCCTGGATACATATAAAGCCAGCGCGGACTGTAAATCAGCAGAAAGCGCAAGTGCCTCCATCCATCTCGCCATGGAGCAAGATGAGATTTTCTTCCTCTCCCATCCGGCCATAGTGTGACAGGCACTTCTGTAATGCGAAGTTCGTGCATGGCAGCGCTTACTATCATCTCGCTGGCGTACTCCATGCCCGTAGTGCGCAGCTCCAGCTTTTGGATCGCTGCGCGGGAAAAACCACGCAGGCCGCAATGAAAATCTCCCACAGGAATATGAAAAAACAATCTGCCCAAAGCGCTTAAAACCGGATTGCCTAAATAGCGATTCAAAAAAGGCATAGCTCCAGGCTTTATCCCGCCCTTGAAGCGGTTGCCCATAATCAGGTCATATCCTTCGCGCAATTTATCAAGAAATGGCTCTAGAGCCGTGAAATCATAACTCTCATCGGCATCGCCCATTATCACATAACGACCTTCCGCAGCGGCTATTCCGCCCGCCAGCGCCGCTCCATACCCTCTTTCATCCACATAGATAACTCTAGCGCCTTCCGCCTCTGCGATAGCGTCAGAGCCGTCCTCGCTGCCGTTATCGACCACGATAACCTCTCCCCGCACCTGGTTATTAGCCAGAAACCCTCTGGCCTTCCGCACACAAGACGCAAGCGTCCCCGCCTCGTTAAGGCAAGGAATGACAATGGAAAGTTCTATCGGAGAATCAGACATATGGTAAATTTTACAGGAAATCCAACAGAAGTCATGCTTTCAAAGTTTAGTATATAAACCTCGGCAAGGCATTTGATTTCCGAGCCGAAACCTTGCTATATGAGCCCTACTGTATGGATGGGTGGCTGAGTGGTTTAAAGCACCGGTCTTGAAAACCGGCGTGGGCGTAAGTCCACCGTGAGTTCAAATCTCACCCCATCCGCCAGCCTTCGCGACTACGTCGCTTCGGCGCTCCTATATTTGCTTTGTCAGCAAGATAACGCTATAATCCGTGCATAATTGTTTGGTGGTTATTTTTACTACGAGAAAAAAGTGATTATATCTATTTTCATTTCAACTCTCCCGCCCCGGAAAATTCGTTTTTCCGGATCTTCTTTTTGCGGGCTTTCGCGGGATGTGAGGCCCGCGCCACGACCTTGATGTTTCCTAAAGCCTAAAACGGTTGGCCTCGCCGCTTGCGCGTTGCTTTATGGAATCTTTGTCGATGGATAAAATCATGTCGAATCAATCTAAAAAAGAAACTATCGTCGTTAAAATCGGAACAGACGCTTTGCTTAAGAAAAGCGATGAACAATCTGCCAAATATCTTGAACCCGATATCAACATACTTGGTTCAGTTATAAAACAGCTGGCTGCGTTAAAGAAGGCGGGACACACTGTCATTCTCGTATCGTCCGGCGCAGTCGGAACTGGGCGCGCCGAGCTTGAAGCTCCTTATAAGGACGACGAGACAATTCCCGAAAAACAAATGTATGCCAGCGTTGGCCAGCCCATTCTTATGAAGATATATATCGATCTTTGCAAAGATAATGGATTGTTAGCAGCTCAATACCTGGCTGAAAAAAGGAATTTCGGAGAAGACGGAAACACCCTTGAAGCCGACGCCGCAAATTCATTGGAGATGATACTCTCAAACGACAAGCTTATCGCTATCGTTAATGAAAACGATGTGACGGCTACGCAGGAACTTTGCTTCTCTGACAACGATGAATTGGCAAGTTTACTGGCCGTTCATTGTCAGGCAACGCGCCTTATGTTCCTTACGTCCATAAATGAAATTTATGAATCGGATCCCAAAGAAAATCCTGACGCAAAGGCATTACCCCATGAATCCACATTGGCTGATTTCCAAAAAGTGGACACAAACGGCAAGTCGGGCGGCGGCAAAGGCGGTATGGAAAGTAAGCTTATAGCAAGCGAGAGATTTCTTGGCGCCTGCCCCAATGGCATCATTAACATTCTATCGCCGCAAGTAAGCCGCGATTTTATTCTGGATGCTATTGAAGGCAAGAAAATTGGGACTATGGTAGTAAATGGCCCAGTTTGTCCGGGAAATAGCTTTAGTCAGACCGCTTTGGAAGAAACGGCTCCTGCTCCTAGATAGCGATCAAAGATGCTGCATATTACTCTGATAGCCACGCGATCGGGGATTGCGAGGGATATTTTATTATCGGTTATCTCTATAATCCCGGCATCAACGAATGGCTTTAATGCTTTAATTTCAGCATCGAATGATCCTGATCCTGCATCGCACTCCATATAACACATCAGCGCTTCTATTATCGCGGCGCGAGCGCAATCGTCGTTTGTAAGTTTTATTCCGCGCATGGTCGCGAATTTTCCCGATTGCAGGATGCTTTGATAGATTTCCACATCGCGCTCATTCTGGAAAAAAGCTCCTGAAGCAAAGCCTATCGATGAAGCTCCTATTCCAAGAAGAGTTTTTGCCGCATCGTCGGTGTATCCCTGGAAATTACGGCGTAGGCGCCTTTCTTTCATTGAGATTGCGAGACTATCTTCCGGTTTTGCAAAATGATCCATGCCTATCGCAATGTATCCTGCATCAAGAAGCACCTGCCGCCCCGCCCTCTCCTGCTCTATCAGCGCGAATTTATCCGGCAATCCATATTGCTCTAGCGCCACTTGGTGCTTTTTGATTTGAGGCACATGGGCATATGAGAAAAACGCCACGCGATCCGGCGATAGACATATCGCTTGCCTAACGCTATCCGAAACCGAACCTGGAGTTTGCAGAGGAAGTCCGTACATAAGATCGAAGTTTATTTTTCTTATCCCAACGTCTCGCAACATGTCGCATGCTTGGGAAATCATCTCGTATGGTTGCGTGCGGTTAACGACATCCTGCACTTTGGGATTAACGTCCTGGACTCCGAGACTTACGCGAGTAACTCCGCATTTTGCCATAACTTCCGCTTGTTCTCTTGTAATCAGGCGAGGATCCAGCTCCATCGCTATTTCCGCGCATGCGCTGATATCAAAAAAATCTCTAAGCGCACGAAAAATACCGGTCATAGCATTTTTAGACAGACTGTTTGGAGTTCCTCCGCCAAAGTGCAAATGACTTATGCGCTGTTTTCTTTTGATGGTTTTGCTAATCAGATCCATCTCGCGCACGACCGCATCAAGATAGGATTCTATTCTGTCGTCTTTAAGAGTGACGCTTGTATGACAGCCGCAATACAGGCACAAACTCCTACAAAACGGAATGTGGATGTAAAGAGAAACAGCCTCATCATCCGATAACCCGGATATGATTTTTGCATACTCACCCGCCGTAATTCCTCCATGAAAGGCCGGTGCGGGCGGGTAGCTTGTATAGCGAGGGACTGGTTTTGCCAGCCAAAGTTCATTATTCATGGCATACAAATTTCTATAAAAACCCCTTGATCCAAGTCAATTTATAGGGCAGTTTGTTCCCATCAAGCAAGGCCGCTTTTTGCTTAAGACTATCCATAAAAATAAGCAACTTATTGATTATAAATCCTTATTTCCGCCTTTAGATTTCAGGGAGTCTGCTTTGCCTCTTTTTCCCGATTATTATACCGACACTGCTGAAGACGCCCCCAAGACCTCTGCTGGCATATCCGAGGCGCGCCTTGATCGCAATATAGAAAACAATCTGAGCGCAATTAAAAATCTATCGTTGTTCAAAAATGTGCCCCCTCTGTTGTTAAGCGAAATTCTGCGCTCGGCTCACATCGTTTCGCATAATAAGGGAGAGATTTTTCTGACCCATGGAGAAACTGTCGCGCAGTTTTACGTTGTGCTTGAAGGATGGGTTAAAATTTTTAAAAGCAGCGCCGATGGAAAAGAAGCCATACTGCAAATTCTGGGCAAGAATGAGCATTTAACGGATACAGGCATTTTCAGCACCACGCCGTGCACACTAAACGTTCAGGCAATAGAAAACGTAAAGCTGCTTGCGCTGCCTCTGTCCGTCACGCGCCAGCATTTTATGCATTATAATATCTTCGCCGAAAACATGATGGATATATTCTCGGCTCGCGCCAAGCAACTGCTTAACCATCTTGAGCAATTGACTCTGCGCAGCGCTCCTCAACGGGTGGGATGGGCTTTTCTTAAGCTGTGGCTTGATGCCGGAGCCGACAAATTGGAAATTACTCTTCCATTCGACAAATCCATTATTGCCGCTTACCTGGACATACGCCCGGAGACTTTTTCTCGCATACTGCGCAACATGCAAAAAGACGGATTCACAACAAACGGTCAACGAATAACTCTGCCCAGCATGCATGCGCTATGCGCTTTTTGCGATCCGGGCACCGCGCAATTTTGCAATCGCTCTAACAAGCCAACCTGCGCCGTTATGGAAGAACAGAAGGATCGTTTGTAGCATCCTCAAGAGAAAATGGGATGCCAGGAAAATTTCTGAAAAATATTGAAAAATTCTTTGGCTTTATAAGCTTGCTCACATCCAGGGAACTATGCGGTTTCGATATATTTCCTATGGTTTTATCTCCTACCGACACTACGTTCTGTATGTAATACGCTCCGCGATAGCCCGCTTCATCGAGCGACGCGATCATTCTATTAAGATCGCTTTCATTCATAAGATCGGAATGAAGCGTCGTTCTTATTTCAAGCGCTAGATTATGATTTTTTGCGGCATCGATCAGTATTGCAATGCTTTGCTCAAACGCAGCTATGAATTTGTCCGTTCCCAGCAATTCCTTGGCCCGCTCAGGCGCGCATTTGTAATCAAGCGCTATGTAATCGACGCTCTTTCCTTCTATAAGATTGCGAAGAACCGTCGGGTTTGTTCCATTGGTGTCGATCTTTATTTTGAATCCAAGATCTCTGGCCTTATTTATATAAAACAAAAGATCGGGATTGAACGTAGGCTCCCCACCGGAAAAAACCACTCCAGTAAGCTGGCCGCGCCGCCGTTCAAGAAATTCGATATAAGCAGCATCGCTTATCTTGCCTTCCCCATATACTATTTCAGGGTTGTGACAATAGACGCAACGCAGATTGCACTTCGAAAGCCAAATTATACATGCCATCTCGTTCGGAAAATCGAGAAGCGTAAACGGCGTGATAGCGTGGATTCCAACCATGGCTCACAGATTTCGCGTTTTATTTGCAAAACTCAAAAGCAGATTTCAGCAACCAATGTGCTCTCTCACTTTGCTTTCGACGAAGTGCTTGCGCTCCCTGTATTCGCCCTTCTTGCCAATGTTGAAGCTTTCAACCGGGCGGAAATATCCCATAACACGGGTCCACACCTGCGTCTTGCAACCACATTCCGGGCACTCCGGCTGCTCACCCTTCAGGTATCCATGCGTATCGCACACAGAGAAGATGGGCGTAACAGTGATGTAAGGAAGCTGATAATTCTCCAGCACCGTCTTTACCATGAGCTTGCAGGATTCCTCGGACTCCAGACGCTCATTCATATACAGGTGAAGCACCGTTCCTCCAGTGTATTTGCACTGTAGCTTGTTCTGTAGATCAAGAGCGTGGAACGGATCGTCAGTTACTCCAACGGATATCTGGCTGCTGTTCGTATAATAGACATTCGGGAAAGTGCCCGCCTGAATAATATTCGGGAAGCGCTTCAAGTCTTCCTTCGCAAAGCGATAGGTAGCTCCCTCCGCAGGAGAAGCCTCAAGATTATACAGATTGCCAGACTTCTCTTGATAATAGCGCAGATGTTGACGCATATGATCCAGAAGACGCAGGCTCATCGCAACGCCATCGGGATGCGTAAGATCATACTCATCCTTAGAGAAGTTGCGCACCATTTCATTCATGCCATTGACGCCAATCGTGCTGAAGTGATTGCGCATCGAGCTTAAATAACGCTTGGTGTACGGATAAAGTCCGCGCTCCAGCATATCGCTGATGAATACGCGCTTTTTCTCAAGCGTGCAGTATGCGAGATCCATCAAGCGATCAATCTCAGCAACGAGCGCTTGTTCGTTTCCGGCAAATCTGTAGCCAAGCCGAGCCATATTGATGGTCACAACGCCAATCGATCCAGTCATTTCAGCCGAACCAAACAGACCGTTGCCGCGTTTTTGCAGTTCGCGTAAATCGAGCTGCAAACGGCAGCACATGCTGCGCACCGCGCCAGGAGTATAAGCCTCTGGGTTGGGAACGCGATTGCCTTCGGCGTCCTTCATATATTGACTGCCGACAAAATTCTGGAAATACGAGCTTCCGACTTTTGCGGCATTTTGGAAAATAGCGCTTGCAACGCGGCTTTCCCACTTGAAGTCTTCCGTAATGTTGACGGTCGGAATTGGGAACGTGAACGGTTGGCCGGTGCTGTCTCCGTCGGTCATGACATCGTAATATGCCAGAATGATCTGCTCCATTTCAGGGGCAAAGTCGGCATAGGTCATGTCTGTCAGTTGTTT
>JAQUWX010000012.1:0-2964 GCA_028692635.1 Alphaproteobacteria bacterium
GCAGCTTCGCTTCCGGCAAGGCCACCGCCGAAAACATGAACCGGAGATTTACTCATGCATCTTATTCTTTAACGTCGGCAGCAACCTGCATCTTGGTGATCTTGGTTGGGTCTTTTACTGTGCCGTTGTTCATAGAAGAACCGGCTTTGACCTTATCCACGAACTCCATACCGGAGACAACCTGTCCCCAAACAGTGTACTGGCCATCGAGATAAGTTGCCCGATCGAAGCAGATAAAGAACTGGCTGTCGGCTGAATCCGGGCTAGCTGCGCGAGCCATAGAAACAGTGCCACGCGAATGCGGAGTCTTATTAAACTCGGCCTTTAATTTTTGTCCGGACCCACCGGTTCCGTCGCCCTTAGGATCGCCTGTCTGCGCCATAAATCCCGGTATTACGCGATGAAAGACAAGACCGTCATAGAACCCCTTACGAGCAAGCTCTTTAATCCGAGCGACGTGCTTAGGAGCCAAGTCAGGTAACATCTGGATAACCACCCGTCCGTCGGGCAAATCCAGATAGAGAGTGTTTTCAGGGTCAAGAACCGGCTTTGCGGCTTCAGAGGTCATAGGCACAACTCCTATAAAGAAGGCCAGAACCAGAATTAGTATATGTTTGAGCATGGTGCGGGCACAGGTGAAAGGTTAAAGACAGGCCGCAGTATAGCGACCGAAGGGATCATATAAAAGTATGAATATTTATAAAAGTTTAAACGCACGATTCTCTCGTAATGTTTTAAAATGGTCCGATTCTTCCGCGAACCTTTTTAGGGCGCTCTAATGATTGGTAACGTCGTTGCCGAGTATCTACCTATTCTGCTGTTTTTAGCGGTGGCTTTTGTCGTGTCTGCGGCGGCGGTAGGGCTGTCCTTTATTGTGGCGAAGCAAAAGCCGAATAAAGAAAAGAACTCGGCCTATGAATGCGGGTTTGAAGCGTTCGGAGACGCTCGCGCAAGATTTGACGTGCGCTTTTATCTTGTAGCCATCCTCTTCATAATTTTTGACATTGCGGTCGCGTTCTTATTTCCGTGGGCCATATCTTTAGGCGATATCGGAGAAGTTGGCTTCTGGTCGATGATGATTTTTCTGGGAGTGCTCGCTGTTGGCTTTGTGTACGAGTGGAAAAAAGGAGCGATCGAATGGGAATAATCGATCCCCTTAACAAGGACGAGCAAGACAAAGGCTTCGTGCTTGCCAATTTTGACGACCTTATGGCGTGGGCCAGAACAGGCTCTATGTGGCCGATGACATTCGGCCTTGCGTGTTGCGGCGTTGAGATGATCCACGCATACATGGCTAGATATGATCTTGATCGCTTTGGAATGATGCCACGCCCAAGCCCCCGGCAGTCCGACGTTATGATCGTCGCGGGCACTCTGACCAATAAAATGGCTCCGGCCTTGCGCAAAGTATATGACCAGATGCCGGATCCCAAATGGGTTATATCGATGGGAAGCTGCGCCAACGGAGGCGGATATTATTACGATTCATACTCCGTAGTGCGTGGGTGCGACCGTATTGTGCCGGTAGATATTTATGTGCCCGGATGTCCTCCGTCTGCCGAAGCTCTGATTCACGGACTGATGCAACTGCACCGTAAGATCAAGCGCGGCAAGCAAACCGTCTCCAGGTACTGAAAATGGATCAAAGCGATAAACTCAAAAAATTGGGGGCTGCCGTTAAGAAGGCGCTAGGCCGCGACTGCCTGGATTTGTTTGTGTCTAACGGCGAGATGAACGTCCTAGTTCCTCGCCATCGCATTTGTGAGGCGATGTTAAAGCTGCGAGATGACGAATTAACGGGAATGAACCAGCTTATGGATATCTGCGGAGCTGACTATCTCGACCGCCTGGAGCGTTTCGACGTTGTGTATCATCTTCTAAGCTTGAACAATAACTGGAGATTGAGAGTAAGAACGCAAACGGACGATATCTCTCACGTTCCGTCCATAATCGCGATCTACAGCTCCGCTGGCTGGTTCGAGCGCGAAGTATGGGACATGTTCGGAATAAAATTCGAAGCTCACCCAGATTTACGGCGCATCCTTACCGACTATGGTTTTGAGGGCCATCCGTTACGGAAGGATTTTCCCTTAATGGGCCATGTAGAGGTCCGTTACAGCGACGAATTAAAGCGAGTAGTTTATGAGCCGCTGAAAAAAGGAATCCGCTCATGAGCCAAACAAGCGAGAAAGAGATTCATCCCTTCACGATCAACTTTGGTCCTCAGCACCCAGCTGCGCACGGAGTGCTTAGGCTAATTTTGGAAATGGACGGAGAGGTGGTAACGCGAGCCGATCCGCACATCGGCCTCCTTCACCGAGGCACCGAAAAATTGATCGAGCATAAAACCTATATACAGGCGACTCCGTATTTTGATCGCCTGGATTATGTATCTCCGGCCTGCCAGGAGCATGCGTTTGCGCTGGCGGTAGAAAAGCTCCTCGGCATAGAGGTGCCTTTGCGCGCAAAATACATCCGAGTGCTGTTTGCAGAATTAACCCGCATCTTCAATCATATTTTAAATATAACGACGTTTGCGATTGATCTTGGCGCAGTGACTCCGGCTCTATGGGGATTTGAAGAGCGCGAACTTATAATAGAATTTTTTGAGCGCGTAAGCGGCGCTCGCATGCACATGAATTACATCCGCCCCGGCGGAGTGCACAGGGATATGCCGGAAGGAATGCCGGAAGAGATATGGAAATATACGGAAAGATTGAAGAGATTTATTGCGGATATAGAAGATCTTCTAACCGAAAACCGCATATTCAAACAGCGCACCGTGGACATAGGGGTGGTGACGCACGATCAGGCGATAGACTGGGGGTTCTCCGGCCCCATGTTGCGAGCGAGCGGAGTGCCATGGGATTTGCGCAAAAGCCAACCGTACGACGTGTATGATAAATTGAATTTTGATATCCCGATTGGAAAAACAGGAGATTGTTACGCAAGATATCTTGTGCG
>JAQUWX010000012.1:3064-18519 GCA_028692635.1 Alphaproteobacteria bacterium
CCATGTTGCGAGCGAGCGGAGTGCCATGGGATTTGCGCAAAAGCCAACCGTACGACGTGTATGATAAATTGAATTTTGATATCCCGATTGGAAAAACAGGAGATTGTTACGCAAGATATCTTGTGCGCATGGAAGAGATACGCCAATCGATAAGAATAATTCGGCAATGCATTCAAGCCATGCCGGAAGGCGAGTTTACGATCGACGATCGCAAAATCTCTCCTCCTCCTCGTGCCGATATAGAAAAATCGATGGAGGCGCTAATACATCACTTCAAGCTGCACAGCGAAGGCTATCACGTCCCCGCCGGAGAGATTTACATGGCGACGGAGGCTCCGAAAGGAGAATTTGGAGTATATCTAATTTCTGACGGAACCAACAAACCTTATCGCTGCCACATTCGCTCGGCAGGATTTGCGCACCTTCAGGCGATAGAGCTTATGTGCAAAGGCCACATGCTGGCCGACACTGTCGCCATAGTCGGAAGCCTGGACCTCGTATTCGGAGAGGTCGATAGATGAACAAGAGCAAGGACTTTTATTTCAGCGCGGACAACATGAAGAAAGCGGATGAAATAATCTCGCGCTATCCCGAAGGCAAACAGGCAAGCGCGGTGCTTCCGCTTCTTGATATGGCCCAACGCCAGTCGGGCAATTGGCTGCCTGAAGCTGCGATGGAATACGTTGCGAAGATGCTCAACATGCCGGTGGTCAAAGTCCACGAGGTTGCGACGTTTTATTCGATGTTCAATCTTAAGCCCGTCGGACAGCATCATATAAAGATGTGCCGCACGACTCCATGCTGGCTGCGCGGAGGCGATGAGATAAAACAAGCATGCTGCAAAAAGCTTGGCATAGAAGCCGGAGAGACTACAGCGGACGGAAAATTCACAATAACCGAGGTGGAGTGCCTCGGCGCATGCTCTAACGCTCCTGTCGTTCAGATCAATGACGATTATCACGAAAACCTCGATCCCAAGAGCATATCCGATTTAATCGACGACTTATCGAAAGACACGAAGAATGCTCGCTGATCGTGATCGCATATTCACAAATCTGAGCGGAGAGGAGCCGTGGAATCTCCCATCTGCTCGAAAACGCGGCGCATGGAGCAATACCTCATCGACTGTAGCCAAAGGTCGAAGCTGGATAATAGAAGAAGTAAAAAACTCCGGCCTGCGAGGACGAGGCGGAGCAGGGTTTTCGACTGGGATGAAGTGGTCGTTTATGCCGCTTCCTTCTGACAAGCCGCATTATCTGATTGTCAACGCTGACGAGTCCGAACCCGGCACCTGCAAAGACCGAGAGATCGTTCGCCATGATCCGCATTTATTGCTGGAAGGCATATTATACGCATGCGTCGCCATTAATGCGCACGTTTGCTACATCTACATTCGCGGAGAGTTTTATCGCGAAGCCATAATCCTTCAGCAAGCGATAGACGAAGCGTACGCATCCAGACTTTTAGGAAAGAGCGCCGCGAACACAGGATATTCCTGCGATGTTTATCTCCATCGCGGAGCTGGAGCATATATCTGTGGCGAAGAAACGGCTTTGATGGAAAGCCTGGAAGGAAAAAAAGGCCAACCGCGCAACAAGCCCCCGTTTCCTGCCATCGCCGGACTCTATGAGTGTCCCACGACAGTGAACAATGTTGAAACCATCGCAGCTATCCCTGATATCCTGCGCCGTGGAGCCGCATGGTTTGCAGGCATAGGCCGACCAAAGAATACCGGAACGAAACTTTTCTGCATATCCGGCCATGTAAACAAACCGTGTGTGGTGGAAGACGCTCTTGGGACTCCGCTTAGAGAGCTGATCGACAATCACGCGAAAGGAGTGCGAGGAGGATGGGATAATCTTCTTGCTGTAATTCCTGGCGGTTCTTCCATGCCTGTTTTGCCGAAAGAAATCTGCGACACGCTAATTATGGATTTCGACGCGCTGCGAGATGTCCAGTCAGGATTAGGAACGGCTGGCATAATAGTCATGGACAAATCGACCGATCTTATCGCAGCAGTAGCTAACCTAAGCCGATTTTACATGCATGAGAGCTGCGGGAAGTGCACTCCATGCCGGGAGGGCACCGGTTGGGCGTGGCGCATAATGCAGCGCCTGGCCAAAGGAGAGGCGGACGCAAAAGATATCGATCTGCTTATGGACATAGCCAGACAGCTTGAGAACCATACAATATGCGCTTTAGGCGTAGCAGCGGCATGGCCGTTGCAATCATTGGTCCGCCACTTCAAGCCGCTTTTACTTGAGCGCATAAAGCGGGTGGGTGAATAATGATAAAACTCACCATCAACGGAACTGAAGTCGAAGTGGAAGCTGGAACCACGATCCTCCAGGCGTGCGAGAGTTTGGGCATAGAGATACCGCGTTTTTGCTATCACGATAAACTGTCTGCCCCCGCAAGTTGCCGCATGTGCCTTGTGGAGGTTGAGAAAATGCCGAAGCCGGTACCAAGCTGCACGCAACCCTGCGCTGAGGGAATGGCGGTCTATACCGACAGCTTAATAGTGCAGGATGCCCGCAAAGGAGTCATGGAGCTTTTGCTTATAAACCATCCTCTCGATTGTCCTGTATGCGATCAGGGCGGAGAATGCGATCTGCAAGATTTTTCCATGCAGTACGGCTCTGACCGCAGCAGATATTCCGATGAGAAAAGAATTGTCGCGGATAAAAATTTAGGGCCGCTTATAAAAACGTCCATGACGCGGTGCATCCATTGCACTCGCTGCATCCGCTTTCTGGACGAGATAGCGGGCGAGCCTGAAATGGGCGGATTTTTCCGTGGCGAGCATCTGGAAATAACCAACGAACCGGATGCTCCTTTAACGTCCGAGCTTTCCGGCAATTTGATAGACATCTGCCCCGTAGGAGCGCTGACCGACAAACCGAACGCATTCAGAGCGCGTTCATGGGAGCTTTTAGGAACGGACAGCATCGATGTATTTGACGCAGTCGGGTGCAACATAAGGATAGACAGCCGCGACAACGAAGTCATGCGAATAGTGCCGCGCCAAAACGACGACATAAACGAAAGATGGATAAGCGATAAAGCGCGCTTTGCGTGTGACGGATTGAAGTATCAGCGCCTCGACCGGCCCTATGTCCGCAAAGACGGAAGATTGCAATTTGCCACATGGGAAGAAGCTTTCGCGGCTATTGAAAATCGCATAAAGCAGATTGCGCCCGAACAAATAGCCGCGCTTGCCGGAGACATGGCCGATTGCGAAAGCATGTTCGCTTTGAAGCTTTTGATGAAGGCGATAGGTTCTCCGCATATTGACTGCCGCCAGGACGGAGCGGAATATGACATCTCCTCAAGGTCCGCATATATAATGAACAGCGGAATATCCGGCATAGAGAAAGCGGATGCCATACTTCTCGTTGGAACCAATCCTCGGCACGAAGCGGCCATAGTGAACGCTCGCATAAGAAAGCGCTGGCTGAAAGGCGGAGCGCGCATAGGATTGATAGGAGCGGCCACAGACCTTAACTATCCATATCGCCACATAGGGGACTCTCCGTCATCTCTCCGTAAATTGCTGAACGGCGATCATGAGTTTGCGCAAATTTTATCTGCTGCGAAAAATCCCATGGTAATAGTCGGAGCGAGCGTCTTTACCCGCTCGGATGCAATGGACCTGCAAATAGCAATCAGAAATATAGCCGACAAATTCAACATGATCCGCCCTGACTGGAATGGCCTTAATACTCTCCAGCTGGCAGCATCTCGCGTCGGTGGGCTGGACATAGGCTTTATCCCGCAAGCATACGGCATGAACACAAACGCCATCTTGAAATCCGCAGCTGAAGATAAGCTGGAGATCCTCTATCTTCTCGGCGCGGATGAGATCGATATGTCCAGCCTTGGCAAAACCTTTATAATCTATCAAGGCCACCACGGAGATAAAGGAGCGGAAAGAGCCGACGTAATCCTGCCCGGAGCCGCCTACACGGAGAAAACCGCAACATATGTAAACACAGAAGGCTGCGTTCAATCGACAGAACGAGCGGTATCTCCGCCCGGCGAAGCGCGAGAGGATTGGAAAATCATCCGCGCTCTTTCAGAAGCGATCGGAAAAACGCTACCCATCGATACTCTGCCAGAGCTTCGCTTTACAATGTTCACGGCTAACCCGACGCTTAGAAAAGCGATGGCATTCGAAGATTTTCTGCAATCCGCGAAAGCAGGGGAGTTGTCTTTGAAAAAATTCATTCCCGCAATAAATAATTTCTATATGACGGATGTAATAAGTCGCGCATCTCCGACAATGGCGCGATGCTCGGAAGAAATTTTGCCGTTTATTCTGCCGCCAGAGGGAGAATAATCCATGTTCGAAGCGTTATCCAGCATCCCCATGATCTTGATCGCAAAAATAGCGGCCATAATAGCCGGAGTTTTGTTCTGTGTCGCCTATCTCACCTATGCCGAGCGCAAAGTGCTTGCCCTCATGCAGCTACGGCGCGGCCCCAATGTGACCGGTCCTCTCGGCTTGTTGCAACCCGTTGCGGACGGCATAAAACTCTTAGGCAAGGAAACCGTAATTCCAGCAGGCGCCGACGTCGTCCTGTTCATAGGAGCGCCGATTGTCGCGTTTCTTTTGTCTCTATCTGCATGGGCCGTCATTCCGTTTGGAGCGAAAGCCGTTCTGGCAGATATAAACATAGGCGTACTATATCTCTTTGCCATATCCTCGCTCGGAGTTTACGGAGTCATAATCGCTGGCTGGGCATCCAATTCAAAATACTCTTTTCTGGGGAGTCTTCGTTTGGCAGCGCAAATGGTGTCTTACGAAATTTCCATCGGTCTTACGATGGTTACGGTTTTGCTGAACGCGGGTTCCCTCAATCTTAGCGAGATCGTAGAAGCGCAGCAGGACGGCTGGTTTGCCTTTTCCATGCTGTTTCCGATGTTTGTGGTGTTTTTTATCTCGGCCCTGGCGGAGACAAGCCGCAACCCGTTTGATTTGCCGGAGGGCGAGTCAGAATTAGTGGGTGGATTTAACACCGAGTATTCCTCAATGATATTCGCGCTATTTTTTCTAAGCGAATATGCAAACATGATTTTAATGAGCGCCATGATCTCCATATTGTTTTTAGGAGGATGGCTATGCCCGTTTGCGTCTCTTAGCTTTATACCCGGCCCGATATGGTTCGCGCTTAAAATATCATTGTGCCTGTTCGTATTCATCTGGACGCGAGCGACATTGCCGCGTTACCGATATGACCAGCTAATGCGAATAGGCTGGAAATTCTTTCTTCCGCTATCGCTGCTGTGGGTAGTGCTGATCGCGGGGCTTCGGGTATTCGCATGATAAACGCCATAACATGCTTCATCAAGCGCCTGTTCATGATAGATATCATAAAAGGATATGCGCGCACTTTTTCCTATATGTTCAGGCGCAAAGTTACGCTCGACTATCCTAAGCAGAAAGGTCCGACAAGCCCGCTCTTCCGAGGCGAGCACGCCTTGCTCCGCTATTCCAATGGAGAGGAAAGATGCATTGCCTGCAAACTGTGCGAGGCCGTTTGTCCTGCCCGCGCAATAACGATAGAAGCCGAGATGCGCGAAGATGGCTCTCGCCGCGCTACCAGATATGACATAGATATGACAAAGTGTATCTTCTGCGGTCTATGCCAGGAAGCCTGCCCTGTCGAAGCGATTATTGAAGGCCCAAACGCAGAATACGCGACCGAAACTCATGAAGAGCTGCTATACGATAAGAAGAAGCTTCTGGCGAACGGAGACATAATGGCAGAGGTGAAGCATGATCGCGACTGATCTCATATTCTATCTGTTTTCGTCCATATTAATTGCATCCGCCATCATGACGGTAGCGGCGCGCAACCCTGTGCGCTCGATTTTGTTTCTTATACTTTGCTTTCTGAATGTGGCTGGCCTTTTTGTCCTTATGGGGGCGGAGTTTGTCGCAGCAATACTCGTGATCGTATATGCAGGAGCAGTTGCCGTCCTGTTCCTGTTCGTAATCATGATGCTCGATGTGGATTTCAAAGAAATGCGCAAAAGAGGATTTGTATATATATCTGTCGTCGCGATTATGGGAATGATATTCCTTGCGGGATTGATCGTAATATTGAACGCATGGCATTCGGCTCCCGCCGCCATAGGAGCGCAAGCTTTATCGCCGGACAACGCTCGCGCAATTGGCAGAGCGCTTTACACCGATTACATATATCCCTTCGAAGTCTCCGGCCTTATCCTGCTGGTGGCGATGATAGGCGCGATAACGCTTACTTTGCGCAAACGAAGCGATGTTCGCCGTCAGAACATAATGAAGCAGCTTAATCGCCGCCGCGAAGACGTGATCGAAATATGCAAAGTCTCGCCGGGCGAGGGAGCGCAATGATGGGGAGCGTCGGCATAAACCACTATCTGATTTTATCCGCCACATTGTTTGCAATAGGCGTGTTTGGCATATTCATAAACCGCAGAAACATCATAACCATCCTGATGTCGATTGAGCTTATGCTGCTCTCAGTGAACATCAATTTTGTCGCCTTCTCGACCTTCTTGCATAATCTGGAAGGTCAGATATTCGCCATGATCGTTATGACCGTCTCCGCAGCCGAGGTAGCAATCGGGCTAGCCATTCTGGTCGTATATTTCCGCAATCGCGAAAATAAGGCGCAAGAGGGAGGAGAGGGATGAATTATTCCGTAATCCCGATTTTACCCGAGCTTATATTGCTTGCTGCGATCTTACCGCTTTTGATTTGCGGAGCGGTAATAGAAAAGCGAGCCACGAAGGGAGCTATGGCTTTTTCTCTAATCGCCATGCTGGCTTCCGCATCGATAATAATATTCGCTCCGGTTGAAGGAATCCTCCTGCGCGACATGCTGGTCGTTGATAGTTTTGGCCGGTTCGTTAAACTTGCGCTGTTGGCGGCATCCGGCCTTTCGATATTGCTTGCATGGAATTATCTTGAGAAATCGGAAATAAATCAGCCCGAGTATCCCATACTCATACTGTTTGCTACCGTCGGCATGATGCTGATGGTGTCGGCGCATGATTTTCTGGCTCTTTATGTCGGTTTAGAGATGCAAAGCCTGTCGCTCTGCGCGCTAGTGGCGTTTAACAGGAAAAAAGCCGCATCGAGCGAAGCTGGACTTAAATACTTTATGCTAGGCGCATTGTCCTCCGGGATAATGCTTTACGGAATATCCCTGCTGTATGGATACGCAGGCACCACCGGATTTGCCGGTTTGGAAAAAGCGTTGAGCGCAGAGTCTCCCCCAATAGGGGTAATTCTCGCCATGGCGTTCATATGCTCGGCATTTGCGTTTAAGGTGTCGGCTGTTCCGTTTCACATATGGATGCCGGATGTCTATGAAGGAGCGCCAACGCCAGTGACTGCATTCTTAGACGTTGCTCCAAAGCTGGCGGCTCTGGCAATTTTTGCGCGAGTTCTGATAGAAGCCATGCTGCCGTTAGAGCACCAGTGGACGCAAATAATAATTCTACTATCCGCCGCCTCGATGCTTGTAGGAGGGATAGCCGGTTGCGCGCAGAAGAACATAAAGAGGCTTATGGATTATAGCGCGATAACAAACATAGGCTTTATGCTTATGGCTCTTGCGATAGGCGGCGACGTTGGCATTCAAACCATGCTGGTATTTGCAGTTATATACCTTGTCAATACGATAGGAGCTTTCAGCGTAATCATATGCCTGCGCCGAAACGGGAAAGAAGTGGACGGCATAGGCGATTTTGCCGGACTATCCAAAACTCACCCCATACAGGCTCTTGCCATGGCGATTTTTCTGCTTTCTTTAATAGGAGTGCCTCCTCTGGCAGGGTTCTTCGGAAAGTACTTCGTTCTGCTGGCGGCGATACAACACGGGCTTATGCCCTTGGCTATTATAGGAGTATTGGCAAGCGTGATATCTGCCTACTATTATGTTCATATAATAAAGCTTATGTATTTTAATAAATCGGAATCATTGGCAATTGACCCAGTTCCTGATCTAACACTACAAATAGTTACAATAACGGCGGCTCTTGCCATACTGCTATTCGTTGTTGATCCTTCTCCACTTCTTGAAAGCGCGCTGGAAGCGGTGCGCGGGATGTCACACACATGAACCGTATAGACTATGATATCCATTCCATAATGGAGACCGGAAGCACCAATACGGATGCCAAAAAAGCCGCGTCGGAGGGAGCGCTTGAAGGGTTAATCATCCACGCCTTTAAACAGACTACAGGGAAAGGGCGTCATGGAAGAACATGGGAGTCTCCGGAGGGCAATCTTTATTTTTCAATACTACTGCGCCCCAATTGCAAGCTGGCGGATGTAAGCGCCTATAATTTTATAACTGCGCTTGCCATATTCGATACTGTGCAAAGTTTTCTTCCCAAAGCCAACATAGAGCTAAAATGGCCAAACGACGTTATGATTTCTGGAAAGAAGGTCAGTGGAATTCTGATCGAGACGGCGGAAGCAGTAGAGGGCGTCATAGATTGGCTGGTCATTGGAATTGGAATTAACATAAAAGCCTATCCGCAGGAGGCAGGATATCCTGCCACCTCGCTAGAAGCCGAAGGCGCGATGGTTAGCATCAGGGAAGTTCTGGATTTATATCTAAAGAATTTTGAAAGCTGGCGACTGTTGTTGCTCAGCAACGGATTTACCCCCATTCGCCAGATTTGGTTAAAGCGTGTCCGCAGAGGACAGATTAGCGTTCGCCTACCCGATGAAACGGTGGTAGGAGAGTTTGTAGGAATTGATGATTTAGGTAAAATGATTCTAAGAACGACCGATGGGGTCGAGCACAGCATAGCCGCTGGCGATGTATTCTTCCAATAAAGGAAGAACGACGGGGAATAGATGTTATTAGCCATAGATGTAGGTAACACGAACACTGTATTTGCGTTATTTGATGGATCGAAAATGGTTGGCGACTGGCGTCAATCAACGGAGGCGGCGCGCACATCGGATGAGTACGCAGTTTTTCTGATCCCATTATTCAAGTGCGCCGGTGTTGAGCAGAAATCCATCCGAGCCGCGATTATAGGAAGCGTAGTGCCGGACGCCAATTTCCATTTATTGAGATTGTGCCGTAAATACTTTGATTGCGAACCTATGATGATTGGTTCGCCCGCCGTCGATATAGGCATGAAAGTTGAGATGGACAATCCCGTCGAGGTCGGAGCAGATCGTCTTATAAACGCGGTAAGCGGAACGGCCAGTTATAAACTTCCGCTCATTATAATTGATTTTGGCACCGCGACTACGTTTGACGTTGTCGATGAGAAGGGCGTGTATTGCGGCGGAGTAATTGCTCCTGGGGTCAATCTGTCCTTGCAGGCGCTGCACATGGCGGCGGCCAAATTGCCTTTGGTGGCGCTCTCACGTCCGCCGACCATCATAGGAAAGAATACCAAGCACGCCATACAGTCGGGAGTTTTCTACGGCTATGCCGGACTTATCGAAGGAACGATAAAGCGCATAAAGGCGGAGTTTGGCAAGCCGATGAAAGTGGTTGCAACCGGAGGACTTGCGTCATTGTTTAAAGATTGCATCCCCGCCATCGATAATATTGACGCGGATCTGACATTGCGCGGTCTGCAAATTATTTATAGTCGCAATAATAAAAAGAAGAATCGAAAGAAAAAATCAAAATGAATAAACGCCAACATCACAATATCGACAATCCTCCTGATGACGCTCTATGGTTTCTGCCGTTGGGCGGATCTGGCGAGATTGGAATGAACTTCAATCTTTATGGAACTGCCGGGAAGTGGCTGATCGTCGATTGCGGCATAACTTTTCCCGACGAAAACACTCCTGGCATAGAAGTCATCATGCCGGACGTCAGATTTATCTCCGAAAGGCGCGAAGATATTGTCGGCATGGTCATAACTCATGGCCACGAAGATCATTTGGGCGCGATTGAATATTTATGGTCCCAGTTGCAGTGTCCGATATACGCCACAAAATTCACCGCCGAGATAATCAGGGCAAAGCTTGGTCATAAGGAAAAGCAGAAAGGCCTGGAGATAATTGAACTGCCGGTTGGTGGTAAATTCAAAGCGGGACCATTCAGCGTCAACATGGTCCATGTCACGCATTCTATACCAGAAGCGCACATGATCTCGATTGAAACCAAGCACGGCAAAGTGTTGCACACGGGAGATTGGAAATTTGATCCTCATCCAGGCTTGGGCGAGCTTACCGATTTTGCTGAGCTAAAAGCGTTAGGCAAACAAAACATTCTGGCCATTGTCGGAGATTCCACCAATGCGCTGGTGGCTGGGCACTCTGGTTCCGAGCAGGATGTCTTAAAGTGTTTCAAGAATATCTTTGGTCGATATAAAAATCGCATCGCCGTGACTTGCTTCGCGAGCAATATCGCTCGCATCAAATCAGTTTATGCTGCGGCAAAAGAAAATGGGCGCTATGTGGCTCTGGTTGGACGTTCTTTGTGGCGCAATGCGGAAATCGCGGAAGAGTGCGGATATCTCCCGGAATTCAAAAATTTTCTAAGCGAAGCTGAGGCGATGCAAGCTCCGCGAGGCAAAGTCGTTTTTGTCTGCACCGGCTGTCAGGGAGAGGTGAGGGCCGCTCTTTCCCGCATAGCCGCGCAGAACCATCCTGAAGTAAATTTCGAAGACGACGACATGGTAATATTCTCCTCGCGAGAAATCCCCGGCAACGAAAAAGCGATTGGCCGGGTTCAAAACCTGCTGTTAGCGCAAGGGATAAAAATACTAACTCCTGATAACGATCCTGTGCATGTCTCTGGGCATCCTGCGCGAGATGAACTGGCCGAACTTTACAAAACCGTCCGCCCCAGATTGTCGGTGCCTGTTCATGGAGAGCTTCGCCATCAAACCGAACACGCAAGCGTTGCGAGAGAGTGCAAGGTCCCGAACGTAATCATTCCGTCAAACGGCCAGATAATCCGCCTCGGTCCAGGGCCTGCTAAGATAGTGGGAGAGGTTCCTGTGGGGCGTCTTGGACTGGACGGAAAGATCGTGCGTGCGATTGGCGGAGATGCATTAAAAGACCGTCGCAAATTAAGCTTTGCCGGAATAGTAGTAATAACCGTAGCGCTTGATAGGCGCTGCATGATGCCGTCCGATCCGCAAATAACCATATTTGGATTAGAGGACGACGATCACATAGAGCAACTGAACGATGAATTATGCGATACGGTCATGGATGCCGTTGAGCGCCTGACCAAGAAGTCTCTCGATGACGATGAGACAGTAAGAAACATCGTAGCGCAAGCCGCTCAGCGTAGATTAAAGGAAATTCATGGCAAGAAGCCGGTCATGAAAGTGAATGTGATGAGAATTTAAGATCATGCCACATTACTGCGACATTGCGCCTCATCATCCCGTTCACGCCGAATATCACAATACCGAGTATGGATTTCCGACCAAATCAGAGCGCGTGCTGTTCGAGCGTTTATCGCTTGAGATAATGCAGGCTGGCCTGTCATGGGAAACGATCCTGAAGAAACGCAAGGCGCTTAACAAAGCGTTTGATCGCTTTGTCCCTGCGAAAGTAGCCTCATATGGAGCCAAAGACATAAAAAGGCTCATGGGAGACAAAGATATAATCCGCAACCGTCTGAAAATAACCTCCATCATCCATAATGCGAAGCAAGTCATGGAGCTAAGGAAAACCGACAAAGGTTTTTCCGCATGGCTATTGGCCCATCATCCGAAAAGCAAAGAGGATTGGACGAAGCTATTCCGCCGCCAATTTAAGTTCATGGGCAGCGAAATAGTCGGGGAATTTCTCATGAGCACCGGATACCTTCCAGGAGCCCATAGGAAAGACTGCCAGGTTTATATAGACATATCGGCAATAATCCGTAAAAATAGGCGGTCATTGGAGAATAAAAGAACATGAAAACGCTTTCCGATATACGGTCAACATTTCTCGATTACTATGCCGGGCAGGGCCACCAGGTCGTGGAGTCCTCGCCGCTTGTTCCGCGCAACGATCCCACGTTGATGTTTACCAATGCCGGGATGGTGCAGTTCAAGAACGTATTCACCGGAGCGGAAAACCGGCCTTATAAAAGAGCGACCACGGCGCAGAAATGCGTCCGTGCCGGAGGCAAACACAACGATCTTGAAAATGTGGGATACACCGCTCGCCACCACACGTTCTTTGAGATGCTGGGAAATTTTTCTTTCGGAGACTATTTCAAGCCAGACGCGATTGAGTTCGCATGGAATCTGGTAAGCAAACATTTTGATTTGCCGAAAAGCAAATTGCTTGTCACGGTATATCACGACGATGAAGAAGCGGCGAAGCTGTGGAAAAAGATAGCGGGATTTTCCGACGATAAAATCATCCGTATAAAAACAGACGCAAACTTCTGGCGCATGGGAGAAACGGGACCCTGCGGACCATGTTCGGAAATTTTCATCGATCAGGGAGATAAACTGCAAGGCGGACCTCCGGGATCTCCGGATGAGGACGGGGACAGATTTCTTGAATTCTGGAACCTTGTCTTCATGCAGTATGAGGAACAGGCGGGAGGCAAGCGCGTAAATCTTCCCAAACCATCCGTTGACACAGGAATGGGGCTAGAGCGCATTGCCGCAATAATGCAGGGCGTCACCTCCAATTACGACATCGATTTATTTAAAGCTATCATAGGATATACGGCAGAGCTGGTGAAAATCGATCCAGAGGGAAAACACAAACCTTCTTTCCGCGTTATCGCGGATCACCTGCGCGCAGTATCGTTTTTAATTGCCGACGGAGTTATGCCAAGCAACGAGGGGCGCGGTTACGTTCTTCGCCGCATAATGAGACGAAGCATGCGCCACGCGCATTTGCTCGGAGCTAAGGAGCCTCTGATTTACCGCTTGGTGCCTGAGCTTGTCGGTCAAATGGGAGGCGTCTATCCTGAATTGATTCGAGCGGAGCCTCTTATTACTGAGATGCTGAAACTTGAAGAAACTCGGTTCAAACAGACTCTTGATCGGGGGCTAAAGCTGCTCGACGAGGAAACCGGAAAACTAAGCAAAAACGCGGAGTTGCCCGGCGAAGTTGCATTTAAGCTTTATGATACCTTTGGCTTTCCTTTGGATTTGACTCAGGATGTCCTGCGCGGTCGCGGTCTTAAAGTGGACACGGCGGGTTTTGAAACGGCCATGAACAAGCAAAAAGCTTTGGCGCGTCAATCATGGGCTGGTTCCGGTGAGACAGGAACGTCGAAACTATGGTTTGAATTACGGGATGAATTGGGAGCTACGGACTTTCTTGGTTACAATATGGAAAGCGCCGAAGGCTGCATCGGCGCGATCATTCGCAACGGAGAAAAAGTTGTCGAAGCTAAAGCGAAAGATAAGATTCAAATAATAACCAACCAGACTCCGTTTTATGCGGAATCCGGCGGTCAGGTGGGCGACAGCGGAGAAATGACCACTCCATCGAGCGCCGTTATCCGCGTGCTTGACACAAGGAAAGAAGCGAACGCCATATGGGTTCATCACGCCGAGGTTAAATCCGGGAGCATAAAGGCAGGAGATGTCGTTATTATGCGCGTTGATGGATCGCGACGCTCAAGCATACGCGCCAACCACTCCGCTACGCATCTTTTGCATGAAGCTCTGCGCCGCAAGCTGGGAGGGCATGTTACGCAAAAAGGCTCTATGGTTTCTGCGGACAGACTTCGCTTGGATGTCAGCCATCCAATGGCTATTTCTGCGGAAGTTCTCGCTGAAATAGAAGCCGAGGTAAACAACCGCATTCGCCGAAACGAAGAAATAACCACTCGCATCATGAGTCCGCAGGATGCCGTGAAGCAAGGCGCAATGGCTTTGTTTGGCGAGAAATACGGAGATGAAGTTCGCGTTGTCTCCATGGGAAATCAGGAAGAAGGCGGACGCCTGGCCTTTTCGATAGAGCTTTGCGGCGGCACGCACGCCATCCGCACCGGAGACATAGGCGTATTTAAAATAGTAAGCGAAAGCGCTGTATCTGCCGGAGTTCGCCGCATAGAAGCTCTAACCGGCGAAGGCGCTCTGGCCTATTTCATCGAGCGCGAAAAGCAATTGCAGAACGCTGCGGATATTTTAAAAGCCGCTCCGGCTGAGCTTGCATCGCGTGTTTCCCAGTTGGTCGAGGATCGCAAAAAGATGGAGCGCGACATAGTCGATCTACGTCGTCAAATGGCGCTTGGCGGCTCTGCTGGCGAAGACGACACGAAAAAAATCAACGGAATAAACTTTATAAGCCGAATACTTAAAGACGTTCCCGCCAAAGATCTAAAACCGATGGCGGACAGCTTTAAAAAGCAAATGGGATCGGGCGTAGTCGCGCTGGTTTCGAGTTGCGAAGACAAAGTCTCGCTGGTTGTCGCTGTCACTGACGATCTTATAAAGCGCATCAGCGCGGTTGATCTTGTCAAAGCCGGAGCGGCAGCGCTTGGAGGCAAAGGCGGAGGCGGTCGTCCGGATATGGCGCAGGCCGGAGGAACGGACATGGCTCTAATGCCGAACGCTATTGCGGAGATTGAGAAGAAGCTGGGCGATAAGGTTTAGGGACCATTCCTACAATATCGTTTTTATGAACAAGCCCGGACTTAGTTGAATCCGCAGTGCCTCCGGGAGGATCTCCGAGAACCAGAAAAGTATCGGGAGGAATGATCCCGTTATAGTCTTTTATATAAAGATTAAGCATATCGCTTCGAGATCCGGAAAAAAGGTAAGCAATACCGGCTGAATTTTTTGCGATTTTTCCGTTGATAGCAAGGTTAAATCCATCCGGCTTTTTTCTAAGCTCGAATTTATCCCCTGCGACGCCGAACACGACTTTAATAAAAGGCTTTTCCTTGTTTCCGATTTTAAACAGAACAAGATCGCCATGTTTAGGCGTAGTTCCGCAATCGCCGATAGTTCCCTCAAACGAGGAATCGTCCTTTATCATCGGTTCAAGCGATACCCCGGAAACGTGCACGACAGCTTCTTGACACTCGGCGCTTTTGGCGACGGACGGATAGATATTTATGAAAACCGATAAAAAAGCGAGAAAGATCGGAACGATTATTTTTTCCGCCATTTTTCCAGCCTTATCGTTGCCGCTGTAACACCTGCCACTATAATCATGAGCGCCAGCACAAGAGAAAAAGAAAATCCCGTAATAACAAAAGCAATAGCGCACAGAACGGCAGTAACTATTTCAATGATGGGATAACGAACGCTGATCGGGTTGTGGCAATAGCGGCATTTTCCGCCGGAGAAAACCCACGAAAACACGGGAATAAGATCGATAGGTTTCAAATTGGCCTTACATTTTGGACAGTGCGACGACGGAGAAATGGTCGACATATTGCGCGGCAGTCGATAGCTGAGCATGGTTACAAAGCTGCCGAACACAAGCCCGATTAAGGCTCCCGTCATCATCCATATCCAAAAACTTTCTAGCAGCATAACATCCATTTATATCACTT
>JAQUWX010000012.1:18619-44433 GCA_028692635.1 Alphaproteobacteria bacterium
TTTGAAGCGTTTGATCTGTCGATCATCGAAGTAGTGCTTTGTCCTTCTATAAGGTCGATAAGAACGACCTTTCCTCCCCATTCTTGAACGAGATCGGCGCCGACGACCTGATCGATTTTATAGTCGGCTCCTTTAACCAGAATATCTGGATGAATAACTTTTATTATATCGAGTGGAGTATCCTCTCCGAATACGACAATGCCATCTATGTCGGACAAAGCCGCCAATACGATAGCGCGAGATTCTTCGCTTTGAATTGGACGATTGTCGCCCTTAAGTTTTTTGACAGAGGCATCGCTGTTCAAAGCCACGAACAAACGATCGCAAGCTTCTTTGGCTTTGTGAATGCTTTGAATATGCCCTGGGTGCAAAAGATCGAAGCATCCGTTTGTGAAGCCCACCTTCAATCCCTGATTGCGCCATATGCTGGATTTTTCCGCAGCTTTGGCCCACGTCAGAATTTTGTCTTTTCCCGGACCGGCGCGATCCTGCACAAGTTTCTCCGCGATTTCCTCGCAAGTCACAATAGCAGTGCCGATCTTTTCAACGACGAGCGATCCTGCAATGTTGGCAAGAGCCGCACTTTCTTCCGAAGAAATACCCCCAGCCAAAGCCAAAGCCATCGTGGCCACGACGGTATCCCCCGCGCCGGAAACATCGAACACTTCCCTGGCGGCTGTCGAGTAATGCTGAGCTTCCGCATCTTTCATGACGAGGCAAACGCCGTCACTGCCGAGCTTTGCCAGAACGCCCTGCAAATCATTATCCGCGATAAGTTTGCGAGCTGCGGCTTCGGCATCGGCTACGTTTGTAATATGCATTCCCGTCGCTTCCGAAAGCTCCTTGCGGTTAGGGGTAAGCATATAAGCTCCGCGATAGCGGGAAAAATCCCGTCCCTTAGGATCGATGACCACGCGCTTTTTAGCCCGAGCCGCAGCCGAAATAATTTCCTTAACCACCAGAGGCGTAAGAACGCCCTTAGCGTAATCTGACATGACAATTATATCGCAATCCGGCATAGCGCCTTTTGCGCGCAGCATTATCTGCTGTTCCATATCCGGGGATATAGCGGAGTTGACTTCGCTATCTGTGCGCAGCAACTGCTGGCCATTGGCGATGAAGCGAGTCTTTATCGTAGTGGGGCGAGAGCTATCTGTAAGCAGATACGATTCAACCTGTGGAGCGGCGGAAACTTCGTCGGACAGATCGTATCCTGCTTGATCGTTTCCGATGACTGCGACGATATTTACGTTACCGCCAAGCGCCACGATGTTGCGCACGACGTTGCCGCATCCGCCGAGAGTTACCGCCTCGCGGTTTTGTCTTAAAACCGGAATAGGAGCTTCTGGAGATATGCGATCGACGCTGCCATAGACATAACGATCGACCATTATGTCTCCGATGCAAAGCACCTTATGACCGGACAATTTTTTAAGAAGAGGCAACAAATGAGAATGCATGGATTTTTCCGTTTTTAAATATAGGGGTCTGGTTTCGAGAGATAATTCTGCACATATATCTTTACCCCTTCTTCCAGGGCAGTAAAGGGAAGGGTATAACCGGCAGCGCGAAGTTTACTCATGTCGGCCTCGGTAAAGTACTGATACTTGGACCGCAGGCTTTCCGGCATATCTTTATATATGACGTTGAGCTGCTTTCCCGCAGCAGCGTAAACCGCAGCCGCCAGATCGGCAAAACTGCGAGCCTGTCCGGTTCCTATATTGAACAGTCCGTTGATCTTGGGATGATCGAGCAGCCAAAGCATTATTTGAACGATATCGCCCACCCAGACGAAATCGCGCAGTTGTCCTCCATCCTGATATTGAGGATTATGGGATTTAAAGAGAGAGAAAGCCTCATCGCGAGCCGCAAAAGGATATATCTGCGGAACGACGGATTTCTGGCTACCCTTGTGATACTCATTCGGGCCATAGACGTTAAAAAATTTCAATCCCACGCTTTGCGTAGGGCCATGATCTCCGCGATCTTTCTGGCGCGACACCCAGCGATCGAAAACATGCTTGCTCCACCCGTAAGCATTAAGCGGATGATAATTAGCTAAAGCTTTAGTGCTTTCTTCGTCTTTAAATCCGGCGCTTCCGTCTCCATAAGTAGCAGCGGAAGAAGCATATATGAACCGCACATCGTTATTTTTGCACCAAAGCCACAGCATGCGGCTAAGCCTGAAGTTGGTATCTACGATAAGGTCGGCATCGGTCTCAGTGGTGGAGGATATAGCTCCCATATGGAAGATAATCTCGATATCGCTCGAGTTCTGTTCCAGGAAAGCAGGCAATTGCTCTGGGGCGATAATAGCCTCAAGGTTGCGTTTTCCAAGGTTGCGCCATTTATCGTCTTTGCCGAGCCAGTCGCAAACGACTACGCGCTCATCGCGGGAGTCCAAAGCGGCTACAAGGTTGGAGCCGATAAAGCCCGCTCCGCCAGTAACAAGGATCATGATATTTTTCCGTTTATAAGCGACTCTTAACCATTACAATAGACCCGCTTGACGAGAATTTGACAAGCGGCTTGAGTAAGGGTTTCCTACCGTATCTTTATACAAGAGAATCTTCTAAACAAACAACGAGTTATAAAGTCTTTGTGCAATCCGGTTTTTCCAAGGAGACAGCCATGGAATTAAGAAATGCCTTTGTATTCCCCGGTCAGGGAAGTCAGCAGGCAGGCATGGGGCAGGCGCTTTCTGCCGCCTTCGCCGAAGCGCGAGAGGTTTTTCAAGAGGTGGACGAAGCTTTAGGGCAGAATCTTTCCAAGCTGATGTTTGAAGGTCCTGCGGACGATCTAAAGCTTACCGAGAACGCGCAGCCTGCGATTATGGCGGTTAGCATGGCGGTGATAAGAGTGCTGGAGAAGCAGGGCAAAGACGGCCTCCTTTCTTCCGCAGGCTTTATGGCAGGCCACAGCCTGGGAGAATATTCCGCATTATGCGCTGCTGGCAGTTTCAGCCTGACCGATACGGCGCGTCTTTTAAGAAAGCGCGGAACAGCGATGCAGCAAGCGGTGCCCGTCGGCATCGGAGCCATGGCCGCTATGATAGGAATGGATATGGCTGCCGCCGAAGAAATATCCGCCGCCGCAGCGCAGGGCGAAGTCTGCGCCGCTGCGAACGATAATGCGCCGGGACAAGTGGTAATAAGCGGCCACGCTTCCGCCGTTGACCGAGCCATAGCGATAGCCGCCGAGCGTGGCTTCAAGCGAAGCATGAAACTTCCTGTAAGCGCGCCGTTTCATTGTTCATTGATGCTACCGGCGGCAGAGGTTATGAAACAAGCTCTGGC
This sequence comes from Alphaproteobacteria bacterium, assembly GCA_028692635.1. Taxonomy (GTDB): domain Bacteria; phylum Pseudomonadota; class Alphaproteobacteria; order UBA9219; family UBA9219; genus JAQUWX01. Next base: position 21,916 of record JAQUWX010000012.1, read on the forward strand.
CGAGGTTGACATAAAATCTCCGAGAGTTCCTATTATATCCAACGTAACTGCGACTGCCGTAGTTGATCCTGAAACCATCCGCAATCTTCTGGTGCAGCAGATAACCGGGGCGGTAAGGTGGAGAGAATCCGTATTATATATGAAATCAAAAGGCATAGAGCGAATGATTGAGTGCGGAACAGGCTCTGCGCTGACCGGAATGATAAAGCGGATTGACAAGGAAATAACACCTGTGTCACTGCAAACGCCGGAAGACATAGAAAAATTTTTGAATTCCTAAAAAGGAAGAGGAGAACGGATATGTTCGATCTAAAAGGCAAAAACGCTCTGATAACCGGAGCTTCTGGCGGTCTTGGCGGAGAAATTGCGCGAGCGCTGCATTCTCAAGGAGCAACCGTAGTTCTCACCGATATGAGAGACGAAGGCATGTTAGCTCTTAAAGCCGAACTGGGCGAGCGTTGCTTTACCGTCGTCGCCAATCTGTCCGACGCAGCCGCTCCTGCTGCTCTTCTCAAGGAAGCCGAGACATTGCTTGGTGGCGGAGTCGATATTCTTGTCAACAACGCCGGTCTTACGCGAGACGGTCTTGCTCTGCGCATGAAGGACGAGGACTGGGATCTTGTTCTCTCCGTAAATCTAACGGCAGCGTTCCGCCTTTCCCGAGCCTCTTTAAAAGGAATGATGAGCCGTCGTTGGGGAAGGATAATAAACATAGCCTCGGTGGTGGGGTTCACTGGCAACGGAGGGCAAGCTAATTACGCTGCGTCGAAAGGCGGCCTTGTAGCCATGAGCAAATCTCTGGCGCAGGAAATGGGTCCCCGCAACGTGACAGTAAACTGCATTGCGCCAGGGTTTATCATAACCGCCATGACGGACAAACTGAACGATGAGCAGAAACAGCGCATGTTATCGGCCATTCCTGCCGGTTATCTTGGCGAGCCAAAAGATGTAGCTGCGAGCGTAGCCTTTCTAGCCAGCCAGGAAGCTCGCTATGTCACGGGTCAAACAATACACGTCAACGGCGGAATGGCGATGATTTAGGGGAATGCCCAAAAGAGAAAACAATTCTCTGCGCAAGAGAATAACCCGCTACGCCAAAGTATCCGGAGCGATGGCCGGAGCCGGAGTCCGAGTTGTCGGCGCAGGTCTAAGCAAAGGCAAAAAAGGCCAGCAACAGAGAGCCAAAGCTCTGCGCGTAGCCCTGGGCGGATTAAAAGGTCCGCTGATGAAAGTTGCGCAGATTATGGGCACGATCCCGGACATAGTTCCTCCGGCATATGCGGCAGAGCTTTCTCAATTACAGGCGGACGCTCCAGCAATGGGATGGCCGTTTGTGAAAAGGCGCATGGCGGCAGAGCTGGGAGAAAACTGGCAGAGCAAGTTTTCTGATTTTGAAAAGACAGCGGCGGCTGCGGCATCCTTGGGGCAGGTGCATCGAGCAAAAGCGCTCGATGGTCGAAAGCTCGCATGCAAACTGCAATATCCTGACATGGCATCTGTGGTCGAAGCGGATTTGCAGCAGCTAAAAATGATACTCGCAGTATTTGAAAAATACGATCGCGCAGTATCGACGAATGAAGTGCAGGCCGAGCTTGCTGAGCGCCTGCGCGAAGAGCTTGATTACATCCGGGAAGCCAAACACATAAAGCTATACGGCTCTATGCTGAAGGGCATTCCGGGGATCAGAATACCGGAGGTTGTGGACAAGCTTTCCACCTCTCGCCTGCTTTCCATGACGTGGCTGGAAGGGAGGCGTCTTGTAGATATGGCTGAGAAGTCGAGAATTGAAGATCGAAACGCCGTTGCCGTGAACATGTTTCACGCATGGTACGTTCCATTTTATCATTACGGAGTTCTTCACGGCGATCCGCATCTGGGCAACTACACAATATGTCCTGACAATGCGGTAAATCTCCTGGACTTTGGTTGCGTGCGTGTGTTCAAGCCAGAGTTGGTGCAGGGAGTGATAAAACTCTATCATTCGCTCTGTCAAAACGACAAAGAGATGGCGGTCGATGCATATAAAGCATGGGGATTTGAGAATCCCGGCAAAGAGCTGATCGATATCCTGAATATATGGGCGAAATTTATCTATGCGCCGTTATTGAGGGACGAGATAAGACCGCTTGAGGAAACAAACACCGGTGTCTATGGCAGAGAGACCGCAAACAAAGTCCATGTTGCACTGCGAAAGATCGGAGGCATCACAATTCCTCGTGAATTTGTGTTTATGGACCGAGCCGCGATAGGTTTGGGTTCAGTTTTTCTCCGCCTGGAAGCCAAAATAAACTGGCACCGTATGTTCAATGAGCTGATAAAAGGATTTGACGTAAAAGTTTTGGCACTGCAACAAAACAAAGCGCTAAAAGAACAAAAATTGCAGTGAAGTAAAGCTACCCCTTCACAAACAAATACAATTAAGGCACTCTGCCGCTGTGATCTAGTTCGATTCCTGATTTTCCCTTTCTCAACCATCTTTGTCGGTATCATGAAACTATCTGTTCTTAAAGAGCGTCGTGCCAATGAGCGCCGCGTAGCGGCGACCCCGGACACGGTGAAAAAGTATCGCGCACTCGGTTATGATGTCGTGGTTGAAACCGGTGCTGGGGCGGAAGCGTCCTATCATGACGATCAATATGTGGCGGCTGGGGCGACGATTGCGGCGACGATGGCCGAGGCGCTTCAAGGAGCGGACCTTGTGCTTAAAGTGCAGCGTCCGATGAGCGCGAGCGAGGGAGCGGATGAAATTTCGTTGATCCCGCCGGGCGCTATGGTTGTCGGCATGCTTAATCCCTACGGCGCACGCGCCGATCTTGAGGTTTATGCGCAAAATAAAATCGTTGCGATGTCTATGGAGCTGATGCCGCGCATAACTCGCGCACAGGCGATGGACGTTCTCTCAAGCCAATCCAACCTGGTCGGATACAGGGCTGTTCTGGAAGCTGCGACTGAATTTGGCCGCGCATTTCCGATGATGATGACTGCGGCGGGAACGGTATCTCCGGCTCGCGTATTTGTAATGGGCGCCGGTGTCGCAGGATTGCAGGCAATAGCGACCGCTCGTCGTTTAGGGGCAATTGTATCGGCGACGGATGTTCGCCCGATTGCCAAGGAGCAGGTAAAAAGTCTCGGCGCATCGTTTGTGATGGTTGAAAATGACGAAACCAAGCAAGCCGAAACGGCAGGCGGCTACGCCAAGGAAATGAGCGAAGACTATAAACTCCGTCAGGCAGAGCTGATCGCAGAAACGATTAAAAAGCAGGACATTGTTATCTGCACTGCGCTTATCCCCGGCAGAGCTGCGCCGCGTCTGGTGAGCGAGGAAATGGTCCGTTCGATGAAGCCTGGATCTGTTGTGGTTGACCTTGCGGTTGAGCAGGGCGGAAACTGCGCTCGAAGCGAGGCTGGCAAAGTTGTTGAATTTGCCAATGTTAAAATCATTGGCTATCGGAACATGCCGAGTCGCATCCCGGTTGATTCGTCGGCGCTTTATGCCCGCAATGTATTGAGTTTTATCACGCTGTTAAGTGAAAAAGCTGGCGGAAAACTGGCGGTTCCATGGGACGATGAGATCGTTAAAGCTGTGGCGCTGACCCGTGATGGTGCTATTATAAATCCTCTATTTCAGTCCTAGGCCAAAAGTTCAGGAAAGGTTTATGTCATGAGTGATGCTGAAAATTCTTCCATGAGCGTTAATTCGACGGTGCAGTGGATAGTAAGCTTGGCTGTATCCATTGTCTGTTGCGCTTGCCTATTTGTTGTTCTGGCGTTTTACATAACGGATCAGCATATAGCGATGTCTTCGGTTTCATTAAGAATGGACCTGTTGCAACAGAGGCAAGATCGGTTCGCTAACGAGCTTGATCTTTTAAGGCGCCAGCCGCCAGTTGCGCAGAACAACAATGCCGCACCTGCTGCGCCTGCCGCCGGTGTGGTTGTAGATAAAGCGCCGGAAGTAAAAGCGCCGGTTCCGCCAGTTGCAAAGCCTTTGGTTTCAGAGCCGCCGGAAAAGCAATAACTTTCTTTGGAGAAAACAGATATGGCCGTAAACGATCTAGTGTCGGGTCTTGTAAGCTTGGCCGCAGAACAGCAAAAGCTTACTGAATTCACCTCTGCGTTATCCGCGCAGGCTCAAGCGCTTTCCCTGAATGCAGGGCAGGGCGGAGGACAGGGCTTTTTCATAACCGGCCTTACCGTTTTTGTTCTTGCCTGTTTTGTCGGTTATTATGTGGTGTGGAAAGTTACTCCGGCGCTGCATTCTCCGCTTATGGCTGTGACGAACGCGGTATCCTCTGTGATAATCGTGGGCGCGCTGCTGGCGGCTGGACCGATTGAATTTACAACGTCAAAATGGATGGGGCTTGCGGCGATCGTTCTTGCCTCTATCAACATTTTTGGCGGTTTCATCGTAACTCAGCGAATGCTGCAAATGTATAAGAAGAAAGGCAAATAAGCCAATGTCGAGTATTGTCGCACTGTCTTATCTAATCTCCGGCGTCTGTTTTATACTGGCGCTTCGTGGACTGTCGTCGCCTGAAAGCGCACGGCAGGGAAACATGTTCGGTATCGGAGGCATGGCTCTGGCCATCTTCACGACGCTGTTGCTGCTTGAAGTGTCTTCTTTGTGGATGATCGTTGTGGCTATTGCGATAGGCGGCGGTCTTGGCGCTGTTATTGCGCGCAAAATAAGCATGACCGCATTGCCTCAGCTTGTGGCGGCGTTTCACTCTCTGGTTGGATTGGCGGCGGTGTTGGTCGCTTCGGCGGCGTTTCTCAATCCCGAGGCATATGGAATTGCCAGCGGAGCAAAAATACACGCGTCCAGTTTGATTGAGATGGGATTAGGCGTCGCAATTGGCGCGATTACCTTTACCGGCTCTTTGATCGCTTTTGCGAAACTCCAGGGGTTAGTTTCCGGCAATCCGCTTGTTTTTCCGTTCCAGCATCATTTGAATCTTGGACTTGGCATACTGACGCTGCTGCTGATTGTATGGTTGCTGCTAAGCCAGTCTCCGTACGCGTTCTTTGGCATAGTTGGCGTAACGCTGTTGTTGGGCTTTTTGCTCATCCTGCCTATTGGCGGAGCGGACATGCCAGTCGTCATTTCCATGCTGAACAGCTATTCAGGATGGGCTGCGGCTGCCACGGGCTTTACGCTTGAAAATCCGCTGTTGATTATTACCGGCGCGCTGGTTGGATCTTCGGGCGCGATCCTAAGCTACATTATGTGCAAAGGCATGAACCGTTCCATCTTCAACGTGATACTTGGAGGCTTTGGCGGAGATACATCTGCAAAAGCGGGCGGAGCGAAAGCCAACGACCGTCCGGTGAAATCCGGATCTGCGGAAGACGCTGCGTTTATCATGAAGAACGCTTCCAGCGTTGTGATTGTTCCCGGCTATGGAATGGCCGTAGCTCAGGCCCAACACGCTTTGCGAGAAATGGCCGACATATTAAAAGCGAATGGCGTGCAAGTTCGTTATGCCATTCACCCTGTCGCTGGGCGCATGCCTGGACACATGAACGTGCTGTTGGCCGAAGCCAGCGTCCCATATGACGAAGTGCTGGAGCTTGAGGAGATCAATCGCGATTTTGCTCAAACCGATGTCGCTTTTGTCATTGGAGCTAACGATGTGACCAATCCTGCGGCGAAAACCGATCCGACATCCGCGATATATGGCATGCCCATATTGGATGTTGAGAAGGCAAAAACGGTGTTATTCGTTAAGCGCTCTTTGGCATCGGGCTATGCGGGCGTGGAGAATGAGCTATTCTTCCGCTCGAACACGATGATGCTGTTCGGAGACGCAAAGAAGATGACCGAAGAGATCGTGAAGGCGCTTGAAGCCTAAACGTCCAGCAGTTTCTTTGTCGCTTTTATCATATCTATCTGTTTGAGAAGAGACTCTCCGACAAGGAAGCAGTTGACCCCGCACTTACGCAATCGCTTTATGTCCTCGGCGGTTTTTATACCGCTTTCTCCGACGATTATGCGGTCTTTAGGAACATAGCCAGCCAACTTTTCCGTAACGCCAAGCTCTGTTTTAAGAGTTTTCAGATTGCGGTTATTTATCCCGATCAATCCAGAAGGCAGGGCGAGAGCGCGTTCAAGCTCGCAGGAGTCATGAACTTCGATAAGAACGTCCATACCGTATCCGATAGCGGCAGCGTGCAATTCTTTTGCCTCCACATCGTCAAGAGCGGCCATGATAAGGAGCACGCAGTCCGCTCCGATAGCGCGAGCTTCCGCTATTTGCCAGACATCCAGAATGAAATCCTTACGAAGGATAGGCAGAGTAACCGCAGCTCTGGCTGTAATAAGATGTTCGTTGTGTCCCTTAAAATAAGGAATATCGGTAAGAACGGAAAGGCAAGCGGCGCCGCCGTCTTTATATGCGCGAGCAATGGACACAGGATTAGCGCCCATGCGTATAATTCCCGCTGACGGCGAAGCCTGTTTTATCTCTGCGATAAGACCGACCTTATTGTTGTTAAGCTTTTTCTCTAAAGCGCGAACGAAGCCGCGAGGTGGAAGAGCGTTAATGCGAGCCTCGGTATCCAGCGAGTTAAACGAACGCTCAGCCTTTTTCTTGGAAATATATTTCCTTTTATCCGCGCATATTTGTTCCAAGCTGTTAGTCATCGCAAATTTTTCCACCGGTAAATCTAACAAGATCGTTAAGCTTGGTTTTTGCCGAGCCAGAGTCTATCGCAGCGGCGGCAATTTGGATTCCATCCTTAAGGTCGCGAGCTTTCCCGGCTACGACTAAAGCTGCCGAAGCGTTAAAAAGAGTTATATCTCGATAAGGTCCATGCTCTTTATCCAGCAGGCGCAATATATGAGCCGCGTTTTCCTCCGGCTTACCGCCCTTTAAGTCCTTAAGCTTGACGCGATGTATTCCGACCTGTTCGGGAGCAACGGAGAAAATTCTAGTTTGATCGCCTTCCAGCTCGACAACTTTTGTCGGAGCGGTAGTGGATATTTCATCAAGCCCGTCTTCTCCATTCACCAACCAGGCGCGTTCGCTTCCCGTGAGTTTCAAAGCGTTTGCCATAGGCTCCAGATATTCCGAAGCATAAGAACCGATAAGATGCAATTTCACGTTAGCAGGATTTGTCAAAGGCCCAAGCAGATTGAAAATAGTCCTGGTTTTCATCTTGCGTCTTACATCTGCGACGTGACGCATGGCAGGATGATGAACGGGAGCGAACAGAAAAACTATGCCTATCTCATCAAGGCATCTTTCGACGATCTTCCACTCCGGCTCCAGGTTGACGCCAAGTTTCCTAAGAACATCGGAAGAACCCGAAGAGCTGGTTGCTGCGCGATTTCCATGCTTTGCCACAGGAACGCCGCAAGCAGCCACGATAATAGCGACAGCGGTTGATATATTCAAAGTGCCGTGATGATCTCCCCCTGTGCCGACGATATCGATAGCTCCCGCGGGAGATTTTATGGACTTCATATTCTCGCGCATAGACTGCGCGGCTCCGAGTATTTCCGAAGCGGTTTCCCCTTTATCATGAAGTTGAGCAAGAAAAGCCATGATCTGCTCATCCGGCACCTGTCCGGAAAAAATGCAGTCGAACGCTTTTTGCGCGGAAGCGGCATCAAGATCGCTGCGCCTGCTTAGTTTCTCTATGACGGACAATAAGGGCATGTTTCTGATTATTTCACATCGAGGAAATTTTTAAGCATCTCATGGCCGTGCTCTGTAGCGATACTCTCTGGATGGAATTGCACCCCATGTATAGGCAGATTTTTGTGTTGAAGTCCCATGACTGTACCATCTTTAGAAGACGCGGTTATCTCTAACGCATCGGGAAAGGACGATCTTTCCACCATAAGCGAGTGATAGCGCGTGGCTTGAAAAGGAGAGGGCAGTCCTTTGAATACGCTAAGCTGATTATGGCTGATGCTGTCCACTTTGCCATGCATGGGTATCGTTGCCAGAACGACCTTACCGCCGAAAGCATGTCCGATAGCCTGGTGTCCGAGGCAAACTCCAAGCAGTGGAATTTTAGCGCTTCCGGCCAGTTTAATTAAATCAAGGCAAATACCGGCCTGTTCCGGCCCACAGGGTCCTGGGGAAAGCACGATATGATCTGGTTTAAGATTTATGGCATCCGAGGCGCTAAGCGCATCGTTTCTGCGCACGACGACATTGGCTCCCAGCTCGCCGAGATAGTGAGCCAGGTTATAGGTAAAGCTGTCATAATTATCGATAAGAAGGAGCATAAAGCCGATTCCACTACTATTCTTTCATGCCTGATTGTCTCCCAAACGCAGGGCTGCGTAAAGCGCATAATTTACAATGAGTTCGAGGTTTTCTTTCTTCTAAACCTTTAAAATGCTATCCATATTCCAGTGATTCTTATTTCTCGACAGATGATTTTATGAAAAAGAACGGCAAATCCAGCAAAATATGGCAGCTCTCGGTTCTTCCGATTATGGTTTCTGCTGTCGTGGCTGCGCTGATTTTTGTGGCTCCCGAGCCACCTGCGCATGAGCCTCTTAGCATAAGAGTCGCAGTTAAGGACCAGTCTTCTATCGTTGAAGAAACTCCGGTTCCGTCTTTGTCTATCGACGATTTACACCAGCCGCTGCGCCTGGACGTGAAGGACCCTAAAAAACCCCCGGAAGTAACGCCAGAGCCGGTAATATCACTTGATATTCTGGACAAGAAATTTTCTTTGCCGCTATATGAAGAAAAAAACCTGGCTCCCGATGTTCCTATTCCCGTTATTACGAAGCCCAAATTCAGGCGCGGCGAAATGCCCGAGCGTCCCAGCATAGCGATTGTAATCGACGATCTTGGCCTAAACATATCTCTGGCTGACAGAGCGATACTTTTACCTGCGGGAGTAACCTTATCTTTTCTGCCGTACTCCATGAGATTGCAGGAACAAGCGGACAAAGCACGAGCCGCTGGACATGAGCTTCTGCTGCACATGCCGATGCAGCCTGTGGGGGCCGATGATCCCGGCCCTGGAGCGTTGCTAACCAGCCTATCCGCCGATGAAGTGCAGGAGCGCCTGAAAGCTGCATTAGATAGCTTCTCTGGCTTTGACGGAGTCAACAATCACATGGGCAGCAAATTCACGTCTGACGCATCGAGCATGGTGCCCATGATGAAAGTTTTACAGCAAAGGGATTTGTTCTTTCTGGATTCAAGAACAAGCGGCCAGTCTGTCGGAGCCAAAATAGCGCGAGAGCAAGAGGTTCTCTTTGTAGGTCGTGACGTATTTCTGGACAATGACGTAGATGAAAAAGCGATAAGAGAACAACTCTTTAAAACCGAGCAAATCGCCAAATACAAAGGCCATGCCATAGCTATAGGTCACCCTCATGTGGCGACTATAAATGCGCTTGAATCATGGATAAAAGAGATTCAGTCCCGCGGCATTGATCTAGTACCAGTACGTGAGTTAGTGAAATAAATCAGATATCAACTTCTTTAACGAACTTGGCATTTTCCTGAATGAAGTGGAAGCGCAGCTCTGGTTTGCGGCCCATAAGGCTCTCTACCAGAGTCTCTGTCTCTTTAATATCCTTACCTGCCTCAGCAAGAGGAAGATCCGACAGAATGACCCGCAGCAAAGAGCGAGTATGCGGAGCCATAGTAGTCTCACGCAATTGAGCAGGCATCATTTCGCCCAGACCTTTAAATCTGCTCTGCTCGATCTTCCCGCGTGAGCTGAAAGCGGTTTGCAGCAGCTCATCCTTATGATCGTCATCTCTGGCATAGACGATCTTATCGCCCTGGCTAAGGCGATATAGAGGAGGTTGCGCGAGATAAATCTTACCTTGTTTTATAAGCTCAGGAGTCTCGCGGTAAAAGAAAGTCATCAGAAGAGAGGCTATATGAGCGCCATCGACGTCGGCATCGGTCATAATGATGATGCGTTCATAGCGGAGTTTTTTCATATCGAAATGCGTTCCAGAGCCGCAACCCAAAGCCTGTATTAAATCGGACAATTCCTGATTGCCGCGCAGCTTGTCTGCGCTGGCGCTGGCGACGTTCAGGATTTTTCCGCGCAGCGGCAGAATAGCCTGAGTATTGCGGTTTCTGGCCTGTTTTGCGGAACCTCCGGCGGAGTCTCCTTCGACTATAAACAGCTCCGTTCCCTCAGCGCTGTTCTGCGAGCAGTCAGCCAACTTACCGGGAAGGCGCAGTTTTCTGGTAGCGGTCTTTCTGGCCAGATCTTTAGCCTGGCTCAAGCGAGTGCGCTCTTCGGCGCGGAAGATAAGCTGATCGAGCAAAGTCTTGCTACCGACAGGATCGGCGGTAAGCCAGTGATCGAAATGATCCTTGACCGTCTGATCCACGAGGCGCGTAGCTTCCACAGTAGAGAGCTTTTCTTTAGTCTGTCCCTGAAATTGAGGATTACTTATAAACAGAGAAAGAACGATAGTCGCATCTCCGAAAGCCTCATCGCCGGTGATAGCAGTAGCCCTGCGATTGCCGAGCATCTCTCCATAAGTCCGCAGTCCGCGCAGCAAAGCCGAGCGCATACCGGATTCATGAGATCCTCCCTGCGGAGTTGGAATAGTGTTGCAGTAGGATCTGCAAAAACCTTCGCCATCCTCAGGCCATGCGACAGCCCATTCGACCTTGCCCTTATTATCGGGAAGATCCACCAGGCCGGAAAACAGCTGTGGAATGATTATTGCGCGATCTTCAAGAGTAGAGCTTAGAAAATCGGCAATACCGCCAGGAAAATGCAGAACCGCCTGAAGCGGAGTCTTGTCGTCATCCTTTATCAAAGAGGGATGGCAGGCCCAGTGTATTTCGACTCCGCGAAACAGATAAGCTTTTGATCTGGCCAAACGGAAAAGAACGTTGGGGCTGAATTTACTTTTATTGCCAAAAATTTCCTGATCGGGACGAAAAATGACCGTAGTCCCGCGCCGATTGACAGCCCCCATCTTTTTCAGCTTGCCCTGAGGAACGCCCCGACAATAGCTCTGCGAGTAAAGCTGTTTTTCCTTAGCGACTTCTATGACAAGTTCTTCGGACAAAGCGTTGACGACAGAAATGCCGACGCCATGCAACCCGCCTGATGTTTCATATACTTTATTCGAGAATTTTCCCCCGGAGTGCAGAGTAGTAAGAATAACCTCCAAAGCCGACTTGCCGGGGAATTTAGGATGATTATCGACAGGAATGCCGCGACCATTATCGCGGACGGTAACCTGATTTTCGGGATCAAGCTCGATATCTATCCGAGTTGCGCAACCTGCTACAGCCTCGTCCATGGCATTGTCCAGAACCTCTGCGACGAGGTGATGCATAGCGGCTTCGTCAGTGCCGCCAATATACATGCCAGGGCGACGGCGAACAGGCTCCAGACCTTCCAGAACCTCGATGTCGTGAGCGCTATAGGAATCTTTCTTTTTTGACCCATTGCTGGGAAATAAATCAGACATGACCAATGCTTATCGTAAAAAGTTACCAGTGCGGATGGATTACCATGATTCGCAGCAATATTATGCCTTAAAGCGTATAAATTATAGGCCTTAAGTTCCATGATGAAGTTAAAACGGGGCGTGTTTCTTCCATTGGTACGAGCCTTTTAGAATACGAGAAATCTTTAGGCAGTTTTCTTTTTTCTGCCAGTTTTTTAACTTCTTCAACTAATTGTTTTTGAGGAACCCTGTATCTCAGCTCTTCGACAATCTGCGTATAGGTTGCCAGGTGATAGAGGGATATCTCCTGGGGCATATAGTTGATTACTTCCTCGAATTTTATCTGGGCGTGTCTCCAAGCGCGGCCTATTTCTTTGGGTTTTGTTATATCTCGTATTCCGTTTTTATTGTTTCCGAGAAACGCAACCGCCCGATTATATTCCTGCAAGTCATCCAGAGCGTTATAAAATTTATCATAAAAACGCACGAATACGACAATGGGTCCGAACACATGCGCCCGGCGAACCTGTTCTTTCCGTCGATCGCTTCCTTTGCTACCGATAGAATCCGTGAGCGCCCATAAGTATTTCCTGATTTCCTGTGGTGAAGCGGTGGTTGGATTTAGACACTCTACTAAAAGATCGTATGCGACATCGTCAGTTTGTGTAGAGCGATTATCTTTCACTGCATCTTCAACCGAGTCATGATTCAGAGCTATAAACGCGAGATACTCTGGATCATATGCCATATCCAGTAGTGCGCCCTCATTAGCTACGCTATGAGCCACTTTGATCGGATGAGTAACGCTTGATAATTCGCTGTAAAAGCGGTGCTCGGGTCCATATATGTACGCCAGAAACAGCAGAGAATTCTGTATGCTTGGATAATTCAGCCACTCAGTATTTCCATAATTCAGGTAATCGTCACACTGGTTCAGAGCAGTCTTTGCGATACCGCAAAGTTCCGCATCGGATAGAGCATATCCGGCGGCCTCTGGCAGTTTCTCGCGGAAGCGATTTATCAAATAAGGATTTCCGATATTCATAAAATCTCTGAGCAGTTTTCATTAAATTATAGGTCTAAAACAATCTTCGATTCGCGCTATGGTTGTGCTGATATAAAGATAAATTACCAAAAAGGATAGAGCGGGCAGTGTATGTTGTTTTAATGAAAGTAAAAAATAATTAAAAACACAAAAAAGTTGTGGATAAATTTGACGTAACACACGGATTTTGAAGGGTTTTCCACAAGTCTGAGTCTGTGAGTAACTCGAATCTTTACGATTAGTCAATGAGTTACAAAACCATATGTAGTGTTGTTGCCGCAATTATCCACAACATGATGTAATTGGTAGAATCGATTCGTCACATCTGGTATAGCTCTTTCCCGTTAGCCACAACATTTAGAGTTAATACGGCTAATTCTTGTCGGCACAGTTTCGAAGCCGGAATGAGCTTAGATCCTGTGTTTCCACCTTAAACTCGATAACGGAGTGAGCAAAAAATGAGCTGGACCGAGCAACAAATTCAGGCACTCAAGAAGATGTGGGGCAATGGCTTCAGTGCAAGCGACATAGCCAAACAGCTTGGGGGGGGATTAACCCGCAATGCCGTAATTGGAAAAGCGCACAGGCTCAAGCTTTCTTCGCGCCCTCTTTCTGTGAAGCAGGAGGATGGAGCGGCAGTTGCAGTAGCTACAGCGAACGCGATGATGAACATCACGCGAGTGAGCAATAATAAAAAGAGAGTGATGCTCCGCCCGCTACCGCCGGTTCAGACTCCGAGAACGACTCCGCAAGCCATGGTGAAAGAGGCTCTACGTCCGATCGACAGCGTCAAGCGCGCCGAGGGCATAGCGGTAACCAAAGCCGGAGAGCGTCATTGCCGTTGGCCGATAGGCGATCCGCGTTCGCCTGAGTTTCGTTTTTGCGGATGCGCTTCTCACGAAGGGCTGCCTTATTGCGTAGAGCACGCCCGCATAGCGTATCAGACAGTAAGCCGCCGCTCACGAGCAGGGGACAGTGACACTCCCGCGCAAGAGTTCCGTCTGCCAAGCGCCAGCGGTAAGTACTGATTTCTTTTCAGCTCCATTTTTCCGAAGGATCAATGGCGGGGCTTACGGGCGCGGTGAGTGCTGGAATTATTTGATCCAGTGAATCTATGGCCGTGTAAAATCCGCTATTATCCTTGGGGATGAATCCGTTTTTTATAAGATGTTCGATGAGGGTTATCATCGGACTCCAGAAATTCCCCTCGTTATAAATGATTACAGGCTTGTTGTGCAGGCCAAGCTGTTTCCATGTAAGTATTTCGAAGGTTTCGTCCAGAGTGCCGAATCCGCCTGGAAGAATGAGAAAAGCATCCGCGCAATCCGCCATCATCTTTTTACGTTCATGCATATTTTCGACGACATGAAGTTCAGTAAGGTGGTCGTGCTGAACCTCGCGGTCATGAAGATGGCGCGGGATTATTCCGGTAACTTTGCCGCCGGCGGCAAGGGCGGAATCAGCCAAAAGCCCCATAAGCCCGACATGGCCGCCGCCATATATTATGTTTATGTTATTTTTGGCTAGAAGGGTGCCGATCTTGATTGTGCTTTTATGGAAAGATTCATCGATGTGGTTCGATGAACCGCAATACACGCATACATTTTCAATTGTCACGATAGATTCCTGAGTTTTCCTGTTAGAGAGCTTTTCCGATCAGCCTTATATATGGCAGAGTTTTCTGCAAAAATACAATAATGCGAGCGAAGCTAAGTTCGGGGTCCTCGTTTACATTCACGGTTATTTCGCCGACAAGACCAATTTTTCCATCGTCGCTTATTCCGAATTTAGCTTCCTTTACGCGGCTTGTGCTGTCCAGAATAGTTTTAATTATATGTCTTTTCTGAGCTGACTCTGCCGTGAAGGGCAGGTACCCGATCTCGGCAGACACAAGGTGCTGGTTTTCGCTTTGGGGGATAAGTTGTACGCGGAAATCCACGCCCTCCACTTGAAAGCCGAATTTATTAGGACGAGAAGTCCATATCTTTTTTAACAATTCTTCATAACCTGTTTTAGCAGATCCACCCCGTTGAGATAACAGAGAGAACAGTTCCGGCGACATGAATTCCTCCACTGTTTTTTTCTATTCTATGGTATGTACCAGCCCATGAGTCGGCGTCACAATTTAATGGACTATCTTTAACATGAGTTTAAAGTCTAACCGGCAAGTATTTATAAACCAGCTGAATACCCGGAGGTGGGCATGAAACTATATTCTTTAGCCGTAAACAAGGCTGGCTGGCCGTTTATAGGGATCTTTGCCCTTATAACAGTGGGTTTTGCATTAATATGTTGGCCGCTGTTTGTCGTGGGGGCGTTGGCAACGCTTTGGTGCGTCTATTTTTTCCGCGACCCGGACCGTGTCACCCCGGTTCGTCCTGGCGTGATTGTAAGCCCGGCTGATGGGAAGGTCATTGCTATTGAGGAAGTCATCCCGGAAGCCGATCTTGGTCTGGGCGCTGGTCCGCGCACCCGCATAAGCGTATTTTTGAACATATTCGACGTCCATATCAACCGTTCGCCAGCCAGTGGGACCGTCATTGCCACGCGCTACAGGGCGGGCAAATTTTTACATGCGGCAAGCGATAAGGCCAGCGTGGACAATGAACGTATGGCCGTGGTTATGGAACTTGGCGGTCAACACCCATATTCCGGCCAGATATTTGGATTTGTCCAGATTGCAGGCTTGGTTGCGCGCAGGATAGTTTGCTGCGTGAAGCAGGGCGACAAGCTTATTGCCGGAGAGCGCTACGGCCTTATCCGCTTTGGCAGCCGCGCTGATATTTATCTTCCGACGGGACTAAAAGCGACGGTCCTGGTTGGACAATATATGATTGGCGGCGAAACAGTGCTGGCCGATTGCTTTGATAAAGGGGAGGCTAAATAATGACCGTTGTTGAGGATCTGCCTGTAACCAGACTTTTGCCGAATGTGCTTACTCTGCTTTCTCTATGCGCAGGGCTTACCGCCATGCAGATGGCCTTGCAGGAGCAATGGGCGTTTGCCATGCTGGCAATAGTGATCGCGGCTGTATGCGATGTCCTTGATGGGCGGGTTGCGCGATTGCTAAACATAGCCAGCAAATTCGGAGCCGAACTAGACAGTCTAGCCGATTGCGTAAGCTTCGGAGTAGCTCCTGGATTTGTGCTGTATTTATGGACACTGCGCGATGCCGGAGGTTTTGGATGGGTCGCGGTTCTTGTCCTGGCAATATGCACAGCGCTGCGCCTGGCCAGATTCAACACCATGCTGGAAGATCATGACATTCCGGTCTGGGCAAAAAGCTATTTCACTGGCGTTCCTGCTCCGGCTGGAGCGGGCATGGCGATGTTTCCGTTAATGCTGTTTCTTGCCTTCGGAGAGGATTTTCATCTACCCCCTATGGTCATAGCGGCATGGGTTATCCTGGTTGGCGGCCTGATGGTAAGCCGGTTGCCGACGCTGTCCCTTAAGGGGCGCAGAGTATCTCCGGTATGGGTTGCTCCGATAATGATGGGAGCCGGGCTTTTGACGGCTGTGCTGATTACAAATCCATGGATCTCGCTGACGGGGATAGCGACGGCGTATATTGCCAGCTTACCTTACGGTTGGTACAGCTATCGCAAAAGATTACTTCTTGAACAATCCAACGCGAAGAAACCTCACCATGCATAATAAACAGGTAATAATCAAAAAGCCCGGTGGCGGAGATATCGTAATCGCTAACGATATGCCGCTGACGATCATAGCCGGTCCATGCGTCATGGAGTCGAGAGCGCAGGCGCTTGAGATGAGCGCTGCCATTGCCGAAGTGGCTGCAAAATACAAGATCGAGATAATATATAAAACGTCGTTTGATAAAGCCAATCGCTCTTCGATAAGCACATATCGTGGCATGGGGCAGGAAGAGGCTCTGCCTATTCTCGCCGAAGTGCGTGAGAGGACGGGCCTGGCGGTGCTAACCGACGTTCACGAGCGTGAACAATGCGACGTCGTGGCTGAAGTTGCCGACGTTCTGCAAATTCCGGCGTTTCTGTGTCGCCAAACGGATCTGCTATTAGCTGCGGGAAGAACCAGGCGAGCCATAAACGTAAAAAAAGGCCAATTTCTAGCCCCATGGGACATGAAGAACGTAGCCGACAAAGTCGCATCGACCGGCAACGAGCGCATCATGCTGTGCGAGCGCGGAGCATGCTTCGGATACAATACGCTGGTGTCCGACATGAGGGCGCTGCCGATTATGGCTGAGACAGGATATCCGGTTGTGTTTGACGCGACCCATTCGGTCCAGCAACCTGGCGGGCAGGGCACTTCAAGCGGAGGAGAGCGCAAATACGTCTCTACGCTGGCGAAGGCCGCTGTATCGGTTGGCGTTGCTGCGGTGTTCATAGAAACGCACCCTGACCCGGATCACGCTCCGTCAGACGGTCCCAACATGGTCGCGTTCAAAGATTTTCCCAAGCTAATAGAAACGCTAATGGCGTTTGATAAGCTGGCTAAATCACTCCAGCCCTGAGCAAATCGTGCATATGTAATATGCCGACAGGCTTGCTGTCGTTATCGACGACGAACAGATTTGTCCGTTTTTTCTCGTTCAGAATCTGCAACGCTTCCACCGCCAGCTTCTGCGGAAGAATAGTCATCGGAGCTTTAGTCATAACCTCGCCCGCAGTCTTATTAAGAAGATCCGGGGTCATCTTGCGACGCAGATCGCCATCGGTGATTATTCCGACCAGAACGCCGTTATTATCGACAATGCCAGCGCAACCGAAGCTTTTCTCGGTCATCACGACGAGCACATGAGACATGGGGTCATTAATAGAGGCCAATGGAAGAGCATCTTTGCCATGCATAATGTTGCTCACGCGCAGCAGTATTTTACCCAGCTTGCCGCCGGGATGAAAATTGCGAAAATCTTCCTTGGTGAAACCCTTGCTTTCCAAAGCCACAACAGCCAGAGCGTCGCCCAGAGCCAGCATCATAGTCGTAGAGGTAGTAGGAGCCAGCCCAAGCGAACCAGCCTCTACCTCTGGAGGCAGGACAAGAACGATGTCGGACGACTTGCCAAGAGAGCTATCCGCATGAGCGGTAATAGAGATAAGAGGAATTGAAAAGCGGCGGGTATATTCCACAATATCGGAAAGCTCGGAAGTTTCGCCGGAGTTAGAGAGCACTAAAACGACATCTTCAAGAGTGACCATACCCAGATCGCCATGGCTGGCTTCTCCGGGATGAACATATATCGCGGGAGTGCCGGTAGAAGCCATAGTAGCGGCGACTTTTCTAGCGATATGTCCGGCCTTACCCATACCGCTTATGATAATGCGACCCTTACAGCCGACGATGACGTGAACGGCGGCGGCGAAATTTTTGTCCAGACTTTTAGATAGGTTCTGCAAAGCGCGCCCCTCTGCGACTAGGACGGCTTTAGCGCTGTCGATCAGCCCTGCATCTGAAGGCGCGGCAGCGATATCTCGTTTTTGACCAATCATCATGAACAACCACAGCTCCCTTGAAATAGGGGGGCATTATATATCCGGCGCAGCTTTTATCCAGAGGTATCTGGAATCAAGCATATAGGCGCTGTCGATGATTCTCTCTGACCGGGATCCGGCCTAATCTATAAGCAAAGGGTCGGCGTTTTCGCCCAGAATAGCGCCATTTCTAAGCCTTATCCAAAGCTGAAGCCTGGTGCGGTCCAGACTTATGGTAATCTGATAGGCGAGGCGGAAAAGGATAGGAAATCCGAGTCCGTTCGGGGGATCCTTATCGTAATCCGGCAGCCACCCGTCATGAGCGTTACGAATTATAGGATCGACGGATGAAGAAATAGAGGGGCTATGGAACACGGAAACCAAAAGCATCTTGCCTCTACGCCGAGCGCTTACTCCAAGAGCGCGAATATTATTATAGCTGACAGCATTGGCCATGCATTCGGCCAGCAGTAGAAACAGATCGAACTCGCGCATAAGGTTGGGAGGGAACATCTTTATGAGCGCATCAAGAGTGGCTGGCTCATGAAGATTGGTTGCGTCCATAACAGTGCAGAAGATAGTCTCGGGATGGAAGAAAGCCTTTTCGATGACGGCTACAGCGTCAGCTGAAGGATATCCAAGAACATTTGTTTTTTGCTCTGACATGACTGATCTCAAGCGCGGATTTCTGTGATACGGTTAAGCTCAACCATATCGAACAGTCTGCTTATATCGTTGTTAGGCTTTTCTATTATGAAGTCGGCATTTTTTTCCTTAACTCTGCGTAGAATGCGTATCAATACGCCAAGCCAATGGCTGTCCATGCGCAGAACGTCGGCGAAATTCATGCGGACGTTTTTAATCTCGCTTTTATCGAGCAGAGCTGAAACCTGATGAACAAGTTGCTCACCTTCCTGATGCTGATGAAAAGTCAAGCTTCCCGATACATATATGACCAGCTCATTGTTTTCTATTCTGAATTTAGAAGCCATGGTTCTTGCTCCTTTGTATTGTAAGAAGGGTGAGGTCGTCCGTTATCTGATAATCTTCCGGAGCCAGAGCGGCCGCTAAAGCCACGCCTGGTTTGTTCAAGGTATCTATGGTTTTGACTTCGTCGATATCAGATCCGTCGGACCAACCATCGCTAAATAGAACAAGAGTATCCATAGGGTCTAAAATAATTTCCTGATTTTTAAGTTTAAGAAGTCCTGACCCAAGCAGCATCCCCTCGGTTCTAAGCGGCTTTAAGCTATTATAATGATAGAGCAGAGGAGAGGGATTTCCCGACCCGGCGAATACCAGTCTGCCGGTTTTTTTATTAAACGAAAGAACGATTGCTCCCGCGAACAATTGTCCGAAGGAAATTTTGGCCATGTCCGCGTCCAGTTTATTCAGGAATGCCGCTGGATCGTTCAAAAGCCCCTGATTAACCTGAACCAGGCAATCTACCCGCAAAGCGTTTATAGCGCCTGCCAGTCCATGAGCGCTGGCATCGATAACTATTATAGCGATGTTATCGTCATCTATGGCGCGCAGAGTCCACAAATCCCCGCCTATTTCGTCATGAGGGCGATAAACGGAAGAACACACAAGCCCGTACTGTTGAGCGAGATTTTCCGTTTGCTCAGGAGTAGGAAGAATAGCGCTTAAAAAATTATGAGTTATCTCAAGATGAGCCTGAATGCGATTGCGAAAATCGAACAGTATTCGAGCGGAAATAGCGCTGCGTAAATGAGCGCAAATACGAGCCTTTAGTTCAGGAATATGGAATGGTCGGCTAACCACATCCGTAGCGCCAAGATTAAAACAGGTTACGCGATCGTCGACACCCTGCAATCCCGTCTGCACCAGGATGGATAAATAGTCATATACGGGATTAGCGCGCAGTTGCCGCATAAGTTCCATGCCATCCATACGCGGCATTTTTATATCTAACAGAAGCAAGTCCGGCCTGAAGCGAGCAATAAGATCCAATGCCTCTACGCCGTCTTCAGCCTCATCGATAATTCCGATATTCATTTTTTCACAAACGCCGCGCAACAGAACGCGATTAGCGGGATCGTCATCTATGATGATGACGTGTGCGCGTTTGAATTCATCGGGAATATCGTTTGGTAGGGATGTATCTTCTTCAGGTTTTTTCACGATAATCATGCCTATCAAAAAACGGTCAGTTATTAAGTGCGACGCGCTATTTTAAAGCTAATCTTATCGTTATTAAAACCATATTAAAATTAACAATGAGCGCTTTTTTTGTAGGGCATGCATAGGTGTGTTGAATTGCAGACTGTGGGTTGCAAGAACCCCTATACTATTCCCGCGATGTATGATTTTAGGAAGACAAGGGATCGTAATAACGATAGATTTTTTCCTGATAATTTCTAAGCAGAATATAATCTCCCTCGCGTCCGACAACGGAATTAGGAACAAGCTGAACTTTGCCGCCACCTCCGGGAGGATCGATAATATACTTTGGCACGGCATATCCAGTTGTGTGTCCCTGAAGGGAAGAAATTATACCCAACCCCGTACGTATGGATGTGCGAAATCTTGACGCTCCCTTTATCTGATCCATCTGAAACAAAGCATAAGGAGTCACTCGATTGATGAGCAGTTTATGCATAAGTTTTTTCATGATCTCTGGTGTGTCATTAACGCCCTTAAGCAAAACGGTCTGCGATCCTATCGGCAGCCCGGCATCTGCGAGCCGCCCAAGAGCAGCCGTGGCTTCGGAAGTAAGCTCGGAAGGATGCACCACATGAACGCTTATCCATAATGGATGATATTTTTTAAGTATAAGCGCCAAATCGTTTGTAATGCGTTGAGGCAACGTGATCGGAATCTTCGTTCCGATACGGATAAATTCAATATGTTTTATCTCGCGCAGTTTTCCTAAAAGCCAGTCGATCTTCTCATCTCCAAGCATAAGCGGATCGCCGCCGGAAATAAGAACGTCTCTGATTTCATTGTGCTTGCGCAGATATTCCAGAGCCTTGTCCCAGTTGCTCTGAGGCACAGCCTGTTCTTTATGGCTTACCATCCTGGCGCGATTGCAATAGCGGCAATAACCGGCGCAAATGTTGGTCGCAAGAAAAAGGGCGCGATCGGGATACTTGTGCACCAATCCGGGAGTCGCCATCGAGCAATCTTCGCCCAAGGGATCTATCTCTTCCCCAGCGCAGCTTTCCATCTCCGCCGTCACGGGAATATGAGTAATTCGCAGGGGATCGTTAGGATCAAAGCGATCCATAAGGCTGGCATAATATGGAGTAATCGCAAAAGCCAATTGTCCGGCATTATTCAAAAGAGCGTCACGCTCGTCATTTGATAAAGAAAAAATCTTTTCCAAAGATTTCAAATCGCAAATGCGATTTTTAATCTGCCAGCGCCAATCATCCCAATCAGCATCGGTTGTCTGAGGAAAAAAACTACGACGAAATTCTTTCGTCATTTCATTTGAAATGGAATTTGACATGTTTATTTTTCAGGTCCCAAAAATGCGATCTCCCGCATCTCCAAGCCCGGGAACTATATATGCGTCCTTGTTAAGGTGGCTGTCTAACGCGGCGCAATAAACTTGAATTGTGGGATGAGCTTCTGCAAAAGCCTTAACTCCCTCAGGAGCCGCGACCAAAGCTATAACGCGAATATTTTTATCGGAAATCCTGTTTTTATTAAGAACGTCGCAGGCATGAATAAGCGAGTTTCCAGTGGCCAGCATAGGATCCGTAATTACATACTCCTGTCCGACGTTAGGCGGGAGTCGGACAAGATATTCTACAGCGGCCTTTGTCTCATGATCGCGATAAATGCCGACATGTCCGATTTTAGCTTCGGGAATTATCTCGGACAAAGCGTCGGACATACCAAGCCCGGCGCGCAGTATGGTAATGATAGTCGGCACAGGCGACGCAAGAACCGGAGCGTCCATAGTTGTCAAAGGAGTGGTTATGGATTTTGTAGCGATTGGCAAATCGCGCAAAGCCTCATAAGCCATCAGAAGAGTAATCTCCCGCAATAAAGAGCGAAAATCATGCGATGAGCAATCCTTATCGCGTAGTTGTGACAGCTTATGCTGTATCAAAGGATGCGCTACAATATGAAAACCAGGATGGATGCTTTTGCTCACGATAATCTCTTACAGTTTTGTTCTGGAAAAAGGCGAACAAAAGCTACTGCATAAGGCAGGGAAAAGCAATTTCTGGCAGAATCTCGGCAGGCCGCTAACTTTTATCCGTTGCGGACCGTGTTTATAAAGCTGTCCACAACTTTGCGCAGAGTCTCCGCTTCTTGTGCCAGCTGTCCGGCAGTTTCCAGGACCTGTTCGGAGGCTTGTCCTGTCTCTGCGACGGATTGAGTGACGCCAGAGATGTTTTTAGTAACTTCGCTGGTTCCCTGAGCGGTTTCCTGAATGCTGCGAGATATCTCCTTTGTCGCGGCGCCTTGTTCTTCGACAGCAGAGGCGATGGCAGTGGATATCTCATTTATGCGTTTTATGGTGGTGGTGATGTTGGCGATAGTATCGACAGCCTGAGATGTCTGCCCTTGAATGCCGCTTATCTGCCTGGTGATATCCTGCGCAGCATTAGCGACCTGATTGGCAAGGTTCT
>JAQUWX010000064.1:0-5264 GCA_028692635.1 Alphaproteobacteria bacterium
TAAACGCGATGGCGGAAGGAAATGTCGATGGGCCAGCGCCCGTGGCAGCAGCTTCTATCGCTGAAGTAAAATCGGCCATTGAAGCAGCTGCTATAGATTCCGTTTCTGAACCGGAGCCTGAGATGGAAGAGCCTGAACCTGTTTTTGTGCAACAAAAAGCGCTACAGCCACGAGCGGAAACGCCTGCTGCCGAGGCGAACAAATCCGCGTCTGGAAGTGAATCTCCAGCTAAGGAGTCTCTTGTCGCGAGCCAATCGATTCGTGTGAGCGTAGAGCTTTTAGAGAATCTCATGGTAACCGTCAGCGAGCTTGTGCTGACGCGCAATCAGCTGATGCAGATTTCGCGTGGACAAAAGGACAGTCCGTTTGCGGCGCCGTTACAGCGATTGAATCACGTTACGTCGGAGTTGCAAGAGGACGTAATGAGAACGCGCATGCAGCCGATAGGCAACGCGTGGGCAAAGCTGCCTCGCATTGTGCGCGATCTGTCGCTGGAGCTTGGCAAGAAAATAGATCTACAAATGCTCGGCGCGGACACCGAGCTTGATCGCCAGGTATTAGAGCTGATTAAAGATCCTTTAACGCACATGGTTCGCAATTCTGCGGATCACGGCATCGAAATGCCTGCCGAGCGTATTAAAGCGGGCAAGCCGGAAATCGGCAACGTAGTCCTGAACGCGTATCACGAAGGCGGACACATCGTTATTGAGATTTCGGATGACGGTAAAGGGCTTGCGATTGAAGCGATCAAGGCCAAAGTGGTTCAGAACGGCCTTGCGAGCGAGATGGAGCTTGCAAGCATGTCTGACCAGCAAATCATGCAGTTTATCTTCAAGCCTGGTTTCTCGACTGCGACAAGGGTTACCTCTGTGTCTGGTCGAGGCGTGGGCATGGATGTCGTCCGCACGAACATTGAAAAGATCGGCGGCACGATAGACATGCAATCGACACGCGGCAAAGGATCTCGGTTCCGCATCAAGATTCCTCTGACCTTGGCGATTGTTTCCGCGCTCATCGTTGAATGCGCTGGCGAACGTTTTGCCATACCGCAAATAAGCGTAGTGGAATTGGTGCACGCCTCTGCGACAAGTGAGTATCGGGTTGAGAGAATAAATGATACTCCTGTCTTGCGTTTACGCAATCGTCTGCTGCCGCTGGTATCGTTGCGCACTGTGATGAAACTGGGAGACGCTGTAGCCAATGAAAGCGAATCCGCATTCATCGTGGTGATTCAAGTCGGCAGCTCCGCGTTTGGCATAATCGTAGATCGCGTATTTGACACCGAAGAAATTGTTGTCAAACCGGTTGCCCCGATTTTGCGCAACATATCATTGTTCTCCGGCAACACCATTCTCGGAGACGGAAGCGTGGTTATGATCCTTGATCCGAACGGCATTGCCTCAAGAGCGGGCAAGGTCCACACGGGAGATCAGGAATCGGCGCAGCACGCGGCGCAAGTTGCGCAAGCTGCAAAAGCGGATGGCAGGCAATCGTTGCTGTTGTTCCGCGCTGGAGGAGAAGCTCCAAAAGCCGTTCCTCTATCTCTTGTTGCGCGTCTGGAGGAGATAGATCTCAAGACGGTGGAGTACTCGGATCATATGCCTGTGGTGCAGTACCGCGGCAAGCTTATGCCGCTAGTGCCGATTGAGCCTAATTTCAACATGAGGAAAGAAGGCTCGCAGCCGATACTGGTGTTCAGCGATCAAAGCCGCAGCATGGGGCTGATGGTCGATGAGATAATTGACATCGTGGAAGCCAGATTCCAGGTAGATCTCTCTGCGAAGCGCCCTGGATGCCTGGGGAGTGCGATTATTACGGGCAAGGCTACAGACGTAGTCGATACCGGACATTATCTAGCTCAGGCATATCAGGATTGGTTTGGCGTTGAGACGGAGGATTCCTTTGGCCAGGAGAGTCAAAAGAAAATACTCCTGATAGACGACAGTCCGTTCTTCCGTAATCTGCTGGCTCCGTTGCTTACTGTGGCGGGATACAGCGTGACGCCGGTTGAAAATCCGATTCAGGCGCTCAAGCTACAAGAAGCCGGTGAAGACTTCGACGTCATCATAAGCGACATAGAAATGCCTGAAATGAACGGCTTTGATTTTGTGACTAAAGTTCGCGGTGAAGGAGGGCGTTGGGCCCACACTCCGATGATAGCGATGTCATCGCACGCCACGCCGCGAGACTTTGATCGCGGTCGCCAGGTAGGGTTTACGGACTATGTGGCAAAATTCAATCGTGAAGGGCTATTGGACGCCTTAAGGCAATCGCTTAACGAGACACGGGTGAACGCATGACAAACAACAATCTACCGACGGTTGCTTCGGGGAAATCCGTTCAGGAAGAGCAGGGTGTGAGCAACGAGTTTGTGACGATGACCGTTGCTGGCCAGTTATTTGGAATTCCTGTTCTGCAAGTGCAAGATGTCTTGGGCGAGCAGAAAATCACGAGAGTTCCATTATCTCCCAAGGAAGTAGCAGGTTCGCTGAATCTGCGAGGTCGAATTGTGACGGCATTTGACGTGCGCACAAGGCTTGGCTTGCCGCCGCGAGACAAGTCCGAAGCGAATATGAGCGTAGTTGTGGACCACGGGGGAGAGTTCTACAGTCTGATAATTGATAAAGTCGGTGAGGTGATGAGTCTTCCTGCTGCTGACTATGAAAAAAGTCCTTCGACATTAAGTGAGCAGTGGCGCGAGATTTCTGGTGGCATATATAGGTTGAAGGATAATTTATTAATTGTCCTTGATGTTGCTCGTCTATTACACATAGATGAAGCTGCGGCTTGAGAATATTGAAGGATATGACGTTAAGATTGAGGATTGAAGATGAAATCATGCCTGATAGTTGATGACAGCCGCGTCATTCGCAAAGTGGCGCGGCAAATTTTTGAAGCTGCCGGGTTTGCTTGTGAAGAAGCGGAAGACGGGCAGAAGGCGCTGTTGGCCAGCGAGAAGAGCCTTCCGGATTTTGTTCTGCTGGACTGGAACATGCCGGTCATGAGTGGCCTGGAATATTTAAAAGCTTTAAGGCAGCTTCCCGGAGGCATGGGGCCTGTGGTCGTATTCTGCACTACGGAAAACGACATGAAGCATATTCAAGAGGCGCTTATGGCGGGTGCGAATGAATACATAATGAAGCCGTTCGATGCCGATATTATACGCAGTAAGTTAATCCAACTTGGTTTTGTTGAATCTTAAGTAAGGAATATAAAAGAAAAATGAACTCCTTCATAGCCAACAAGTCAGCAGAAGAACCGGAAATAGTTGTCCGTGTAATGATAGTGGACGATTCTGCCGTTATCCGCGGCTCTATTGCGCGTGCGATGGAGGGAGATCCGTCATTCAAAATTGTGTCTTCGATAAGCAACGGGGAATCCGCGATAAGAAGTTTAACGCGTGAGCCTGTCGATGTTATCGTGTTGGACATAGAGATGCCGATTATGGACGGCCTGACGGCGTTGCCTCAGTTAAAGGCTATCGATCCGGCGGTTCAGATTATAATGGCTTCGACGCTGACGCAAAAGAACGCTGAAATTACATTGCGAGCGATGTCATTGGGCGCTACGGATTACATTCCAAAACCGTCATCGACGCGAGATGTCGATAACATCGGCAATTTCAAGCGTGAGCTTTTAGAGAAAGTAAAAGTGCTTGGACTGCTGGCGCGTCGTGCGGGCGTGCGTCCCAGCGCGGGAGAAAAAGCGGTGCCTGTCGTTGCTGGCAAAGTTGCGTCCCCGATTGCGCGAGCGGCAAGAGTTGCTCAATCAGCCGACCAACCTGCGCACCAGATTCCTGTAAAACGCGATCAGCCAGTCGTGTTGCGCAAAGCTCCAATAGAGAGGCCCAAGGTCATAGCGATTGGAAGCTCTACGGGAGGGCCACAGGCTCTATTCAATGTAATATCCAATATGGGAACGGGTCTGCCTCAGCCAGTAGTCATAACCCAGCATATGCCGCCGTCGTTCACCACTATTCTTGCTGAACACATTGCGCGCCAATGCAAGGTTGACTGCATAGAAGTTCAAGATGGGCAGAGGATAAAGCCGGGATGTTATTATATAGCTCCTGGAGATTTTCATATGTTGTTTGAAACCAGAAATGGCGAGACAGCGGTAAAGCTATCGAAAGATCCGCCGGAGAATTTCTGTCGTCCGTCCGTTGATCCCATGTTGAGATCGCTGGTTCCGATATACGGGAAGAACATATTGACGATAATTTTGACTGGAATGGGGCAGGACGGCACCAGAGGCGGAGAGGCCGTCGTTAATGCAGGCGGAACAGTGATTGCTCAAGATGAGGCAACCAGCGTTGTCTGGGGAATGCCCGGAGCGGCGGCTATGTCTGGGATATGTTCTGCTGTGATGCCCGTGGGAGAGATAGGTGTCTTTGTGCGACAAATAGCATTGAGGGCGAAAGCATGAAGCCTGAAGATTTTGATCTTTTTGCGGTTTTGGTAAGGCAGCGGTCCGGTTTAGTGCTGACTCGGGACAAGGCATATCTTCTTGAATCTCGCCTTATACCTGTGGCGCGCAAGTGGAACATGAAGACGCTTGACGATTTGTCGAATGCGGTTAGGGGTAAGCGAGAAGAGACTCTGCTTCGAGACATTACCGAAGCGATGACGACTAACGAGTCATTTTTCTTCCGAGATCAGAAACCGTTCGATCAGTTCCGGCAGAAGATACTTCCGCAGTTATTGGCGTCTCGTGCGGCGAAGAAGCAAATTCGCATATGGTCGGCTGCAGCTTCGAGCGGTCAGGAAGCGTATTCTCTTGCGATTATATGCGCCGAAGAGATGGCTAAGATACAGGGATGGAAAATTGACATTATCGGCACCGATTTATCTTCCGAAATGATTGAGCGCGCAAAAAGCGGGATATACTCGCAGTTTGAAGTGCAACGCGGATTGCCGATTACGTTATTGATAAAATATTTTCAACAGGTAAGCGCCGACAGATGGCAAATAAAAGAAAACCTGCGACAAATGGTTACCTTCCGTGAGGGCAATCTTTTGCAGGAGTTTGGGCCGGTTGGCATATTTGACATAGTATATTGCCGGAATGTGCTTATCTATTTTGATCAGCCGACAAAGACCAAAGCGCTGGAGTCGATAAGCAAAGTGATGGCGCCGGATGGATATCTGTTTTTAGGCGGAGCGGAAACTGTGCTTGGGGTAAGCGATCGCTTCAAGCCCATGGAGAATGAGCGCGGTCTTTACGTCCTGAGCAGCAACCCAGCGACTTCCGTGACCACTCCGGTT
>JAQUWX010000064.1:5364-9577 GCA_028692635.1 Alphaproteobacteria bacterium
TGCTGCTGGACTCGCTGGCGGCATGAGCGACGCTTACTATATTGCTGGAAACTTCAGTAGTCCCGACGAAAGCCTGCTGAACATTATGAGAAATTTCTTTAGTAGCGCCTTCCTGTTGTTGCACAGCATACAGAATTATCTCGGAGACTTTATTGATATGTTCGATAATCTCGCCGATTTTGCGTATAGCGTTTACTGCCTCGGTTGAAACGGCCTGTATGGTTACGATTTTCTTTGCGATATCCTCGGTTGCAGTTCCTGTTTGATTAGCCAGGTTTTTAACTTCGGAAGCGACAACAGCAAATCCTTTTCCTGAATCTCCTGCTCTAGCCGCTTCGATAGTAGCGTTAAGGGCCAACAGATTTGTCTGTTCGGAAATATTTCTTATAAGGTCAACGACATCGCCGATCTGCGAAGCGGCGTCGGACAAAGTGGAAACGGTTGCGTCCGTTCGTTTGACTTCCAGAACTGCTTCTTGAGCGATTCTAGTAGATTCTGACACCTGACGATTTATCTCGCCTATTGAAGCCGAAAGCTCCTCTGCGGCGGAAGCGACAGTATGAACATTATTTGAAGCTTCGTCAGTGGCAATGGCGGCGGAAGATGATTGCCGATTGGTCTGCTCTGACATTTCCAGCAGATGTTTAGAGTCGCTATTGAGATCCGTTGCCGCCAATGTCAATGAGCGAACTATATCGGCAGTATCTCTCTCGAATTCTTCAGCCAGTTTTTCCAGCATAGTTCTTTTTTCTACAGCTGCGCGTCCTTTTTTGATTTCCTGGTCGGCAAGCCGGTCCATCTCAATATTTATCATCTTAAATATGTCGATTATTCTGGCAATATCGCCATATTCGTCCTGCGCCTTAAGATCTGGAACGACAATACTCATATCGTCCGATGCCAATCCAGTCATGGCGTGGATAATTTTTCTAAGGCGGACGAAGCGGTCTTTAAATGAGAAAAATGTTATAGCAAGCATAATCATTCCGAATAGAGCGAACACAGTCATCGCTATCTGGAACTGTAAATAGCTCAACCCCACCCAAGGAAGTATGACGCCAGCGATAAACGCCAGAAACATAAGTGCCATGGAAGCGATCATTCGCATGGTTGAGGATAAAACAAACGGAGGCTTGCGATCGGGCGTGGGTATAGGATTTTTACCGATTGCGCGCACAATTTTTGTAGCCAGGGCCACGGTTGATGAATCGGTTTTTTTACTGCTGATAATTTTTACGTCCGAAAAATCCTGTGGAGGATAGCCAAAAACCATGCCCAGGAATTTATTTGGCAGCTCAAGATCTTCTGAAAGTTTATTTATGGATAAATTGACGGTATTGGTGGCAATTACGATGTTGCGCCCGCCTTTTTCGCGCATTCTGGAGTGAATGAATGATTTAATACCCGCATTTTCCAAAACAGCCTCGACGCCCAGCGCGCATTTTTTAAGAGAGGCAAAATCAGTGCTTGTGCTTATTTTGGCGAGGATATCCGCCTTCTTCTCTGGGGCAAGTTTTCCTTCGGCAATCTTTTTATCAAGATTAGCCTCAATGCCTTTCATTGCCGCTTCCAGGGACTTTACTCGAGCATCTATAAGGAATACCGGTATATCCGCTTCTGCGCAGACTTGAGCGATTCCGCTTCCCATTCTACCGGCGCCAACAATACCTACGGAATCTGCCATGCTAAAACCATTGTTTTGAGATAAGAGGAAGGAGCTTAACCATATCATAATACTCCACGAGACGTCAAAAAAGAGAAATTAAAGTGTGCGATTCGTATAAAGTTTAAAACAATGCACATTGTATGTTTATTTTAAGAGGGGATTGTAGCCCCTACAATTCCCTACTATCCTTGAAATCATTCAACATTCTGGAGTATGAGCCCAAATGCCGACCGTTTCTCTCTTTGCTGAACGCCTGAGCCATGTAACGCAGTCGTCCACTCTTGCCATAGCAAAACAGGTAGAGGAGCTAAGAGCCTCGGGCCGATTCATAATAAATATCTCTGTAGGCGAGCCTGATTTTCCGACGCCTGACCACATAATAGAAGCTGCATATAAAGCGATGCGCGGCGGAGCGACAAAATACACAGCTGTTGACGGCACTCCTGAGCTAAAAGAGGCCGTGATTGGAAAATTCAAACGCGAGAATGGCCTTACATATGTTCCAAGCCAGATAATAGTAAGTGCCGGAGCCAAACAAACGATCTTCAATGCGATAATGTCAACGGTAGGCCCGGGGGATGGAGTAATCATTCCCGCCCCATATTGGGTCTCATATCCATTGATGGTGAAAATAGCGCAAGGCGAGCCGATTTTCATAAACACCAAAGCCGAGCACGATTTCAAACTGCAACCAGATAGCCTCGAGCAAACCATAAAAGAGCATGGAAACATAAAGTGGCTTATGTTGAACTCGCCATGCAATCCAAGCGGCGCGATATACACAAGGGATGAGCTAAAATCTTTAGCCGATGTGCTTTTAAAACACCCCCAAATACATATCCTGACCGACGATATATATGAGCACATGGTGTACGACGATATTGAATACACCACCATCGCGCAGGTAGAGCCGAAGTTGTACGACAGAACGCTAACCGTAAACGGAGTGTCGAAGGCGTATAACATGACCGGCTGGCGCATAGGCTACGCCGGAGGCCCTGAGCATCTGATAAAAAAGATGAGTCAAATTCAAGGTCAAGCGACAGGCAACCCCTCGTCAGTAAGCCAAGCCGCTGCTTTGGCCGCGCTAACTGGCCCCCAGGATTTCATAGCAAAACAGGTGCAAGAATATAAATCCCGCCGTGACCTGGTATTTAATGCGATAAGCGAGATCCCAGAGCTTGATTGCCACAAACCTCACGGAGCGTTTTACGTCTATCCCGGCTGCGCAAAACTAATTGGCAAAAAAACGCCGAGCGGAAAAGAATTAAAAACCGACATTGATGTAGCAAGCTATTTTCTGGAAAGCGAAAATATCGCCGTAGTCCCTGGCTCCGCATTTGGACTAAGCCCATACTTCAGGATTTCATATTCATTCTCGGCGGACGTTTTAAAAGAAGCCTGCTCAAGAATTAAGCGAGCGTGCGAAAGATGCGTTGGCAATGAATAGCCTCGGTTTTAACAAATCGCCCCAGGAAACGAAAGTGGTAGTAGCCATGTCCGGTGGAGTGGACAGCTCGGTCACAGCGGCGATGTTGGTAGATCAGGGCTACAATGTCACCGGCATAACAATGCAGCTTTTTGACGATGCCTCACCAGCATCGTGGAACGACGCCCGCCGAGTATGCGATATAATAGGCATCCCCCATCAATTGGAGCATTTTGAGAAAGAGTTCTCCAAAATTGTAATGGAAGATTTTGCGGATTCATATCTAAACGGAAGAACCCCTGTCCCATGCGTAGTGTGCAACAAGCACATAAAATTCGGCGAGCTAATGTCGGCAGCAAAAAAAATAGGAGCTGACGCTTTAGCAACAGGCCATTATGTCCGCCGCATAATGGGCAAAAACGGCCCAGAGCTGCACAAAGCGACTGATGACACCCGAGATCAAAGTTATTTTCTATTTGCGATAAGCAAGGAGCAATTAGATTTCATACGCTTTCCCCTTGGAGAGATGAGCAAAACCGAAACCCGCAGGTTGGCGGAGGAAAAATACCACCTCCCTATAGCCAACCGCCCCGACAGCCAGGATATATGCTTTGTGCCGGGAGGAGATTACGCGGGATTAGTAGCAAGAATGCGCCCCAAATCCATAAAGCCGGGAAACATAGTGGATATGGAAGGGAATGTATTAGGCAAGCACGAAGGAATAATCCACTTCACCATAGGCCAAAGGCGAGGCCTAAACATAAGTGACCGAAAGGGAGACAATAACGATCCCTTATACGTAGTTGGAATGGATGCCAAAGATAACAGGATTATCGTAGGCCCATATGAGGCCCTGGCGCATAATGAAGTGACCCTAACCGAAGTAAATTGGCTAGGAGAAGATTTTTCCGAAGATTTCATAGAAGTAACGGCGCGCCTCCGCTCCCCGCAAAAGCCGCTACCTGCTAGGTTTAGTTTTCTGCCTGACAGGCGAGGTATTTTAAAAATGGCCGCCCCAGTCCACGGCATAGCCCCCGGCCAAGCAGGAGTAATCTACGACGGCCCCCGCCTACTAGGAGGCGGCTGGATCACATGACGATAGTTAATATTCACCAAGC
>JAQUWX010000065.1 GCA_028692635.1 Alphaproteobacteria bacterium
AGAAAAAGCTGTCTCCATTGTATCATGCGCTTGGGCAGACGCTGAAAAGCCGTTTCACGGGTTGGCGTGTTGGAATTATCGCGAGTGAGCCCTCGTTGGCATATGCGACCGGACTGCCTTTTTTGCCAGTTGATGCACCAGTCCAGCATGGAGGTTTGCGAGTGACGCTTTTTCGTACGGAGCCGTTGTCCTGACGTATTTGCTAACCTGTATGTTATTGCGAAGACTTATGATTTGTTCGGGGGTTCTAATACATCCGAAAAACGCAGTTTGCTGGGATTCGTGTTTTCGAACCTGAAACTGGAGGGGCCAACCCTAAGATATACCTTAAGAAAACCATTCGACGTGTTCGCTAAACTACCTAACAATCCAGAATGGCGTCCCCTACGGGATTCGAACCCGTGTTACTACCGTGAAAGGGTAATGTCCTAGGCCTCTAGACGAAGGGGACGAGGCGTCGCTTGCTTTTGGCAAGACGGGGACAAATAAACGAGAGTGGGGGGTAAATCAACTCTTTTGGTTCAAGCACTCTCCATAATTCTTTCAGTTGGGCATTTAATCCCTCATGTTTAGCCTTTTGGGGCTCAGTATCGTTAATTTACGGTGTGATTTTGTCCTATTAGAGTTATATACCTGATTTTTGCGTGTCCTTGTCGATGGTGGCTAGACCCCTCGCTTTGGGCTTATCGCGGGTATGCGGATTTTGACTTTACTTTAAGGATAACAAATGCCTTCACCTCTACGTAATTGTTATGACTATCTTATAAAACAGTCCGAAGGGCCTTATGCCTCTGTGGTGTTGTTTGCGATAGCTTTTGCGGAAAGCTCGTTTTTTCCGATTCCACCCGATGTTCTGCTTTTGCCTATGGCTCTTGCAAATAGGGAGCGGGCTTACAGGTACGCTCTTATATGCACCCTGGGGTCTGTTATCGGCGGACTTCTTGGTTATGCGATTGGGGCGTTCTTTTTTGCTACTTTTGGCCAGTGGATCATCGACACATATAATATGGCCAGCGCATTCCAGCGCTTTCATGACGAATTCAACGAGTGGGGCGTGTGGATTATCCTGGCTAAGGGATTCACTCCTATTCCTTTCAAGCTGGTGACTATTGCCAGCGGCGTTGCGCAACTTAACATAGTGGCGTTTGTTCTTGCCGCCATCGCTACGCGTAGCGCTCGTTTTTATTTGGTGGCGTTTCTTGCCAAGAAGTTTGGCGCTCCGATCAAGAATTTTGTCGAGCGTTATCTGCCGTGGGTGCTGTTGGGGATTCTGGCAGCGATCATATTCGGATTTTGGCTGGTATTAGGCTAATACGCTACGAGCCAGCGAGATTGTTATGCCGCGATTGTTGGCGAGCGAGGTTTTATCCAGAGTTTCGACCAATTGCCTTATAGCGGCAGGGCTGCGCTCGATGCGCGGGATTATGAACTCTATTACGCCGGATTCTACATTAAGCTGCCTGTCGCGGAACTGTTTTATAAGCATTGCTGCAAGCAGCGTATCGTCTGGAGCGTGAATAGCTATCGCCGGAGCTGCCACAAGCCTTGATCGCAGATCCGGCAGCTCAATGCCCCATCTGGCAGGAGCGTCTGTTGAGGTAAGCAGCATGCTTCCTTGTTTCTCGCGCAGGCGGTTGAATGCGTGGAAAAGCTGTTCTTCGGCAATTTTGTTTTTTGCGATTTTGTCAGCGTTATCGATTATGGCGTTGGCTGTTTCGTTTGCGATAGACGATATCTGATCCAGCGTAACGGACTTTGCTCCGCTGTGCTGTTTCCACACTTCCGCGAGATGAGTTTTTCCCGAGCCAGATGGACCGTAAATGATAAGGCAGCGCGAAGGCCATTCTGGCCAGCGATCTATCCATGCGGCAGCCTCGCGGTTGCTGTCCGTTATCATAAAGTCCTCTGCTGCCAGGCTCTCGCTATGAGGCAGTGGCAGCGGATACTGTCTGCCTATCGAGCTCATGCTTCGTTAGGCTTTTTGATCGAGGTCGGAGCCAAAGGATCGCGATAAACCGAGCTAACCTTATATTGACGCAGCACAAAGCGGATGAGAACTCCGATTACTGCCGCAACTGGCACAGCGATCAGGACGCCCATGAAACCGAAGAGGCTGGCTCCGGCGAATAGAGCGAACAATATCCAGACGGGATGCAATCCGACGCGATCTCCCACGAGTTTTGGAGTCAGCACATATCCTTCTAAAGATTGTCCGACGAGGAACACGCTGAAAGTCATGACAATTTGCGACACGTTGTCGAACTGCACGAAGGCCAGAGCCATGCTGCTTACGAGGCAGAAGGTGGAGCCTGCATAAGGAATGAACGAAAGCAGTCCGGCGACGACTCCGATAGTAGCGCCGTATTTCAGGCCGACGATAGTTAGCCCTATGCCATAGATCATGCCGAGACATATGCAAACCAAAGCCTGTCCGCGTATGAAACCGGAGAGAGTGTTGTCGATCTTGGTCATCTCCTTGCGGATAGTTGTGTAGTTTTTGCGGGGGAGCAGGGCATCGACTGTCTCTGTAAGCTTGGGCCAGTCGCGCAGGAGATAAAACGAAACCACGGGAGTGATTACCACCAACATGAGAATATCGAAGATAGCGACTCCGCCGCTTACGATGCTTTTTATAAGCTTTCCGCTCCAGCCCATGACGTTGCCGGCATATTGGCCTGCGGCGTCGCGGAGCTTATCGACTCCATCGGGAGGCAACTTGGTGAGCCAGCGTTCAGCCCAGGGGATGATGCTTGCCCTTATGTCATCGATATATCCGGGCAAAGCATCCATGAACATGCCGATCTGCGATTGAAGCACAGGAGCAATGAGAAGCAGGATTATAACTGCTATCATTATGAAAGTGGCGAGGATGAGTATAGTTCCTAACCACCTCGGGAGCCTTGTGACGCGGCAAGCGAGATTAACCGCCGGATTAAGAAAGTAAGACAGGATGAGGGCCGCCACGAACGGAAGCAGCATAGGTTTTAACGCCCATACGATAAGCACAAACAGCGCGAATATGATGAGCCAGAAGCGCGAACGCGAATTGTTGAAAATCAAGTCAGCCACCATTGGTTAGTTTATGCGTAAATACCAAGCCCTGGAAGGTTCCATTTGTTCCAAAGTTAATCCCTCTTGATCCAGCGCGGTTACAAGATCGGATATATTGCCGTTAAATTCCAGCTCGATTTTAGCCTCGCCTCTTGTGAGAACAATGGTGTTTATTTTGTTTACCATAGGAGAGTTCCCGAGCTTCTTTTTTATAGCCATCCAGGCTGGTAGCGAGTCGATAGGTACATTAACGGGCAGGTGAGACGAGGGGCCTTTAGAAACCTTTGCCGATTGCTTCCATCCTCCTTCAAGTTTGTCTCTTATCTGTCTGACTATTTGAGATAAAGCGGATTTATCTGTGGCGGCTGTGGGATCTATTTTCATAGGCTCGGAAGCCTTGCCATAGGCATCGTATTTTATAGCCTCTATCTCCAAAGGCTGTCCGGCGGTGGGATGGTCGGGGTCGGATTTAAGAATCGCAACCAAGGCGCTTCCTGCCTGATACTTTTCTATCATCGCCTGCATTGCTTCGGGCTTGCCCTTTATCGCCTCTGCGGTGCTAAGGATTGCAATATCTTCAAGATCTCCCGACGGTATTATCAATGGAACCAGACCGGATCCTTTCGCCGCATCGTCCCAAGCCGAGCGCCATTTAGTGCTGTCCTCCCAAAGTATTTGTCTTCCGTTATACGTGGATATGGGAAGAACGACGATTGGTCTGCTGCGAGCTTCGCTGTAATTGGAACCGCTTTTATTCAACAGATTGCGAACGGAATTAGGCTTAAACTGCACCGTAAATGTGCCTATATATCTGACCGAAGAGGTTCTTTCCTGCTGCACCTCGAATGCCTGCACCAAGGTGGCTATATCGTCATCGCTCTGTTTGCCTGCGATCGAAGTGTCCGAGCCGAGGCGGGTCAAAAGCTGCTCAAGAGCGCTCCTTTGAGCTTTCACCACGGCCTGATCTCTGGCATGAGCGGCAGTGTCGGCGGTTATATCGACAGCGACATCAGTTATCTGATATACGCTCGAGGCATCTGTATCCTCTGCCAGGGCTGGAAAACCAAGGCATGATAGGATTATCATGGTTAAAATTGCTTGTCGCATTGCAAACCTGCTAGTTTAAGCTATCTTGTGCAATCTCATATATACCTAACCTCGATGGAGGAAGCCATAATCAGTAATTCGACAGTTTCCGGCTCTAAAGGAGCATATGCCGAGGCCGGAGTGGACATAGACGCGGGCGCAGCCCTGGTTGAAGCAATCAAGCCCATGGCAAAGTCAACGTCGCGCCGGGGAGCCGATGCTGGACTTGGCGGTTTTGGAGCGCTTTTTGATGTGCGAGCCGCCGGTTTCCTGGACCCTATATTGGTAAGCACTACCGATGGAGTGGGCACCAAGCTTAGAGTGGCGATAGAGGCCGAAAAGCACGATACGGTCGGTATAGACCTTGTCGCCATGTGCGTTAATGATCTTGTGGTGCAGGGTGCAGAGCCGCTGTTCTTCCTAGACTATTTTGCGACAGGAAAGCTGGATGTAAAGTCCGCTGCGCAGATTGTATCTGGAATAGCGGAAGGTTGCAGGCAGGCGGGATGCGCTTTGGTCGGCGGAGAAACGGCAGAGATGCCGGGCATGTACGCCAGTGGAGACTATGATCTCGCAGGATTTTCCGTTGGAGCCGTTGAGCGCGACCAGATTTTACCCAGGGGAGATATTAAGCCTGGAGATGTCGTGCTTGGCCTCGCATCCAGCGGTGTGCACAGCAATGGGTTCTCGTTGGTCAGAAAAATAGTGGAGAAGGAGGGGGTGTCCTATAAATCTCCGGCTCCCTTTGACCCGGATAAATCTTTGGGCGAAGCGTTGCTAGAGCCTACAAGAATATATGTGATCCCAGCGTTAAGAGTCGCTCGTACGGGCAATGTAAAAGCTATGGCTCATATAACGGGCGGCGGTTTGCTTGAAAACATCCCTCGCGTGCTTCCTGATGGAATGGGCGTATGGCTAAGCGCGAAAAGCTGGCCTGTTCCTCCAGTGTTTAAGTGGTTGGCGAAGAGCGGTTGCATAGACAGGCTAGAGATGGCTCGCACATTCAACTGCGGCATCGGCATGGCTGTGATTGTGGCGGCAGATAAAGTAGATGCGGTTATGCGTGCGTTCGTCGATGCGGGTGAAACGATATTCCGCATAGGTGAGGTTGAAGAAAACAAATCAACCAATCGCGTAATCATTCAAGGAATGGATGATTGCTGGCCATGCTGAAACTGGGCGTATTGATTTCCGGCAGAGGCAGCAATCTTGAAGCTTTAATAAAAGCTGCGGAAGATAAAGATTATCCGGCAAGGGTCGCATGCGTTGTTGCCGATATTGACGCTGCCGGGTTAGAGCACGCTCGAAAAGCCGGCATTCCTGCTGTGATAGTTCCGCGCAGGGAGTTCAAAGATCGCCAAAGTTTTGAGATGGCCGTTGATAAAGAAATGCGTAAACACGGAGTTGAGCTGGTTTGTCTTGCCGGATTTATGAGAATTCTAACCCCATGGTTCGTTGAGCAATGGCTCGATCGTCTTATTAATATACATCCCTCGCTTTTACCGTCTTTCACCGGCCTTGATACTCATAAGCGAGCGATAGAGGCAGGAGTAAAATTCTCCGGCTGTACCGTTCATTTTGTGCGAGCAGGTTTAGACAGCGGTCCCATAATAATTCAGGCAGCAGTTCCTGTTCTTCCAGAGGACAGCGAAGAAGCTCTTGCGGCGCGAGTGCTGATAGAAGAACACAAGATTTATCCCGCAGCCGTAAAGTTGATAGCCGAGGGCCGCGTGAATATACATGAAGAGCGAGTCTTCATAGCAGGGGCGTCAGCGCCAGAATCGATCATCAATCCTGCATACTTTTGAGCGATTTATTTTAAATAAAAATTGCATACGGGATTGTCGTTCCGGCGGGTGATTCTTGTGTTTACCCCTGTCTTCATTACAAGTTTGCCTTTCTATCCATTTCAAATTATCCTAGGTTCAAGGGGCGATATTCGTATTGCCTCTTGGGGTGTCAAGACCTCACAAAGAGCGGTTAGTGCATGCAAGACCTGTCCGAAAACAGGAAATGTGTTTTCGTGTATGGGTTACGTATGAATTGTGGCGTTGAATTTAAATTCAGCGTCGCGAAGCGTTGCCGTAAAAACGCTGCCTCCGGTCCTTATGGGCTGGGAGGCAGTGGCGCATGTCCAAAGCCTCGCGGCTTAAAGGCCATTGCAATCGTCTCTTTGCGATTCTTGAACTCCCAGCCCACCAGAGGGCGGGTGCCCCTGGTGTATTGCTTGTGCGCCTGGAGGTCAGTATGCGGTCGCGTTGGATTTTGGGTTTATGTTTTAGTTTGATAATTGTCGTGGGTTTCAAACAGCCATCATTTGGCGAGGCATCTACGC
This sequence comes from Alphaproteobacteria bacterium, assembly GCA_028692635.1. Taxonomy (GTDB): domain Bacteria; phylum Pseudomonadota; class Alphaproteobacteria; order UBA9219; family UBA9219; genus JAQUWX01. Next base: position 6,473 of record JAQUWX010000065.1, read on the forward strand.
CTGTCAAAGTTGGAGCTTTAAGCTGTTTCACGATTCATCCATCTACATACGATCCCAAAGCGCCTGTTACATGCAATGACTTGTGCGGAAAGCAAAACGCTGTTTGCACGGGAGTGACTAGCTCTATAAATCCACCGCAAAGTTGTGAAGAGACAGCCTTTTCCGCTGTATGGGGCGCCTGCCGCTGCTGCAAGGTGGGGGCGTTATGAGAAATTCTCTTATTATAATTTTATTGAGCGCTGTTTGTTTTTGTGGATCGGCTCAAGCCGCTCAGAAAACCATCGGTACAATATGTAATAGCGACAACAGCAATATCGACTGGGACACAATAGGCCAATGTAACGGGGCCGTGTTTCAGAAAGGCCCATTGATGTTGGGCGCTGTTGCAACACCGGCATATACATCAACCACATGCGACGGAACAAAAGCCGGAATGCTCCAGTGGACAGGAACGTCATTCAAGAGCTGCAACGGGAGCGGCTGGATGGCCTTTGGAGAAGGATCGTTCCTTGGAGTCTCCGCCACTAACACAGCCCCTAGCCGCAACGGAGATATAACCACCGGCCTATTCAGCGACACCGCCAGCACCGTGAGCATCGCGACAGCGGGAGTGAGCAGGCTTACTGTTGCAGCCAGTGGATATGTGGGGATTGGTGTTGTGCAACCCACCGTTGACCTAACCATAGGAGGATCATCGTTTGGTCTTCAAAGAGGTAATGCATCCCCTAATTCAGGGTTCTTGCGATTTGGAGACAACACAGGCTGGAAGTTTCACATAGGCAGAATGAGCGAAACTGTATCTGGCGCAGTCAATACCGACCTTACAGGCGCGCTGGTTACGTTTACGGATAGGGGTAACGTAGGGATTGGTATAACTTCGCCAGCGCACGCGCTTGATGTGGTGGGAAACATAAATCTGTCAGGATACAGAATTGGAAGTCCAAGAACTGGAATGACGGGATATTCCGGCGGCGATTACAGCAGTACTGGATATGGATATGTTCCTACAACCACTTCCGGACAATATCTTTATGGCGTGAACGATCTTGTTTCTCGTTTAGAATTCAGATTAGGAGGATTTGCCTTCAAAACCGCTCCAAGCGGCACAACTGGAAACGCCATAACCTTCTCTGAACCCATGACAATTTTAAACAGCGGGAACGTCGGGATTGGATCGACAGCTCCGGGATATAAACTTGATGTAAATGGAGGGACAAAAACTGCTTCTTTAGATATTGGGGGTATGGATGTTGAAAGAACATTTGCCGTTAATTTTAACAATACAGCTAATGAAAAAGTAGATTTAATAATTCCCAACGATTGGTTTTGGGGATCAATAGAAGTATCTCTCACCTCAACCTATAGCTATCAAAATGCTCCTGGAATTATTTCAAAGAGATTTGCCCTTGGTCTTGGTCCCAGCGGCAATATTTATACCAATCAATCAAGATATACCGAAGTTCTGGGCAATACGCCTGATGCTTTTGCCATATCCGATCTAACCTGGGATTCTGCAAATTCCAGATATCGAATCCAGATTGTTCACAGAAGTAGCTCTGCAAATCCCGCATGGATTACTGTTCGGGGACTTGTAATGTATCCCTCATATGTAAACAATATGACACTCGGATCAATATATACGTCCGATACGACCGTTTTTGCCTATCCTATGGTTTCTTTTTCAAGCGTACAACTTGCAGGCGGAGGAAACCTCTACTTAGGTGGCGGATCGACATATAAACTTTCCAGTAATGACGCTTATCTCGATACTTTGAACACAGGCGTTACAAGCGATCCTCTGGAAATAAATTACAGAGTGGCTGGGCCGGTGAAGATTTGCACCTCGGTAAATTGCGGTGGGTATAGCGTGAATTTTGGTACTGATGGCAATCTTACATTTGGCTTTGCCAATCCATATCTTACTGCTTCGTCATATATGGTTATTCCCGGTGGAGCGTATTTTAATAGTGGAACAGTGTACACCGAGGCGACCATACAGGCTCGCGGGGGGATTCATGATGATACTCATGCAAACCTAACAATATACGGCGGCACAAGCGGACATACTGCTTTCTCAGGCACTGTTTCTGCCAGTACTCCCACAGCCTCAAACCATCTCGCAACTAAAGCTTATGTGGATTCAGTAGCGGGAGGCGGGACTCCGACGATGATTTCGGCGGCAGCGTATTATGGTACGGCGCCCAATGTAGCCGCTAGCTGCCGCACAGCAAATATCGCATGCCAATACATGATAGACGGATCTTCATGCGGCTCGACGACATACACAGGGTGGAGGTTGCCTACATCGGAGGAGCTTGCTCTCTTTGAGGGATTAAGTATTGCTCCTCCTTCAGGTAGCTATCTTTGGACAAGAACTCATGGTGTCACCAATGGATATAACAGCGTATATTCCCCCGGATATATGCTTACGTATACTCAGCAATACAATAACGGTTATTATGCCCGCTGCGTCCGGTAAAGCAGGCGCAATGCAGTCAGGCTGTGTCGGTAGTTTTCCAACACAGCCTGAAGCTTATTATCCTACAATCTCAACCTGGCTGAAGAAGTAAGCGATTTCTTGCGCGGCGTTTTCCGGGCTGTCAGAGCCGTGGACAGAGTTTGCTTCGATGCTTTCCGCAAACTCTTTGCGGATGGTTCCAGGAGCTGCGTTGGCGGGGTTGGTGGCTCCCATGACTTCGCGGTTCTTTAATATCGCGTTTTCGCCTTCAAGAACTTGCAGCACTACAGGGCCAGAGGTCATAAACGTGCAAAGGCCGTCAAAGAACGGGCGAGCCTTATGGACTTCATAAAATCCCTCAGCCTGGGCGCGAGTAAGTTGGGCGCGCCTCTGGGCTATGATGCGCAGACCGGCTTCTTCCAATTTGGCATTTACCTTGCCAGTAAGATTGCGGCGCGTGGCGTCGGGCTTGATTATCGAAAAAGTACGTTCAACAGCCATAATTAACTCTCCTATATAAGCTCAGTTAGATATTTTCATGGGTTATATACTGCGGCAAACGCCTAGGC
>JAQUWX010000066.1 GCA_028692635.1 Alphaproteobacteria bacterium
AATTGTGCGAATAAAAACGCAGCAGGAGTTCTTCTTAACGATATGGGCCCAATAAAGAATCGCCGCTCCGGCTTTGGAGCGGGAGGAAGCCCCTACAGCCAAGGCATGCCGGGGGTCGTATTCCTTGAATGGTAGCTATTGGTGCGGGCAGCCGGAATTGAACCGGCACGCCGTTTCCGGCTTCGGATTTTAAGTCCGATGCGTCTACCAATTCCGCCATGCCCGCAAAATCGAGGCAGGATATTGCCTTAATTTTCGGCTTATCACAACGAAATACAGGAATATTTCATCTAAATTGAGTTAATCAAAACAACTTGTTGCGATATTTGCATTCTCACATTAGATTGCGCCCCGTTTCCCCGGTAGCTCAGAGGTAGAGCAGGTGACTGTTAATCACCGGGTCGGCGGTTCGAGCCCGTCCCGGGGAGCCATTCCTAAAGCTCGCGCTATGATTGCAATAATTAACACATTGTTAATCAGTTCAGAGCTAGTATCTTTGCATAACCTATAACCAGCTTTATCAGGTGGCCTTTATGCATACACGCAGCATTTTCCTCTCCCTTTTTGCATCCATCTGTCTGTTTAGCGGAGATGCTATTGCGCAAGTGTCCCTTGCTTCTCAAAACATTGCCACACCCTTTGGTTGGCAGACGTGGACTAGTGGGACCAAAGAATGGGGAGATGTGTATCCAGAGATTGGCATACCAACGGCAAATCATACGGCAAAGTTAGAAATTAAGAACGTCGTGGACCAGTGCGGGATTGGACTCACCAATTATAATTTAATCAGATCATATAAGATCGATTTTACCGGCGACGGAGTTTTGGATTTTGTCCTTGATCCGAGCGCATATTTTGCGCAAGGCGTATCGGCCACCTGCCCGCTCACAATGAATGGCGCATCTGGGCACTTAATGGCTCTATACAGATATGACAGCGCGACTCAAACAATTACGGAACCTCCCATGGTTCCCAATCCTGCTTATGTAGCGCCGGCACCCATACTAATTGGTGCCACAGCTACTCCGGCAGCCCCCGTTGTTCCGCAATTCATTCAGGCTATCTGTCCGGCCACTGCTGCAGCGAATACGAATTGTTATTCATACTGCCCTGCTACGGTTGCGCAATGTCCGCAGTTGTTTACATATAATTTGCCCCCACTGTCCGGCACAAACAATCCTGTGCTCGATTGGGCGTTTATAAGCTCTTCGACTTTTAGCAGTTTTCAAAGCGTGACTGTAAGTCCTCAAACGAGCCTTCATCTCTATCACACGGCATATAATTCCAACCCGGTCTATAAGTTCAGGGCCGATCCTAGCAAGTGCAACTACGAAGAGATGCAGGTAAATGGGGGGTATTGCATAAAATACTACCAGTATGTAGCTGGAAGCGTAAATGGATTCATTGACCTATATTCACCTACCACATATCCCTCATCGATAGATAATGATACTCGCGTTACGACTAACGTGAGCCTCCCTGCGAATCCACCATTCAACCAATCGTCAGCGCAGATAGAAGTCAGTCCTGCATCTTCATGGCGTACACAGGGTGTTCCGCTGAATGCGAATACTGCCACATCTTTCCAGATTCAGAATTTTAGTGGACAGCCTATTTGCAGGATATACACCAACACCTCCTCCAACAGCTATTTCATCCCGACAAAAACCGACTATGAGTTGCAGTCATTTATTACTGCGGCCCAGAGCGGAAATCTGGCGGGAGTAACCAGTTCTGAATGTTTACGGAAATTCACTTCCTGGGTTGGTCCGACCCAGTGCAGTCAGGTTTCCATACCATGCGGCACACAGGTTACAATTGCTGCCGAGCGGCGCTGCCAGCGTTCTAGCTCAGCATTTGCGAATTGCAGCGAGTGTGCATCAATTACCGATCCTGCGGTAGTGGTTGACAATACCGGAGTATCCCATGCCAACCAGTGCTATGTTTCTCAAGTTTGCGATGGAGGATCGTGTCCTTCAAGCGGAGACTGCCTGCCGGGAGAAGCCAAAATTCTCATGGCTGACGGCAGTGAGAAGCGGGTCGATGAAGTTAAGGCCGGAGACATGATCAAGGCATTTAAAGGGAAAGCTGCCTCTGCCAAGCTAACTACGGCAAAAGTCAAGGCGGTCAGCGTCACCGACAAACGAGGAGTTGTCTCTATAAACGGCATTAAAATGACCGATGGCCACTTGGTGCTATTGTCAAAAGGCAGAACTACCACTGCCGGCAGCCTTAAGGTGGGCAACAAGATTGTTGGAGCGAACGGCAAGCTTATAAAAATAACCAAGCTGGAGCCGGAAAGCGAACCAGTAGTCGTCTATAACTTCGAAGTTGAAGGCATGGACGGTTATGTTGCAAACGGATTAAGAGTAATGGCGTTAAAATCTTCTGGGGAGTAAAAGAGAAGCATCCACGCTTCCCAGAAGTTCTTTTTGTTCTTGTTGACTGAATCCCCTTATGCCGGAGGAAGATATGACTCGCACTGTCATCTGCATGACTACTTTTGCACTAGCTGTTTTATTGTCGCCATCGTCAATGGCTCAAACCAATCAGGGCAACTTTACTTATGCTCCGGAAGAAAGGTTTGCGATGGCAGCCATCGATAATGGAGAGAGCACCAGCAATGTAGTTATCCAACAGGCTGCTAAAGACGATTTACCGGGCTACATAAAATATCAGGTAAATCTGGTTGCCAAAGATTGTTTTGGTTCCGAAGAAAGCGCTGAAAAGATCGATGTTTATACTTATGTTTCCGACAAAAACAGAAAGGATAAGCTCGCTCCGAATTACATTCTAGACCTTACTTCGTTAAATGGAACGCAAAGCAAAGCGTGCTTCTTCGGGAATGTATGCGTCAATGACATGTGCGGCCTTATCGGATTTAAGGCTGTGAGCGCCGAAGGATGGAGTCTAAACTTTCAGACGCTAGCCTCCGCTTGGAGCGTAAGCACCAAGAAAGATGCATCTGGGGAGAAACCTATTCAAACGATGATAGATATATCCACTCCTGCGGATGACAACTGCACATCGACCAAGGGAAAGCTCTCTGACGATGAGAAGCTATGCTCAAGACCATTTGTCTGGCGCTCTCATGGCCTAGTTGGGGCTGACTAAAGACAAAATGACCGAAAAAAAGTACGAGATTGTAAGCCGTGAGACTTTGTTTCAGGGATACTACCGCGTTGAGCGCTTTCGCATAAAGAGCGAGCGCTTTGCCGGTGGATGGACAAGGCCCTATTCCCGCGAGGTACTCGATCGCGGCCAGCGTTGTTCGGGGGTACTCCCCTTTGATCCGCAACAGGATAAAGTGGTTCTGATTGAGCAATTCCGCCCAGGCGTAATGAGCCGCGACGAATACCCGTGGATCATTGAATTAGTAGCCGGAGTTTCGGAGGCTGGAGAGTCTCTTGAAGAAACGGCCATACGGGAAGCCAGAGAGGAAGCAGGATGCGAAATCACATCTATGCTGCCAATAATGGATTATTACTCCAATCCTGGATGTACCAATGAGCACGCCTCTCTTTTTGTAGGAAGAACCATAGCGCCGGAGAATGGCAGCATATACGGCGTAGAATCTGAGGACGAGGACACTCGAGTGATGGTTCTTTCGACTGTAGAAGCCCTAAACTTGCTTTATTCCAAAAGGATCCGGGACGCGGCGACGATCATAGCTCTGCAATGGTTTGCCCTACGCCACACAGAGCTACGCAGCCGCTGGCTAGTCAGCGACGCGAGCACTCCGATAATTTAGATACAGTAACTCAGCCTTTGCCCCGCCACCAAATTTCGGGCAAAATCTTCCGGTCTGCATTTTAAATTTATAGGAACGAAATATATTTCTTCTGGCTGTTCTTTATTATACACGGCAGCCATGCAGTTGGGTGTAACTCTATCAATGTGACACCCAACTAATTCAGCAGCCTCCGCGTATGGTCTGAATAATTCTTTTCGTTTTTCTATTTTTCCCCAGTCCTTTGGCGAACGGCTTGATCTATGTTTTCCCATAAAAAATCCCCTTAGAAATAAAGAGCAACTACTATTGGCTTAGCAAACCGCCCCTTTCTTCACCAAGGTAAAAAAATAATTTCACGCCATATATAGTTAACGTATTTCATGGTTATCCCCATGATTAACAGCAAGGTTATCCACAGCCCTATTTTTCACCAAAGTGATTCGCATCTCACTGATAAGTTTGCTAGCTTCTGCTCCCCATCCGAGGAACCGTGTATGTCATCAGAAGCAAAGTCATATCCCGCCCCTGCTCTGCGCGCCGTTATTGGCAGCGACTTGACGCAGGTTCGCACAGCTCCGCACAACACCGAAGCGGAACAGGCTTTGCTGGGAGCTTTACTGGTCAACAACACCGCCTTTGACAAAATAGGAGATTTTCTCCGGCCAGAGCATTTCTACGACCCGGTACACGGAAGAATTTACGAAGCGATCAGCGTCCTCATAAGTCGCGGCCAGATTGCAGATACCAAAACGCTGCATGGATTATTTGAAAACGACCCCACGCTGGCATCCGTAGGCGGAGCGCAGTATTTAGCCGACCTTGCATCCAGCGTAATAACCATAATCAACACCCTTGATTACGGCCAGCTCATCCACGATCTGCACCTACGCCGCAAACTGATTGAGCTTGGAGAGGATGTAGTCAACGACGCTTACCGCCACGATCTGGAAGAACCGGCAAACAAGCAAATCGAGCGCACCGAACAGCGTTTATTTGATCTAGCTCAAACGGGAGAGCTTGATCGCGGATTTGTAAAACTTGAGAAGTCCCTGCTGGTTTCGCTAAAAATTGCCGAAGACGCCTACAAACGCGATAGCCATGTAACGGGAGTAACGACAGGCCTGCGCGATATGGATCGCAAGATGGGCGGCCTTCAAAAGTCTGATCTAGTTATACTGGCAGGCCGTCCCTCGATGGGTAAAACGGCGCTAGCCACAAACATAGCGTTCAACGCCGCTAAATCATGGCACGAGACCAACGGCAAGGAAGGCGCCGCCGTGGCGTTCTTCTCGCTCGAAATGTCCAGTGAACAGCTGGCCACGCGTCTTTTGGGCGAACATTCCAGCGTTCCTTCTGACAAAATAAGGCGCGGAGAAATCAAAGCCGAAGATTTCACAAAATTCATAGAAGCGACGAAAATCCTGTCACGCGTTCCGCTTTACATAGACGACACTCCCGGTTTATCGGTGGCATCGTTACGCACCCGTGCGCGGCGTTTAAAGCGCCTTGTCCCCAATCTCGGGTTGATAGTCATAGATTACTTGCAACTTCTGCATGGCTCTGGAAAGAAAGAAGACAACCGTGTGCAGGAAGTTTCTGAAATAACCAGAGGATTAAAAGGCTTGGCCAAAGAGCTGGAAGTGCCTGTTCTTGCCTTGTCGCAGCTTTCACGAGCCGTTGAATCGCGTGACGACAAAAGGCCGCAGCTCTCTGACCTCAGAGAATCCGGCTCAATCGAGCAGGATGCTGACGTAGTGATGTTTGTCTATCGTGAGGAGTACTACCACTCACGATCCGAGCCAACGCAGCGCCAGGACGAGAACGAGGACAAATTCAACCAGCGTCACCAACGCTGGATGGAGCGCGGAGATCAGGTTCGCAACATAGCCGAGGTTCTCATCGCCAAACAACGCCACGGCCCCATAGGCACCGTAGATCTGCACTTCGACGGCCAGTTCACCAGATTCAGCGACCTTGAAACCAGATTCAACGACGATCGGTAATTGACACTTTGCCGCCCGCTTATTACCTTGCACTTCCGTTGTTCTTAACACGATGAGTCGTATGAATTTTCTCGCTCTCATAGGCCGCGCATTTTTGAATTTCCTGTCCGCAACAGGACGCTTGGGATGGTTTACCGGATCGTCCGTGGCTCACTGTGTGCGCCCCCCGATATATTGGAGACAGGTCGCTAAACAGATAATCGATGTTGGCTATTATTCGCTGCCTGTGGTGGGGCTGACGGCTATGTTCACCGGCATGGTGCTGGCCCTGCAAACGAATTCAGGTTTTTCGCGCTTCGATGCCGCAAGCGCCATCCCGACTGTTGTTGTCCTTTCCATTACAAGGGAGCTTGGGCCTGTCATGGCGGGCCTTATGGTCGCCGGACGCATAGGAGCCGCCATTGCGGCAGAGCTTGGCACCATGAGGGTGACTGAGCAAATTGACGCGCTAACCACTCTTTCCACCAACCCGTACAAATATCTGATTGTTCCGCGCCTGCTTGCTGGAACCATCACCATGCCGCTTTTGGTGCTTGTGGCAGATATCGTCGGCGTCTTCGGCGGCTTTTTGGTTTGCGTATATCGTTTAAACTTCAATGCCGCCGATTACATCTCCCAAACATGGAGATATCTTGAAATTCGCGATGTCAGCTCGGGCCTATGGAAAGCCGCGGTATTTGGCTTCATTATAACTCTTATGGGATGCTACAACGGTTTCAACTCCAAGGGCGGAGCGCAAGGGGTCGGCGCTGCTGCAACCAACGCCGTCGTGGCCGCGTCTATCCTGATACTGGTTTCAAATTACCTGCTTACGGGGTTGTTCTTTGCCAGATAATGACAACATAGCCTCGGTTCCAAAAATCGAGCTTAAAGGCGTCTGCAAGTCGTTCGGACCAAAGGTCGTGCTACAAGATCTTAACCTCACGATTGGGCATGCTGAATCCGTGGTAGTGATTGGCGGATCGGGAACCGGAAAATCGGTTTTAATAAAATCCATCTTGAGCATACTAAGGCCAGAAAAAGGCTCTATCAGAATAGATGGGAAAGAAACCGTTGGACTTTCAGGACGCCTGCGCGATGCGCATCTGGCTAAATTTGGAATGCTTTTTCAAGGGTCGGCGCTGTTTGACTCCATCCCGGTATGGAAGAACGTTGCGTTTAAGCTAATTCAAGCCAATCGCGTTCCTCGCAAGGAAGCAAAAGATCGCGCCATGGCAACTCTGGCCTCTGTTGGCTTGGGCTCGGATGTTGGAATGCTGTCTCCTGCGGAGCTATCCGGTGGAATGCAAAAGCGCGTAGCCTTGGCCCGAGCCATTGCCGCACGGCCTGAAATAATTTTCTTCGACGAACCGACAACAGGCCTTGATCCGATCATGGCCGACGTAATAAATGAGCTAATCGTCAAGTGCGTGCGCGAGCTTGGAGCGACGACATTGACCATAACTCATGACATGGCCAGCGCCCGCAAAATCTCCGACCGCATAGCGATGCTGCACGAGGGCCATATAGTCTGGGAAGGCCCCAAACGCGACATAGACCACTCCGGCAACCCATATGTGGACCAATTCATAAATGGCCGCGCCGAAGGCCCTATCAAGATGCAAGTAAGAAAGCTTTAATAATCTAACAGAATCACTAAATTACGGATTTGATTTACTATTGTACTCGCTCTAGAGTTCAAGGGAGACAGTTGTTGTCTGTTTCCGGGGTGTAATGACCCTTCTTCTGAAAGCGGTTTTTTTAAACCGTAAAAGTTTTCCTCGACTATCAAAGGTCGGGGAGGCGCAAGTGCATGTTCAAGCCATAACTGGCTAAAGACTTGCGCGACCTCTCTTTCAGAAGATTCATCAACTCCCCGGCCACCAGAGAGTGATATTCTGGTCGGCTCCTTGTCGTTGTTTTCCTGGGGGAGGCTCCAATGGTTCGCAATACGATCAAGTTTATATTTATTGCCATACTTTTTGCATACCAACCGGCAATGGCCGAACAAACGGAAACGCAAAATTCATCCACACAATCCGCATACAATAGGGTTGCGCGCCTGTCTTGCTTTAACATCGAGCGCACACAACAGAAAACAAAAATCCAAAAATCCTGCGACGATCTGTGCAAAGATAGAGAAGCCGTTTGTACTGGGATGCAAAATGGTGCAATAAATCCTCCGGTCAAATGCAACGATCCCCTGATGTCCGATTTTTCTATCTGCCGCTGCTGTAACGTGGAGAAATAAGTAAATGCAGAAAGTTCACACGCCTTTTTCTGTGAATCTGGTTTGCGTAGCCAAGCCAACCATCATATTGGCTACCATTATTATGTTGAGCGCCTCTTTTTTCTTCAAAGAAGCGCAAGCCGCTCAAAAAAGCATAGGAACGAATTGCAACAGCGACAACAGCGCGACTGATTGGGATACCATTGCCCAGTGCAACGGAACCACGTTTCAAAAAGCCCCTCTAATACTGGGAGCCACTACTACGCCAGCATACGCCTCAACGGCATGCGACGCGGCGAAAGCCGGAATGATCCAGTGGACAGGAACGTCGTTCAAAGGATGCGACGGAGCAAGCTGGAGCGGATTGGGTGGAGGAGCTTTGGGAGCTTCGGCTACGAACACGTCGCCTGCTCGAGCGGACGATATAACTACGGGGTTGTTTAGTAGTACTGCCAGCACTGTGAGCGTGGCGACTGCGGGGGTGAGCAGATTGACCGTAACAGCATCGGGAAGCGTTGGGATTGGGACAACTTCGCCGGGATATGGCCTAAGCGTTTATGCCGGAGGAAACAACGGAGTCCAAGCGCAATTCGGTTCGAATACGTTTTTAAGCAATTATTTAACTGGCGCATATCTATCTAACGCAACGTTTGACTCCAGCGGCATATGGACGGCACGCGCAACAGGGGCGACGGCTATCGGAATGGTGGCTGATGGATTTCATTTTTATGCAGACAGCGGGTTGACTTCTGGCAGTACGTTTTCTCCAACGCAAAGAATGCTTCTTGATACTTCAGGTAATTTAACTGTCAACGGCACCGCGCTTGTCGGCGCGTTAAAGGTTGGAGGGCAGAGTTTTATTGTTGGCGGAAGAAGCACTGCCGATCTTAATACGCTTTTGACAAGCGGCATGTACGGACTTAATGGAACGCCAACAAACTCTCCGGTTAATTATGGCTCGTTAATTACGGCTAACAATATCGATACAACGCTGCAAATAGCCGGTGGATATCAAAGCGATAATTTATATTTTAGAGGCTCATGGTCATCCGGCGGAGGATTTTCTCCTTGGAGAACGGTTCTTCATTCCGGCAACTACACCTCCTATTCACCGAGTTTAACCGGCAGTGGCGCCAGCGGAACATGGGGGATCAGTATAACCGGCAGTTCGCCTTTGTTGGCTAATCTTGGGACTTACGTGTGGTCTGCTTCGACGTTGCCGACAGGATATAACTTGGGAATTCAGACATCGTTTGTATCCGGTGCGCAAAGCTTTCCAAGTTATGGCTCTTTAGTCAACGTCAACTCCTATTCGGGTGGTGGTGGCGCTCTTCAGCTGTATGTTCCATATAGTCCAACTTATGGCGGTACAGGATTACAGGTTCGTTTCGGCAACTACGATGTGTCGTCGGGTAATTCTTGGACAGCGTGGAAGACTTTGGTGGCAAGCGATAATGTTGGTAGTTATGCGCTTCCAATAAGTGGTGGGACGATAACGGGAAATCTTACAGTTAACGGCAATTTGTCCTT
>JAQUWX010000067.1 GCA_028692635.1 Alphaproteobacteria bacterium
AGCGCGCATAAAACTCCGGCAATGGCATAGCCAGCGAGGCCAGCAATTAAAATGGGTTTGCGTCCGTATTTGTCACTCAATGGTCCCCATATCAGAGTTCCTATGCTGAAGAAGATGAAAAATAAGGTCAGCGTGAGATTCGTTAGAGATTCACTGGCATGAAACTGCTCGGTCATGGCGGGGAGCGCGGGGAGGTAGAGATCCGTTGATAGCGGCACAAAGGCGCTGAGTAGCGTCAAGAAAACGATCAGGCGTTTTTTACCGAGAAACTTCTGGCCGGTTAAGAAATCGGGTGAGGGGGGATGCATGGGGTCCAGAATGTACAATAAAAATAATGGCGGAGACGGAGGGATTCGAACCCTCGATACAAGTTTGAACTCGTATAACGGTTTAGCAAACCGCCGCCTTCAGCCTCTCGGCCACGTCTCCGTAATTTGATCCTTCAGGTGCTAAGGCTGAAGGCTTAGTAAGTTTTGCGCACCTTCGTGCGCGGGCAGCCTCTCGGCCACGTCTCCGTAATTTGATCCTTCAGGTGCTAGGGCTGAAGGCTTAGTAAGTTTTGCGCACCTTCGTGCGCGGGCAGCCTCTCGGCCACGTCTCCGTAATTTGATCCTTCAGGTGCTAGGGCTGAAGGCTTTGTTTCGCGATGCACAGATAACAGGGTTTCGGGATTAGAAAAAGAGAGAAATTTTTATCGCTTGTTTCCTTGCAAAAATCATATCAAAACTCGATTTTAATGTGGAATCGGCCCTCCGTGTTCGCTGGTTTTATGGGTAATTTTTAGTTAATGCTGCGCTTGCTTCTTCTTCGTTATACTTAATTCTATACTAACCATATAACTATATGAATAATAAAGGCAGAAATATACAAAATATATACAATTTGATTTATATTATTTTAAGTTTTTTGGCAAATAATAGGAACATTAAATACAAGTTGTTTTTTGATTGTTTTATTTTTTTAAGGAGGGTTCCATGATGCTCTCACAAAATGCCGCCTCGGTGCTGGTTGATCTTGTTGAAAACAAGCTGGCTGTCATACAGGTTGGAGGTCGGGAAGACCTGCGCGAGATGATTACTTTGCAACGCTGCCTTGCGGAGCTTAAGGGCATAGATTCCGCTTCTCCAGGAGTCCTTAAGGGTTTTACCGAAAACGACATTCCTCGTCGTGGCCGTAATCGCAAATGGACCAGTATGGCTGAGGAAAGAGAATAAATCCTATCTGCCCGGCGCAAAACGGGAGGCGTTGGAGGGAATTTCTCCGACGTAGTTCCCGGTCATGAATTCCGCCATCGATACTGGATTGTCTGGATACATTCTTAAAGCTATTTCGGTTTTTGCCAGCGCTGCTGACAGCGTCATGTTGAGCGGAATCGCTCCCAGGCTCACCGCTTGTTCGCTCGATTGATACTTCACTTTATAATCGGCGTTTACTGGATTCACTACAAACACCGTTATGCGGTGCTTTTTTGCCGCGGGCATTACGGCGTTTAGAATGGACTCGTCAATAGCTCCGCTTCCATATGAATAAAGTATTATCGAGCGCGTGGCGTTCATTTCCGCTTGATGTTTTATTATGTTCGGGTCAAGACCCATTGATGATTTTACCACCAGCGTGTGGGAATAGTCTCCATGCCATATCGTCGGCTCGAACGGGACGTTGCGGCGCGGGTTGAGCCAGTCTGCCACTTGTATCGGGTATTGCAGGCGGTTGAAGTTTGCTACGTAGCGATGACGCAGGGAGTCAAACGCATTTTGTCCGCTATCGTCAACTTTTTCCGCTGAGGTTGCCAACATGGCTCGGTCGCCCATAACCACCAGCACTTCCGCCATGTTGTTTTCATATAAGGATTCAAGCGAATAAAGCGCGTTGCGGATGTTGACTCCAGCGTCGCTCATCGGTTCGTCTATGGGGCGTTGCGATCCTGTATATACAATTGAGAACGGCAGGCCCTGTCCCATCATCAGCGATATTGCCGCTCCGGCGTATGACATTGTGTCGGTGCCGTGCGTGATTACGAATCCTATGAACGGGATTTTTATGTGATTCCACAGATAGACGATCGTTATGGCCAGCTCTCGCACATGGCTGTAGTTCATTTGCGAGCTGTCCGTGTTAAACGCGCTTATTCCTTTTATCTCAAAATGGCGGCTGACTCGGTCATCTACCATTTTTAATAAATCATTCAATTCAAGAGCGGGCAGGCGGATGCCTTCCTCGGTTCTCATCGCCATGGTGCCGCCGGTCGATAGCATTATTGCCAGCTTGCGAGGTCCAAGCGCCTGGGGGTCAATGCCGTTGATCTCGTTTGCAAGAGAAACGACTGCGTCGGCATCGATCAATTTCAACTGCGACAGGTCATCGGCGGGTTTTAGAAACCCTTTGCTTATGTCGTCGGACAGGAAAGAGAACATGCGGTAACGCTATCCCTTCAGTTTCTTCAGAAGCAGCTCATTTAACATGGCGGGGTTGGCTTTGCCTCCGGTGGATTTCATGGTCTGGCCTACGAAGAATCCGAAAAGCTTTTCTTTTCCGGCTTTGTATTCGGCTACCTTATCCGCATTGGCGGCCAGGATTTTGTCTATCGCTTCTTCTATGGCTTTGGTGTCAGTTACCTGGCGCAGGCCTTTTTCTTCCACTATGTCTGCGGCTGGCTTGCCTGTTTCCACCATTATCTCAAATACGTCTTTGGCTATGCGGCCAGAGATCGTGTTATTGCTGATTAAATCAACAAGCCCGCCGAGGGCTTTTGCCGATACAGGGCTTTCCTCGATGCTTTTTCCGGCGCGATTCAGCGCTCCGAATAATTCCACCGTGACCCAATTTGCGGCGAGCTTGCCGTCGCGGTTGGCCGCTACTTCTTCGAAAAATTCAGCGTTCGGTTTTTCTGCTACCAATACTCCGGCATCGTATGCCTTGAGGCCGTATTCTTCAATGAAGCGGGCTTTTTTTGCGTCAGGCAGTTCGGGCAGCGTAGATTTGATGTTTTCTACCCACTTTTCATCCAGCTTTAGCGGTAGAAGATCGGGATCGGGGAAATAGCGGTAATCGTGCGCTTCTTCCTTAGAGCGCATGGCGCGGGTTTCTCCTTTGGCAGTATCCCACAGGCGAGTTTCCTGTTTGATTTTTCCGCCGTCTTCCAAAATTTCAACCTGGCGACGGGATTCGTATTCTATTGCCTGTTGAACAAAGCGGATTGAATTCACGTTTTTAATCTCGCAACGGGTGCCGAGCGCGGAGTCTCCGGCTTTGCGCACCGAAACATTCACGTCGCAGCGCATGGAGCCTTCTTCCATGTTGCCGTCGCAGGTTCCTAAATAGCGCAGTATGGCGCGGAGCTTTTTGAGATATGCCGCGGTTTCCTCGGCTGAGCGCATGTCCGGCTCGGACACGATTTCCATCAGCGCTACACCGGAGCGGTTCAGATCAACGTAAGTTTCATTCGGGCTTTGGTCGTGGAGGCTTTTTCCGGCGTCTTGCTCAAGGTGAAGACGGGTTATGCCGACTGTGCGCGATGAGCCGTCCGGCAGGTCGAGTATGATCTCGCCTTTGCCGATTATGGGGTGGGTGAACTGACTGATCTGATAGCCTGCCGGAAGATCGGCGTAGAAATAGTTTTTGCGGTCAAATACTGAAATTAAATTTATTTGCGCTTTAAGGCCAAGGCCGGTGCGAATTGCCTGCTCTACGCAATAGCCGTTTATGACGGGCAACATTCCGGGAAACGCGGCGTCAACCAGGCTTACCTGCGAATTGGGGGCGGCTCCAAACTCGGTTGAGGCGCCGGAAAATAATTTCGATTTGGATGTGACTTGGGCGTGCACTTCAAGCCCTATCACTGTTTCCCAGGAACCGGTCCGACCTTCGATTAAAGACATGCATTACACCATTTGATAAATTATTTTATACCGTGAACGGAGGCTTGTGATTAAAGCCCGCCTCTTTTTCCAGCGCGCTTGCAGCCTTAAACAGGCTAACTTCGTCGAAAGCGCGGCCAATCAGTTGCAGTCCCATCGGAAGGCCGTTTTTGCACAATCCAACCGGCACCGATATTCCAGGCAGACCAGCCAAATTTAGCGTTACCGTGAAAACATCTTCCAGATACATCTGGACGGGATCGTCGGATTTTTCTCCGATGCCGAACGCTGTCGAGGGAGCTGTCGGAGTTAATACCGCGTCGCATTTCTTGAACGCTTCGTCGAAGTCATTGCGGATCAGCCTGCGGACTTTTTGCGCACGCAGGTAATAGGCGTCATAGTATCCTGCGGAAAGGACATAGGTGCCGATTAGGATTCTGCGGCGAACCTCTTTGCCGAAACCCGCTCCGCGTGTGTTCTCGTAAAGCTCGTCCAGGGAATTACCATCGATGCGGTGGCCAAAGCGGACTCCATCATATCGCGCCAGGTTGGCGGACGCTTCCGCGGGGGCGATTATGTAATATACCGGCAGGGCGTATTTTGTGTGAGGCAGGTTTATGTCAATAATCTCAGCTCCTGCCGCTTTGAGCATGGCGGCGCCGGAGTTCCACATAGCGTCAGTTTCTTCATTTATGCCGTCTATGCGGTATTCGCGGGGAACGCCGATCTTCATTCCCTTGATCGATTGACCTATGGCTGAAACAAAGTCGGGTACCGGTTGATCGGCAGATGTTGAATCTTTCGGATCAAATCCGGCCATGGTTTTAAGCATCAGCGCTGCGTCCGGGACGGTGCGCGTCATTGGGCCTGCCTGATCCAGCGAAGATGCAAACGCAATTATTCCCCAACGCGAGCAACGGCCATAAGTCGGTTTTATTCCGACTATGCCTGTGAGGGAGGCTGGCTGGCGGATGGAGCCTCCCGTGTCGGTGCCGGTTGCGCCCATAGCCAAATGTCCCGCAACTGCGGCGGCAGAGCCGCCGGACGATCCTCCGGGGACCAGCTTGCGCGTGGCAGATGCCGGATCGGGTCCAGTCCAGGGGCTTACTACGGGGTCAAATGCGCTCGTCGTGTTGCTTCCGCCCATGGCAAATTCGTCGAGGCTGGTTTTTCCAAGCATTACAGCTCCGGCGTCGAACAGTTTGCCGGACACTGTGGATTCATACGTTGGCACGAAGTTGTCGAGAATTTTGCTGGCCGCCGTAGTTTTTACGCCCTTGGTGCAATAAAGGTCTTTTATGCCCAAGGGAATGCCGTCCAGCGCTCCGGCTTTGCCAGCGGCGCGGCGAGCGTCGGATTTCTTCGCTTGCTCAAGCGCGATCTCAGGAGTTTCTGTGATGAACGCGTTAAGACAACGCGCTTTTTTCATTCCTTCTATGTGCGCAGACGCAAGGTCAACGGCGCTGAACTCTTTTTTGTCAAGTCGCGCCAGCGCTTCGGTAATCGATAAATCGGTAAGTTTGCTCATAATTATTCCACCACTTTAGGCACTATAAAGAAATCAGCCGTTTTCGCCGGGGCGTTGGCAAGGATGCTTTCCGAGTCGCCTCCGTCGCTTACGACGTCTTCGCGCAGGCGCAGGAAAAGATCGTTGACGGAGGTGAGCGGCTCCACTCCAGATATGTCGGCTTCGTTCAGCTGGGCTATCCAGTCAAGTATGCCGTTTAGCTCTTGCAGGACTTTGGGTTGCTCTTCCACCGGGACTTTGAGGCGCGCCAGTGAGGCTATTTTGTTAACTGTGTTAAGATCCAGGGTCATGTCAGGTTCGCTTATTTCGCTTTTGATGATGTGGTCCACAAGGTATCATCCGTTATGTCCATCTGCAACCTGTCCGATTTACTCTCTTTCATCAAGCCCGGCCAATGCCTTTTAGGCATAGATCCAGGAAGCGTCGTCATTGGCGTGGCTATTTCCGATCCAGATTGTCGCGTCGCCTCGCCTCTGGTCGGGATTGGGCGCTCTAAGTTTATGGAAAACGCAAAGGCTTTTTCTAAGATCGTTAAAGAGCGCAACGTGGGCGGGCTTATTATTGGGCTGCCTAAGAATATGGACGGAAGCGAAGGACCTGCGGCTCAATCAGCAAGGGCTTTTGCGGCAAACCTGCTTAAGCCAGGCGTTTTGCCAATAGAAAATATTCCTATCGCTTTTTGGGATGAACGATTGTCATCCGCTGCTGTAGAAAGATTCATGATTTCAGACGATATGTCTCGTAAGCGTCGCGATGAGACTATAGATAAAGCCGCCGCCGCATATATTTTACAAGGCGCTTTGGACTCTTTGTCTATTAAGATGAAAAGTTGAAATACACCCGTATGGGCGGCTTGCGGCTTTACTCTGTAACAGGGTTAACGTATCTTGTGTGCGCCTTCCTCTATTATTCTTTCATCTCAAGGAGAGTGAAAAATGAAATTTAAAAAGCTTTTAGGATTATCTCTTTTTGTAGCAGTTTTAATGTCGTCGCCAGTTATGGCTGCTGAAAGAGGCACTCGTGAGGAAGCTATGGCTATGGCCGAGAAAGCCGCCGCTCTGGTAAAAGCGGAGGGAGACAGGGCTTTTTCCAAGTTTCAGGACAAAAATGGCGGGTTCATAGATCGCGACCTCTATGTGTATGCGTTCGATAGAACCGGCCTTATTAAGGCTCATGGCGCAAAGCCCGTGCTTATCGGTAAGTCTGTCGCTTCCATGAAGGATGTAACCGGGTTCAGTTTTATGCAGTCCATGCTGGATGTGAAAGAGACAGGCTGGGTTGATTATAAATGGCCAGATGCTGCCGATAAGGACAAGATAAAGGATAAGTCCTCCTATGTCGTAAGGGTTGGAAATTATCTGATTTCTGTCGGATATTACAAAAACTGATTTTTAAAAAACGGCGGAGCGACGATGTTTTGATCGTTGTTTCGCCGTTTTTTTGTGCTTTTTATTTTGAGGGCTGGTAAACAGACAATATGTCCGTTTCGCCCGAGCAGCTTTTTTCTTATCTTGATTCTCTTGATATCAATCATGAGACGGTTTCGCATCCTCCTATATTTACGGCGGAGCAGGGGCGCGATTGGCATGACAAAATTCCAGGGACGGCTTGCAAAAATCTGTTTTTGAAAGATAAAAAAGATCAGATTTGGCTGGTCGTTATTTCTTGCGATAAACGCGCTTCGCTTGGGGATATAGAAAAACATGTGGGGTCGGCCAGGCTGTCTTTCGGTAAGCCAGAGTTGTTGTTGGATGTTTTGAAAGTTCCTGCCGGATCGGTCACTCCGTTCGCGCTTATGAACGATGTCGAGCGCCGCACAAATGTCATTCTTGATGCTGATTTGATGAAAATAGAGAAGATAAATTGTCACCCTCTGCACAACGCGGCTTCAACCTGCGTCAGTGTGAAAGATTTGGTGCGGTTTATTGAGAGCCTAGGGTTTGTGCCTAGGGTTGTGGATTGTGGGATAGCTCATAGGTGAGCCCACGCTTAACTACGCTGCGGGTTGAGGGGGGTTGATAAGGGTGGGGGGCCAGCGCTCCAATTCTGCTAAGGTGGTCGTCTGGTGGAAGGCTTTGTGTATGAGGGAATTTAGGGCGTTTTTCTTGCTGGTCTGGCGGCGGCTTGTGGTTGTTTTTTTTGTCTGATTGTGTGGATGAATAGTGCTGGGATTCGTCAAAGCGCGCATTTGGTGTTGCGGACTTTCTTCCTATATGCGGGTTGTCGCGATACGTTGTTATTTTCTGAGGGCCGTAAAAGAATGTGTCCACTGGGGGAGACATGGGGCTTCTCCGAGTAAGTTCACTTAATTTGTAGGCATAGAATAACGCATTTTTTCGGTCAGGCCCATAAGAACAATGGTTTCAGCCCAGGAGATTATGGTTAATGTCGGTATTTCATTACTTGAGTTTTTTCTGGATCGCATTCATGGTGTTCTAAGAAGGCAGCTAAAGTTGGCCTTCGGGGCGTAGAAACCCTTACCATTACCGGCTTTGTGCGACCGGAAAAAGCACTCCTCGACTGTACGGTCGGGGAGGCATTGGCGTATGTTCAGGGCGAAAGCCTAAAGGCCAGTGCGACCTTCGTAATGGTAGGTTTTCTAACTCCCCGATCACCAAGGCGATTGTGCCTTGGTGGTCTTTTCTGTTGCTTGAACGGAGAGGGATATGAAATCACACGAAAAGGTTATTAACCCTATTGATGCGCATGTGGGGAGGAGGTTGGCTCTTGCTCGCTATTTGTGCGGGCTGAGCCAGGGGCGTCTTGGCGCTTTGGTTGGGGTTACGTTTCAACAGATCCAGAAATATGAGAACGGGACTAACAGGATAAGCGCAAGTAATCTTTTGCGGCTCGCCAATGCTCTAAATGTGTCTATAGATTGGTTCTTCGAGGGTGCGGAGGCAGAGGACAGATGACAGGAATCAGATGACAGAAGCTCTTACTTTCTGATCCCTGATACCTGTCTTCTGTCATCTGTTCCCGGCTTGACTCTTTGGTGGGTGGGGGGGTATAGGCTGGGAGGCTTGGCGTGGTGCTGGGCTTTATTTTAAAACGCACGTGTGTTTGGCCTTTGCGGTAAATCCTGCATTTGGCCGTCCGGTGTCGCTTTTGCCCTTTGGGGTGGCGGCTCTTATGACGCACGGAGGCTTAACCGGAGAAGGAAGTAAAACATGACTATGCCAGTCGTAACACTGCGGCAATTATTTGAGGCCGGTGTTCATTTCGGCCACAATACTCGCCGTTGGAATCCCAAAATGCACAGCTATATATTTGGCGTGCGCAATGGCGTGCATATTATCGATCTCGAGCAGAGCGTTCCTGCTTTTCAGCGCGCTTTGCAACAGCTGCGCGATACTGCCGCAGGCGGCGGTCGGGTGCTTTTTGTTGGCACCAAGCGTCAGGCTCAGGACAAGATTGCTGAAGCGGCTAAGCGCTGCGGACAGTATTATGTCAATCATCGTTGGCTCGGCGGAATGCTGACTAACTGGAAGACTATTTCTCAGTCGATCAA
>JAQUWX010000013.1:0-4208 GCA_028692635.1 Alphaproteobacteria bacterium
ACGTTGGTGTCAACGTAAGAGCGCGGCGCTGCATAGCTGTATGGGATTGCGATCAGGCTGGATAGGTGAAATACATAATCGCTGCCTTTTACTCCTTCGCGCACTCGCTCGGTGTCGCGGACGTCTCCGGGGAAAAGCTCGACGCTTTTGAGGATGTCGGGGGATAAGTCTTCAAGCCATCCAAAATGATTCCATGAATTGTAATAAACCAGGCCGCGCACTTTAGCTCCGCTTTTTACAAGCGCTTCGACAACGTGGCTCCCGATAAATCCGTCGGCGCCGGTTACAAAAACTTTTTTCCGGTCAAAATTCTCTGTCATGCACTTTCCTTTATTTTGGAAAATAGTTTGCGGGCTTTCTCCAGGTCAGCAAGCGTTCCTATATCGCTCCAGAATTCATGGATGGGAAAGACCGATACGACTTTGTTGCCGCTTATGCAGTCGCGGATCAGGTCCGTCATATTATAAAAATTTTGGGGAATGAGTTTTAAGGCTTCGGGCGAAAGGGCGTAAATTCCGGCGTTGCACAGGAATCTCTGGGACGGTTTTTCCTCGATCCCTTTAACGAGAGCTCCTTCGGATTGTATCACGCCATATGGAATTTGAACGTGATGCTCGACTGCCGCGACGGTGACTGCCGCTTTGTGGCCCAGGTGATATGTGTAGAGGCTGCCGAAATTGGAATTGGTCAGGATGTCGCCGTTCATTACCAGCAGCGTTCCTTTTGGTTTTTCCTCAAGCAGGCTTAGCGCTCCAGCCGTTCCCATTTTATTTTCTTCGCGCAAATATCGGATTGTCAGGCCAAATTCCGAGCCGTCTTTAAAATAATCTTCGATTACCTGCGATAAGTAATTTACCGAAAGATAGCACAGCTTTACTCCGGCTTCGGCCAGGCCGCGCACTTGTCTTTCAAGAAGAGGAATGCCGTCGATCTCAATCATCGGTTTGGGAATGCTTTTCGTCAGCGGGTGGAGCCTCGCTCCTTCGCCTCCCGCCATTATGACCGCAGCGGCAAATCTGGCTTTGCCCGGCGCTTCCGTTTTTTCGTCGAGGTCGAACAGGTGAACTAATTTAACAAAGCGACCCTGCTCGTCCACCAGCGGGATGGTCATCACGTTGGCTCTTTTCATAAGGTCCATGATGTGATCGCTGGGGCTGTTTATCTGCGCGGTCACCGGCTCGGAATTCATGGCGCGGGTCGCAAGCGTCTTCATGTCTCCGCCAGCGAGGATGCATCTTCTTACGTCGCCGTCCGTCAATGTGCCGAGGAGCATGCCGTCTTTGCTTGTGACAATCGCGATGCGGCGTCGGCTTGACTCTATGGTTTTCACCACGTCGTACATCGTTGCCGTAACAGGAAGGGGCTTTTCCGTCATGACGCTTTTTGTCCCTCTGCGGCGCGGAGCTTCATCATGTATTCGATTATTAGAAAATCCGTTTCGCTGTCTATATCGAGATGTTTGTCTTCGGGAACTTCGTATCCTTCCGCATGGCCGTCGAGTAGATGATTTGCGCTGCGCAGATATTCAGGAGCGAGCACATATACTCCGGCTACATGTTCATATACTTCCGGGGCTTCCTGGCGGCATAGGACTTTGCCCGGAAGTTGTTTGCTCATCTTGAGCGCTCCCTCGGCGTCGGCTTCCACGAGGTTGAAATAGGGATTGCGTCTGGCGTTCGATACTGTGAATACGGCATCGACTCCGCGCTTGCGGGACGCTTTGAATTGGTTGATGGAGTTAATTATATCTTGAGTCTCTATTAACGGGTTAGTGCAGTCTATATCGACGTATGTGTCGTATTCCTTGCAATAGTGTTTTTCACAGGCTTCAAGAGCGTGCTGCCATACTTGAAATTTTCCGGTGTTGGAGAGCGCCAATTCAGCAGGGCGCATGAACGGAACATCTGCTCCTGCTTTGCGGGCAATTTGGGCGATCTCCGGGGAGTCGGTGCTAACCGCTATCTGCTCGAACATTTTGGACTCTAGCGCTTTTTCAATCGCCCAGACTATGACTGGCTTGCCCAGAAGCATACGGATGTTTTTGCCAGGCAAGCCTTTGCTTCCGCCGCGAGCCGCTATTACGCAAAGAGTACCCATTAAGTTCACCTTATTTATTATTGATACCAACCGTCTTTTGCTATGCCTTTAAGAGTCATGCGCTTTCTTATTAGTTTTTGATCCAGCGGAGTTGCCGCGAGAATGTCTGCGATTTTTTTGCCCGCTCCTCCCAGATAATAGGGGTTTGGCGCTTTCTTGCAAATCTGGCGGAAGTCTTTGTCAAAAAGGGCTTTTAACGAGGCTTTTTCAATTTCGTCAGCGCTATACCCGGCGTCTATTACGTTATCGCTTCTAAGGCGGCCTTCCTGTCTTGAGCCAATGTTCACTGTGGGACAGCCAAATACTGGCGTTTCCTTTATTCCTGAGGATGAGTTTCCGACGCAGGCTATTCTTGCGTACTCTAGCCGGGCGAGGGCTAGCACTCCGTGGTATAGGTATCTTCCCAGCGATCTGTGAATCTGGATGTTCTCTATCGATTTTTTGCGCTCTTCCTCAAGGCGGTCGATTATGGCTCGGCCTCCGGCGTCGTTGTTCGGGTAGGTGAGGATTACTTGCACTCCTTCGCGTGATAGCCGGTGCATGGCTTCGAGCGATGGTTCCAGCTGCGCTGCGGCATTCTCAAATTCAGTCGTGACAGAATGTTGGGTGAAGAGGACAATCGGTTTGCTAAGATCAAGTTCCAGTTTGTCTATGCACTCTTCCGGGCTGGCAAAGCGGCCTTCCTCTATCATGTCAATCGCGGGAAAGCCTACGGTGTGGACCCTCCATGCTTCCTCGCCCATGGCCATTACGCGGTTGCTGGCCTGCTGGTTCGTGGTGAAGTGAAGGTGCGCCAGTTTCGTCATGGCGTGGCGTACGGAATCGTCCAGCGCTCCGCCTTCGGTCAAATCTCCGCCTTCTATATGCGCGGTGGGGATGCTCATCTGGCTGGAGGCGATTATCGCGGCAAAGCCCTCAAAACGGTCCGCATATACCACAACTATGTCAGGTTTTATTTCCGCTAGAGTTTTGCTTATAGACAAAACGCCAGAGCCTATGGCTTGTGCTGTGGCGAACAGCGAGTTTGCGTCCATCTCTATTTTTATTTCGGCATCGATACGAAAGCCATCCGCTTTGATCTCATCAAGCGTGCGCCCAAAGTCTTTGTCGAGGTGCGCTCCCGATACCAGAAGCCTATAGTCAAGGTCCGGGTGCCTGTCGATCGCTCGAAGTATGGGGTATTGCAGGCCGTATTCCGCTCGGTTCCCGGTAAATACCGCTATAATTCTTTTGTTTATCATTGCCTTAGATCGCGTTGTCAATTGGTCAAAAGAGCGGATAATCCTGATGCCATATCCACACTTGGCTCCCACTTCCAATCGATTCTCGTGCTTGAGATGTCCAGCACAATCGTCGATTGCCGGTCAGAGGACTTTTCTGCAATCACAGAGCGCATCGGCTGACCTGAGATTTTCAGGGCTAACCTTGCCATTTCTCTTACAGAAATGCCTATTCCTGACCCAACGTTGTATATCGCTTGCTCGGTCTTAGCAATCACTGGTTCTGTCGCCATCGAGGCGAGGGCGCGAGCGGCATCGCTTATCCATAAAAAATCTCTTATGGGGGTATCATCCCGTACTTTCAATGGGTTATCGGTTGTTTGGCGCGCCTGATCGATTATTGTCGAAATCACGTTGTTTTGCGCCATGCCGGGTCCGTACAAATTGGCCAGTCGGGCGATTATTCCAATTCTTGTTTCGAGGACCGCTTTTTCACCTTCGCTTTTGGCTTTGTTGTAGATGTCGGTCGCGTAAACCGGATCTTCCGGGCGGTGAGGGGCGGGGATGGCGTCTCCGTATAGAGTCGCCGACGATGCGTAGATAATGCGATTGTATTTCTTTGAAATAAGCGCGGTCAGCGTAGCCCCGGTTTTTTGGATGTATTCCTCGCCCATGGTTTCGACTAGCGCTCGGTCGCGCTCTTCCGCCAGGTGGATCAGGATGTCTCCGCATGGAGTCTCGCTATAGTCGCTGACTATTATTCCGCCCTCAACGGGGCGGCGCGATACCGGGATTATTTTTATGTTTTTGTTATCGCGTGATTTCAGTTCGCGCAATACGGCGGTGCCTAAAAATCCTGACGCTCCGGTGATTATTATGGATTGAGGCATT